>SVIE01000001.1 GCA_015069625.1 Clostridiales bacterium | reverse complement strand
AATTCTTGCAAGCAATGCGTTCATATCGTAATCAGAATCAGGGCGTGTTGCCTTAACCGACGCCGTTTCAAAAACCGTTCTCGGATGAAGCGAATATTTTAAGGTGTTTTCAATTTCTGCAAAAATTTCCAAAATTCTAATAAGCCGTTCGCTAGTTGCAATTTTAGCAAGCGTTTGAAGTTCTTCAAACTTAGCGTCAGGCAAGTTTAGAATAGCGTTAGGGTTAGCGCACGATTTAATAACTAAAATATTTCTAACAAGCCCTGTAACGTCCTTAGTTAGCACGCCAACGCTTTTACCCATACCGCAAAGTTTATCTGTAAGCGATAAAACAGCACCAGAATTACCTTCAAGCATATTTTTGATAAATGATGCAAGCACGTCGAAATTAGTTGTCCCTAAAATCTCGGTAACCGACTCGTACGTAAGTTTAGGTTTAGCGTAAGAAACCGCTACGTCTGCAACTGAAAGCGCATCACGAATACTTCCTTCACCCGCACTTGCAAGTGCAAATACCGCTTCTTTTTCATATTTAATGCCTTGGTCAACGTAGATATCTTCAATAAGTTTTGCTATTCTCTCTGTTTCTATAAGTCTGAAATCAAAACGCATACACCTTGAAAGTATGGTTGCCGGAATTTTATGCGCTTCGGTTGTAGCAAGTATAAATATTGCGTGTTTTGGCGGTTCTTCAAGCGTTTTAAGTAGCGCATTGAACGCCGAGCCTGAAAGCATATGCACTTCGTCGATAATGAATACTTTGTACTTGCACGAAACGGGCGCATATTGAACTTTTTCTCTTAAATCTCTAATTTCGTTGACGCCGTTATTTGACGCAGCGTCCATTTCCACAACGTCAATATTAGAAGCATCTGCAAGTGCTTTGCACGCATCACATTCTCCACACGGAGAACCGTTAACAGGATGTAAACAGTTAACCGCCCTTGCAAATATTTTCGCAGCGGTAGTTTTACCCGTACCACGTGTTCCCGTAAACAAATATGCGTGGCCAAGTTTATCGTTTTCTATTTGATTGATAAGCGTTTTAACAATGTGTTCTTGCCCTACAAGTTTATCAAACGTCGTTGGACGATAACGCCTATATAATGCTAGATACGACATTTTTTCTCCTTCTATATCGTAATTTTACCAGACTTTTGCAAATCTCTTATCTTTGTTCTTATTCTTTGAATTGCATTGTCGATTGCCTTAACGTTTTTATTAGTTTTTTTGGCAATTTCTTCATATGAATAACCTTCGCAATAAAAGGTCATTATAGAATATTCTAATTTTGAAAGTGCATCCTTTATTGCAAAGGTAACTTCCTTAAATCGCTCGTCTTCAATATAGTTAGTTTCAGGGTTATAACTTCCCATTCCCCAACCTTCAATTACGCTTTCACCGTTTTCCGATTCCAACGCAACCGAATTATTAAGCGCTTTGTTTTTTTGACGATTAGATTTACCTATCGCACTCAAAAGCGCACTTTCAATACAAACGTAAGCGTAACTCTTAAATAGCACCTTGCCGTTATACGTATTTACTGCGCTAAAAAGCCCCATCATACCTTCTTGGGTTAAATCTTCAACGTCCCCGTCGGGCAAAAATAAATCCTTACTTCTTATTATCGCCCTAACGAAATTTTTATATCGAGTAAAAAGTTCGTTTGTAGCGTCTTGATTTTTTTCTTGCGCTAACAGAACGAGCCCTTCGTCCGTCATGTTTTTATAATCCATTTTCCCTACTTCTTATTTATTCTTTGGCGAATTACTTCATACACCGCCACACCGCATGCAACCGAAGCGTTTAGCGAATTAACCTTTCCGTACATAGGAATAGAAATCATTTTATCGCACTTGGTTTGAGTTAAGCGTTTAACACCTGTGTCTTCACCACCGATAACTAAACAGGTTTTACCCGTTAAATCCACGTCGTACATACTTTCGCCACCTGCTTCTGCACCGAACACCCAAAAACCGTTATTTTGAAGTTTTTCAATTTCCGTGTTAAGATTTGTTACCCTTGCAACTTTAACGTGATTAAGCGCACCTTCGGAAATTCTCATAACGGTATCTGAAACAGATGCGCATCTGTCTTTACCGATAATAATTCCGTCAACACCTGCACATTCACACACCCTTATAACACTTCCTAAGTTATGTGGGTCGGTAACTTCGGATAAAATTACGATAAGCGCATTTTCCTTATCTTCACACCCTTCTAAAATATCTTCTGTATCAAAATACTTATAGTCGGAAACAAATGCTATAAAGCCTTGACTATGTCCGTTTACGCTTTCTTTATCAATAACGTATTTATCCACAAGTTGAATTTTAACTCTGTGAGAACGAATAACGTTAATTAGCCTTTTACTTGCGTCGTCTTTTAAATCTTTACGAACGAGAATTTTATCAATTTCCTTGTCTGTTTTAAGCAGTTCAAATACTGCGTTTCTTCCTTCAACTTTCATCACTATTTCCTTTGTTTAATAAATAATTAAGTCTTTCATAATCGCCCGTTACAAATAAAAAACCAAGCACCGCTTCAAACCCCGTGGAAAGATTATAATCTGCTACCGAAGCACTTTTAGATTTTGTTTTCTTTTTCGTATTCCTTGCACGCTTAAAAACACCCGCTTCTTCTTCTGTTAAAAGTGGCATAATGTCTTTAATAAATTCCGCCTGTGCGCCTGCGTTAACTTCTTTTGTTGCAAGAATGTTAAGCGCACCCGTTTTATAATCGGAATTAAATACCAGCCTTTCACGAACGAACAGAGAATATACCGCATCTCCAACGAACGCTAGCACGACAGGACTGATATTAATAGCACTCTGTTTATCAATTTTATCGCCCAGCTTGAACATGCCTATACTCCCCCTATTTTTATCTTTTTCATTATACCATAACGCCAAAAAAAATACAATAAAAACGCCCGAAAAAGAACTGTTTTTTACACAAATTCTTTTTCAGGCAAACATAATTTTATCTAATTTTCAGATAACGCCTTCCGTCCAAAAAGCACCCGTTGTTTCAGTTAAATAATTGATTATCCCCTTAAAAATCGCATACGCCAAATCTTCACGATATTCTTCGGTTAAAAGTAGTTTTTCTTCTTCGGGATTAGATAAAAAACCACACTCTGCTATAATTGACGGATATTCACTACAATTCAATATATAATAATCCCCCGAAAGCGCACTACAATCCCTTGGCATTTTTTCCATGCCGTTAAAACTTTTTTGAACAAGGTTTGCAAGCAGTTTACCTTCTTCACTACCTGATTTATAAAACACTTGCGCACCACACCTTGACGACAAAGCGTAAGAATTCATATGAATACTAACCACAAGCGTTGGTTTCGCTTGATTTATAATTTCCTTTCGTTTCAACATATCCCGCTTTTTAAGATTACTTGTCGCAACCCCGTAAAGCCCCGCATCTGAACTTCTTGTAAGCGTAACCGAAAAACCCGAAGCAACCAAATGCCGTTCGATTTTTTTAACCACGTCAAGATTAAGCGTGCTTTCTTTTATTCCAGAACTAATCCCCGAAACGCCACCGTCCTTTCCACCGTGCCCCGCATCAAGCACTATTCTAATATCGCTATTCCCAACGCCTAAGCCAACCGCTCCACCGCTGTAAAGCGCACCAAAGCACGCAATAAAAGTTATTGCCGTAACCAAAAGGGTTGCAACAATCACCACCGTTCTCTTTTTTAACACAAGCATACCCGTTCACCGCCAACCTATAATCATTATATAATATTATTGTCTTGTATGGATTATTCGTAATGATAAGGTTATAAGGGCACAAAAAACTCCACGAACAGCCTGCTCGTGGAGTTTTTCCTGTTTTAATTATGGTTATAAAAGCGGGTCGTCAAATCCAGGGAATTCAAAATCATCCCCACCTGTAACAATGTTACTAGGTTTGAGTACGTCTTCTACTTCAAAACTAATAATTTCTAATTCTAAATTATCATAAATTTTCTTTTCCATTTTAATCACCCGATTTTAACCTACATAATTTAACGCACTAACACCCAAACAATAGAGCGCTTTGCAAAGATCTATTTCATACGGCACCGCACTTCCGCTTGCAATCTTACGAGCAATAAAGGTGTTTACTGAGTAGTTGCAATATGCAATTTCCGTATCTGACGAATTCTTGATTGATGCCCTTACCGTCTTAGCAAAGCTTGTGGGAGAAATTCCGTTTAATTTAACAGTATAAACGTTGTAATCACCCTTAGTGCCTGTCAACTTAAAGTTTTCACCTGCAACAGTTGCTATTGCTCCGTCAAGCGTGAAGTCTACGTGAAGTGTGCTTACGTCAACAGTATTCTTAACTGCAACCTTAAACGCCATCGTTGCATCATAGCCAAGTTCTAAATATGCTCCGCTAAATCCTACGTCGGTAGAAGTGTAATTACTTTCATAAACGTCTGTAGGTGCGGTAAGTGATGCATAATCGGAAGCATACCCTTGATATGCATCAATATTCTTGTTTGCAAGATTTTCAACGTCATTATTTACAAATTGTTGACAAACCGCACCATAGTTAAGGAAATCTACAACAAGCGTTGTAAGTTCAGTATTTGTTGTTGCATACTTTTCAATAAGTCCTTGACAATATCCTCTAACCGTCAACGTTTGTGCTGAAATTTGATTGTACTCGTTAGAATCAACCGTTTTAGCCATAAGCCTCATAGTGATTGTATCGCTAAGATATTGTGGTGTTACCCAAGCATATTCAAAGATATATTGACCAAGCCTATGGTTAAACGTGTGCAAGTCAAGAGTTACTTTTTCGCCCCTGAATTCAACTTCTACTTTTGGTTCAACGTAGTTGTTATTGAGTGCAACACCAAAATCTACTGCGATATCACTACTGAGTGAAAGTGATGCATTCATCTGAATACTTTCAGGTTGTTCAACCTTCATTTGAATAGTTGCATCTGCAAAGTTCGCAACTGAAAGATATGCATATCCTGATGGGAAATCTGAACGTGTTGTTTGTACGTAATGTGTTACACCGTTTACTACAACCGCAGTTTGCGTTGTACCGATAATAATATCTACGTAAACAAAACCGTTTACTCCGTTCCATCCATTTGCATATCCTGCTGGATAAATATCCGAATTCGTCGTATATACGTATTTATGAGTTGTGCCATAATGATTTGCGCCGATACTCATCTTTCCGTAAGGAAGTTCACTAGATTGCCATTGTGTTTGATCTGTACAAACTGCTCTAAGGTTCATAACGTAGTTGGCTGAATTCCAACTTTCATTACCAGCCTTATAAGCCTGTGCTAAACTTTCAAATAATGCGAACGTATAAAAGTTGTTAACTTCATTGTTCGTTTTTGCCTGATAGATTAAGCGAATAGGTTTAGTTACGTCAAAAGCATTTCCGTTTACAAGCCAACCTGCATTATTAAGTTTAATATTGCTGTATCCTGCAAAAGTTCCACTTGAAGCATTTGAATCGGAAACACGACCGTATTGTACACCAACCGCAGTATCACCTTTATAGTCAACAATCGTTTGGCTTGTAGTTTGTTGGATATATTTACTAAATCCGTTTTCATCAAACGAATCTCTAAATTCAGCACCCGTAGTTTTATTTACAAACAACGCAGGTTCTTCATCTGCTAGTCTAAAGTTTACACTACAAACGCCTTCACATGAGAAACCGAGATATGCATAACCGTAAGTAAATGATGATTGCGTAAGCGAATTATTACCAGATAACGTTGTTGTGGTTGCACCTTGAACTGTTATCGTAGTTTTATCCGTGCCGATATTAATAGTTACTTTTACCCATTGGTCGTCCCAATTACTCGTGTTGTAGTTTTCAAATAACGCACCCGTACTTTGACCACCAAAACCGCCACGTGAAAGAACTAGTTTGTTATAGTTTGCAGAACGATCAGTTCCATCTGCACCCTTATTAGACGTTGATCCAAACATTACGACTTTTGATTTATTAGTAGTATGCCAAATATCTACGCCTGACTTAAATGCACGTTCAAACGTATCAAATAAACCTATGTTATACCATGAACCATTTGTAGTGGTCGGATCTGCAACTGTAGAAACGTTATAATAGAAAGTAATTGGTTTAGTTACGTCAAACTTAGTGTAGTTCATAACGTAACTGGTGTTTGAGAAATTATATTTCGTAACACCGCCAACGTACGCGTGTGAATTAGAACCAAAATAGTTGCTTTGTTCTACACCCGTGTAAGTTTTAACATTATTATTTCCAGCATCATACCACTGACTAGATAAATTCTGTTTATAAGTCGTCCAACCGTTTTGGTCTTGTTCGTAACTAAATTCCCTGCCATCCTTTGATCCTAGCATATAAGTTGGATCAATTGTAGTTCTATAGTTAAACACCATAGCGCTGTTTTGAGCTTCAAGCACCATGTAAGCCATGCCGTATCTGAACGAACTTCTAGTAACGCTAGTCATCGTTTGTGAAAGCGTATCGTTAATGTAAACTTTAGTTTCCGTATCGCCGATTTCAATTCTTACCTTGTACCAGAAAGTATTCCAATTTGAAGAGGTAACACTACTTGGTGACACCAGCTCGGTGGTTGCATTATTATTTCCACTCTGACCGCCATCGTGAGCACGGAGATTGTAGTAAATATCAATATTTGGGTCTTGGTCGTAGTTAGCACCCATCATAACGAACTTAGCTCCGCTATATGCAGGATGCCATAAGTTCTGGGCGGTAAACGTATCTTCAATAGTATCAAAAATATTGAACGTGTACCAACCTTGACCGGTGAAAGGTTCTGCCCTAAAGTTATAATAGAATTCAATAGGCTTATGAACTGGGAATTCGGTGAAGTTTGTAATACGTGCGCCTGCACTTAACGTAATTTGACTTGTTCCACCTTTATAGCCAAGCGAATTTACACCGTAGTTAGTTGCGCTACTCGTTCCAAGAATTTCAGGGTAAGCTCCGTTATATTCTTTAACGTAATAGTAGTTACCGTCTAACGGCATATTGTTCCAACCGTTATTATCGTTCCACCATGCACTTTCATCTAAATAAGTATCGAGTCCTTGATTCGTGCTTTGATCACACTTAATAAGTTTTTCAAAATATGAAGGACCTTCGCCGTTAACTGCAACAACGTGTGAAGAAATTCCACGGCCGTAGTTATCTTCAATATTTACGTAAAAATGCTTTGAACCTGCTTGAACAGGAATGTTGATAGTGTTACCTTCAACGTAAAGTGAAATATCAACGTATTGCCAAGAAGTTAAATTTTGACTGGTGTAATCCAAATATATCGCAGAATCAATATTAGATTGGTTGTTGATAAGATATAAATTCGTCGTATACCAAAGAGTAATTTTCTTTATTGAAACTCCACTAGGTAATTCATATTTAATATGTGGATCCTGTCTTGTAGGGTGTTGCGTAATTTGAATATAATCAGGGTTTGTTAAACAAACGGAATCAATATACGCAGTAACGTCCCCTGCCTGTTGTCCTGCTCCGCAGTCCATATTTACTGCACCTGGAGAGTGTCCGTGCAAGAAATTGTTAACGATATGCATTCTTGCTTTTTTGCCTTGCTTTTTAGCAACGCTTGTGGTTGACGTTACAGAGAAGTGGTTATCCATGTTGCCCATAAGGTAATAGAACGGAACTGGGCAATCTGCCAAAACGTCCCCGTCATCCCAAAGTTCAATCGTCCATGGATTTCTTCTGATGTTGTTACCGAAATAGGTTTCCGTCCCTGCTTGATCAAGTGAGCCGTAAACAGGAACTGCGCAAGCATATCTATAGTCGTATGCGCAAGTCATACTCGTTAAATATGAACCGTAAGAAATACCTGTGATTGCAATTCTACTATCGTCAACTTCTGCAAACGTTCCGATAAACGTTCTACTTGCAATAACCGAAGAAACTGCCTGATAGAACCAATGGTTTTCAATGGCGTTGTTTCTTTGAACGTCGTTAAACGCTTGGTTTTCAGGTCCGTGATGATATGGATGCGTTGCAGTCGTACCGTCCGTATCTAATTGACCGATACCACTTGCGGTCTCTTTAGGAATACAACCTTCCGTATCCATTGCGATTGCAGCGTAGCCCCTACTAACCCAATATGATACCCAAGCACTATAAGCCGTTCCGCCACCACCGTGAACGCAAACTACTGCGGGCACTTTGTTAGTTGCAGATGCGCCTGTTGGGATACCAACGTAAACGAACACTTTTGCAACTTGATCATTAAAAGTTGCACCGTCAATAAAATACGCTTCCCAAATTTTCGCATTACTTGGCTTAAAAGTCAAATAATCGTTTGCAGTAAGTGATGAGCCCGTTGACTGAATTTTTGCAGTAAACGTTGCGTTATCTCTAACTGCAATAACGTTGCTTGAACCAACCTGATAGTTAGATTCGTCCCAAAGTCTGTCTTCAAATTTTACTTTGCCTTCTTTATATTCTTGCATATTGCCAGTTGATGCGGAAGTTGACACAATAAACATCGCCCCCGTAACGAACAATAACGCAGAAAGAACAAATGAAAGTAAAATAATCGTCAATTTTTTAACGTTTCTAGACATTTACTTTTCTCCTTATCTGTTTTCCTTTTTCATCATCTATCCGTTCTCCTGCTCATATATTATAAATAATATATGCATTTTTCACAGAAAACACGTATAGTTATAATAACTATAACAAAAATTGATATATATTGTCAAGTCGAAATAAAAAAAATCCTATATTTTACAAATTTTCTATGAAAAGTGTTAATTTACTGTAAATCGTTCAATAAAAAACACCAAAAAACAGTTAAAAGAATAAAAAACTCGGCAACATTTCCATTTTGCCGAGTTTTTTAATATTCAATATTCGGTTTCTGATTCTATTTAGCGTATTCAGTAGCCCTAGTCTCTCTAATTACGTTAACTTTAATTTGTCCTGGATATTCCATTTCTTGTTCAATTTTCTTTGCTATGTCTTTTGCAAGATATAAGGTTTGAGCGTCGTTAATCTGTTCAGGTTTAACAACAACACGAACTTCTCTACCTGCTTGAATTGCATAGCACTTATCAACGCCCTTAAACCCTGCACCGATTTCTTCAAGTTTTTGAAGTCTCTTAACGTAGTTAGTGGTTGTTTCACGTCTCGCACCTGGGCGTGCGCCTGAAATACCGTCGGCAGATGCAACAAGCACCGCTTCAATGGTTTTAGGTTCAACGTCGCCATGGTGAGATAAGATTGCGTTAATAACGTTTCCGTTTTCACGATATTTTTTAGCAAGGTCTGCACCGATTTGCATGTGCGTTCCTTCAATTTCAAAGTCAACAGACTTACCAAGGTCGTGTAATAAACCTGCACGTTTTGCAAGTTGAACGTCCACGCCAAGTTCGGTTGCCATAACGCCTGCTATACGTGATACTTCAATTGAGTGTTTAAGTACGTTTTGACCATAACTAGTACGGAATTTAAGTCTTCCTAAAAGTTTAATAATTTCAGGGTGTAAACCAAAAATTCCACACTCGAACATTGCGGATTCGCCTGCTTCTTTAATCTGTTGATCAAGTTCCTTTTTAACCTTTTCAACCGTTTCTTCAATTCTTGCAGGGTGGATTCTGCCGTCTTGAATAAGTTTTTCAAGCGCAATTCTTGCCACTTCACGTCTAACGGGGTCAAATCCAGAAATAACAACAACGTCTGGCGTATCGTCGATAATAAGTTCGATACCCGTTGCGTTTTCTAACGTTCTAATGTTTCTACCTTCTCTACCGATAATACGTGCTTTCATGTCGTCGCTAGGAAGGTCAACAACTGAAACGGTGATTTCGGTTGCTTGGTCGGTAGCGCATTTTTGAATAGCAAGGCTTACTATTTCCTTTGCCTTTCTCTCGCCTTCTTCTTTTGCTTCCGCTTCAATGTTCCTTACCGTACCTGCTGCGTCTCGCCTTGCTTCGTCGGTAATAGCGTCAATAAGTTGTTTCTTGGCTTCTTCCCTACTCATCTGTGCAATACGTTCAAATTCTTTTATCATTTGTCCGTGCTGTGCAGCGATATCTTCAAGTTTTTTGTCAAGTTCAACTTCTTTCGCTTTTAAGTTGTTTTGTTGCCTTGTAGTTTCTTCGTTGCGTTTTTGCAGATTTTCTTCTTTTTTGTCAAGCGACTCTTCTTTTTGGGTGAGTCTGTTTTCCATTCTTTGAAGTTCTGCACGCTTTTCTTTGCTTTCCTTCTCAAACTCGTTGCGGAGTTTAAGTTCCTGTTCTTTTGCCTCTAAAATTGCCTCTTTCTTTATAGATTTACTCTCTTCCCTTGCGTCGGCGAGCATTCTATCGGTAACTTCTTTGATTTTTCCTTGTTCTTTTTCAAAGGCCTTTTTCTGTAAAAGCCAACCTAAAAGTCCAAATCCAATTGCGCATACTACAACTGCGCCTACAAGAATCGCAATAAGCGTTCCCGTTTCAATAGCTAAGAACAGGGAGCCGTAATTAATGTTTAGCATAAATATGCCCTCCTGTTTTTATAGGGTTTCCCCTCATTTAATTTTATTATATATTTAGATATTTGTCAATACCTATTTTGTCCGTTTTTGTTTAGAAATGATACAATTTATTCTTTAATCTCTTCGGGTTTTGCAGGCTTAACCGCTTCTAAAATTTTAGCCTTAATTTCAGATGCAACTTCGGGATTGTTTTCAAGATATGCAACGGTCTTATCTCTGCCCTGTGCTATCTTTTCTCCATTATAAGAGAACCACGAGCCACTCTTAACTAAAATGCCGTGTTCAATACCTAAATCGATTAAGCAACTTTCTTGCGAAATGCCTTTACCGTAGATAATATCGAATTCCGCCGTTTTGAAAGGGGGCGCAACCTTGTTTTTTACAACCTTTGCTTTGGTGTGGTTACCATATGCAGAGCCACCGTCTTTAAGCGCATCTGCCTTTCTTACGTCAATCCTAACGCTTGCATAGAATTTAAGCGCTTTACCACCAGAAGTAACTTCTGGATTACCGAACATAACGCCAACTTTTTCACGAAGTTGGTTGATAAAAATAATACACGTTTTTGACTTTGCCGTGATAGGCGTAAGTTTACGAAGTGCACGGCTCATAAGTCTTGCTTGCGCTCCTACAACAGAGTCTTCCATAGTGCCTTCGATTTCTACCTTTGGCGTAAGCGCAGCAACTGAATCGACAACGATAACGTCAATAGCCTTACTGCTAACAAGCGATTCCGTGATATCTAATGCTTGTTCTCCCGTGTCTGGTTGAGAAACGTAAAGTTCGTCAAGATTTACACCTAAATTCTTTGCGTAAACAGGGTCTAAAGCGTGTTCTGCGTCGATAAACGCTGCAACGCCACCTGCCTTTTGGGCTTCAGCAATAACGTGAAGTGCAACGGTGGTTTTACCAGAAGATTCAGGTCCGTAAATTTCAATAATTCTTCCCCTTGGAAGTCCGCCTACACCGATAGCAAGGTCTAGTGATAAACAACCCGTAGATAACACTTCGATATTTTCGTTACCTGCGTTTTGTCCTAAACGCATAACTGCGCCTTTTCCGTATTGTTTTTCAATTTGAGCAAGCACCCCGTCAAGTGCTTTCATTTTGTTTTCATCCATTATTTTTTCCTCTTTTTATAGTTTTTTATTTGTAGTTTTTTATCTTTTTAATAGCCAAAAATATGGCTGTATTTTTTGCCGTTTCAGTTATTTTTTCTCTATCACCTTTAAGCACGTATTTATATGAGTGAACCCCTTCTCTCGTACCAACCGCTATGTAACAAAGCCCTATGGGCTTTCCTGATGCGTCGCTATTCGGTCCTGCTATACCCGTTGTGGAAATAGCCACGTCGCAATCGATATTTCTAAGCAACCCTGCCGTCATTTGAAAAGCCACCGTTCCACTTACCGCTCCGTGAGTTAAAATATCTTCTTGTTTAACCCCTAATCTTGCAACTTTACTTTTATCAGTATAGCAAACTATTCCTTCGCAAAAATACTCGGAAACACCTGGGTTTTTAACAATTTCCGCAGAAATTCTGCCCCCTGTGAACGATTCTGCCACCGCAAGTTTAACCTTTCTTACTTGTAATAAATCGAACAACCTTTCGCCAAGCGAAACGTCATATTCCGCATACACGTCATCCCCGAGATTTTCGATAATTATTCTTAAAACGTCGTTCCTTTCAGTTTTTATAACTGAGTTGTCAAAAAATAAGTCTATCTTAGTGTCGCCGTTAACCGTATCCGTGCGATATTTTAATCCACTTTGGCACTTTTCTTCCGCTTCTTTAAGCGTCTTTTCAAGTGCATCAAGCCTGCCGAAATATTTAAGCGTAACTTGTTCGTAATTATTGTTATATTTAACGTTGAAATACGGGCTTACAAAACCATCACACATGTCGATAAGTTCTTCTTCCCTATGTGGAAGAGCAATTAAAGTGTACCCTTCCTGTTCAAGCAAAAAGCCTTGAAACATACCCTTTCTGTTTGGAATTACCGTTGCATCCATAGGAAGATTTGCGCACTCTTCATCCATCTTAATTCCGTTTTGTTTTGAATATGTTTCTACGATTTCAAGCGCCTTATCATTTATGATAAATTCTGCACCCGTTTTGTCCGTTATAACCTTTTTCCAGTCGAACGCCATATCTTTACTAATAAGCACAATAATATTATCGGCAGTATCGGCATATTCGTCAATTCGCCTTGCAAAAGCAACGTCATCATCAATCGACAAAGCATCCACCGAATCAATCAAAAGCCCACCGTCTTTTAAGCGGTTTACAGCGTTTGCAAAATATTGTGCCGAAACGTTCTCGTTCGGACGTCTAAAAAAGATTAAAACCGTTTTCATTTTCTATTTCGTTTCTTCCTTTTTATCAGATAAAACCGCACGGTTTTTAACCATACATTCTACCCCTGAAATAATCGTAAGCACGGTTGCAACACCTAAAAGCGCAAGTCCAACGATATTCATAACGCTATACGTTTCGGGGTTAATATCAGCACCGATTAAAAGCACTAAAATAGCAATATCTGTAATAAACGTTTTCCATTTGCCCGCTTGATCTGCCGCCATAATAACATTTTTAGATGCAGCAACAATCCTAAATCCGCTAACAATAAGTTCTCTCGCTAAAATTATAGCAACCGCTATACTTGCATAGTAGGGCATAATCAAAACGCCACCAATAGGAACAAGCATAATGATAAGTGCAGTTGAAACAAGCACTTTATCTGCAATCGGGTCTAAAAACTTACCGAGATTTGTAACTAAATTATACTTTCTTGCAATATAACCGTCTAAGAAGTCAGTCGCTGCGGCAAGCGCAAAAATTACCGCTGAAATAATGAAATTATACGGTATTGCACTAATAAAGAATACAGCCACGAATACAGGTATCATAACGATACGCAAAATTGTTAATTTGTTTGGTAAATTCATAATCTTTCTCCGTAAAGGTCGTATCCGTCAACTTTAACAAGTTCTACTTCAACAAACTCACCTTTTTTCACTTCGTCCTTGGAAAAGAAATATACTTTTCCATCAATATCGGGAGCGTTGAAATACCCCCTACCGTAATATATAAAGCCGTTTTCATCAAACCCTTCGGCAAGCACTTCAACCGTTTTACCCACAAGCCTTTTAAGATTAGATTTAACAACCTGCTTTTGAACAGAATATAACTTTCTTAACCGCTTTGTTTTAACAGAGCGTGCAATCTGTCCGTCAAGTTTATAAGCCCCTGTTCCTTCTTCTCTGCTATACGCAAAAAAACCTGCGTTAAAAAGTTTTGCCTTTGTTAAAAATTCAGTAAGCGCTATAAAATCTTCTTCGCTCTCCGTTGGGAATCCCGTTATAAACGTGGAACGAATTGCAATCTCAGGAATTCTCGCTTTTAACTTTTCAATAAGTGCAAGGTACTCTTTTCCCGTCCCTTTTCTGTTCATAAGTTTAAGCACCCTATCCGAAGCGTGTTGCAAGGGCATATCTATGTACTTAATGATTTTTTCGTTGTTTGCAATTTCTTCAATAAGCTCGTCCGTTATCCCTTCGGGATAGCAATATAAAAGCCTTATATGTTCAACCGTTGCTAACTTTGATATTTCCCTAATTAGCGTAACTAAATTTATTTCTGTGTCTAAATCCGTCCCGTACTTAGTTAAATCTTGAGCCACCAAAATTAGTTCTTTTACATTTCCTAATAGTTTAACTTCTTCTATTAAGTCTTTTATCGGAACAGAACGAAACTTTCCACGAATTTTAGGAATTAAGCAATACGTACAATGATTAGAACAACCGTCTGCAATCTTTAAGTAAGCATAATCACTCGTCGTCCTAACACGCTCAATTCCACACTCGCCACGGGGACCCCCAACCGCACGAACACGTTCACCCGCATAAATTCTATCGATAACGGAATTTATCTCGCCGTAATCGGAAACGCCCATAAAAGCATCAACTTCTATAAGTTCGTCAAAAATTCCGTCTATAAACTTTTGCGGTAAACAACCCGTAACGATAATTTTTTCAAGCCTTCCTTCTTCTTTGAGAACGGAAACGCTTAAAATTTCTTCGATTGCTTCCTTTCTGGAACTCTCTAAAAACGCACAAGTGTTAATAACGATTATTTCTGCGTCTTCTGGATTAGCGACTATTTGATGCCGTTTCGACAAAACGGCAAGCATTTTTTCGGTATCCACTCGGTTTTTATCGCAACCGAGTGAGATAACGCCTATTTTTTTAGATTTTATCATTTTGTTTTACTGCATGCCATAATCGGACAACGGTCCGTAAAGGGCTTCAAATTCTTCTTGTGTTAAAAGCATCTTTCTTGCTTTACTGCCTTCGTTTCCACTAATAAAACCAAGTGCTTCAATTTTATCAAATATTTTCGCAGCTTTATTGTAACCTATCGGGAAATGACGTTGAAGTGCGCTAATGGACATTGAGCCTGTTCTAACGCCAAACGCAACGCATCTAATAAATACTTCATCATTTTCAAGTCCACGTTCAGATTCTTCACCACCGCCTGTTGAAACGTTTGAAGTAATCGGTTCTTCCTTCGGCTTATCTGCTAAATATACCATTTGTGTAAGTTTTTCGTCAAAATGCGTTTCGTTGTTTGCTTTTATGAACGAAACAACGTTCTTCATTTCCATTCTATCAAGATATGCGCCCTGATAACGTTTACAGTTACTCATGTTTGAGTTGCGATAAAGCATATCCCCGTGACCTAAAAGTTTTTCTGCTCCTGGCTCGTCTAAAATAGTCATAGAGTCGGTGGCGTTAGTAAGTTTAAGCGCAATACGTGAAGGAAGGTTGGTTTTGATAGTTCCCGTAACAATATTCGTTGTAGGACGCTGAGTTGCAATAACCATGTGAATACCCGCAGAACGTGACATCTGCGCAATTGCAGCAACCTTAGAACTTACTTCTTTTTGTGCCGTGCTATCAGACACCAAGTCTGCATATTCATCAACAATAATAACAATTTTTGGGAGTTTAGGCACTCCGTCCACAGCAATATACTTATTGTAGCCGTCAATATCTACAACGACGTCCGCATGCTCCATAAAAAGTTTCTGACGACGAATCATTTCGTCATACGCCCATGAAAGAGCAGCATTTGTTTTCGCTGCGTTATTTAGTACTTCGTTTACAAGTAAATGTGGAAGTCCTTCATAAATACCAAATTCAACGATTTTCGGATTAACTAAGATTATTCTTAAATCTTCAGGTCCATACGTCATTATGAGTGATATAATCATAGCGTGCAAGCAAACACTCTTACCTGACCCCGTCGAGCCCGCAACTAAATAATGCGGACCTGCGGCAAGGTTATCGAATATCGCTTGGCCTAAAAGGTCTTGCCCGATTGCAAAACGAAGTTCTCCCGGTTTCATAGGCTTTTCAGCCATACCTTCCATCGTCTTGCGAAGTCCTACCGTACATTTTACTTGGTTTTCAACTTCAACACCAACCCTATCAAGACCAGGGATTGGCGCTTCAATTCTAACACCATTTTCCGACCTTAAACGCATTTTAAGGTCGTCGTCATATTTACCAACTTCCTTAACCGATTTACCACTCGGCATAGTAAGTTCATATCTAGTAAGCGTTGGGCCTTGAACGTAACCAACGACTTGTGCTTCAATCTTAAATTGATGCAGGGTGTCTTCGATTATTCCCATCTTTGATTCGTGATCTTCTTTTGGCGAATCAATAGGCGGATCATAAGTAGCAAGTAAGTCTAGCGGTGGACGAACGTAAGGCTTAAACACAAACTGTTCTTCTTCCGGTTCTTCTTCCGGTTCTTTTTCAGGTTCAGGCTCTAAAATAGGCTCAACCTTTGGTTCTACTATCGGCTCAACTACACGACTTCTCCTTTCCCTAACAATAGGCGTGGGAATTTCGGGTTCTGTTTCCATTTCGGGTTCTTCGCTAATAAGCGTATCACTCGATTTGAGCATACCCAAAATATCACGTGCAGTTATTTCTTCATCTTTCGTTTCAACTTCTTCTTTCTCAGACGTTATAAACGTTTCTTTTGTCAAATCTTCGCTTGCTCTACTAACCGATTCTACACGATAAGAATTTTCAACCGGTATATCCAACTCTTCAACGTCCGCATATTTCGAACCGAAATCTTGTGCATGTGAAAGCGCACTACTATCCGATTCACTTTCGTCGTGTTCAAAATATGGAATATCTACAACCATGTTGTTTTGCGGTTCTACGGCTGGCGTTTCACGTTTAGTTTCCGGAACGGGATTAGAAACGGATACCGATTGATTTTCCACATTAGTTTTATCTTCATACCCTTCGATTTTAATTTCCGCAGGAGTTCTGATATACGCTAATTTTTCTTGATAAGAATTTGGCATTATCGATTGAGTAGGCGTTTCAACCTGTTTAACAGTTTTCGCCGTTTGACTTTGAACGTTAGCAACAACGCCAACGTTTAATCCGCTAGTTTCACCTATCGTAATATCTCCGCCAACGTTATGCTTAATATCCTTTTTTGTTTTTAATGCAAAATTTTCAGGATTAGAAATGAAAAGTTTTTGTTTGCCTACCGAAGCATTTTCAACAGCACCGGCAATAGGATAATCCTTAACACCGCTAAGCGTATATTCTTCAACCACGTCTTCCTTTTCAGGCTTAACGAAAGAACTTCTGTGTTCTTCAGTTTTAACTTTTTTAGACGAATTTTTTATCACGCTTACAATAAAGGTGATAATTGACACGGCAAGCAAAATGCTAAGCACAATATATCCACCAACGGGCGTGAGCAAACTTGAAATGCAAAAAGCAAATATACCTGTTATCACGCCACCGCCAGAGCAAGCCACGAGTCCACCTGCACCCCTATTATAGGAGTCCGCAAGGTATTCGCCGAACGTTACACCTGTTAAATCACCCATCGTGATAATGTGAAGTAAAAGCGCAAGTAAAATCACAAAAAACCAAATACTTGCTTTTTGCCTTTTTGAAAGTTTTGTTTTCTTTCCGATAACAAGAAGTAACCCACTAACAATCCCGTAAACGCACAAAGCGTATGAAAAATACCCAAAGCAACCGAGCAAGAAAGAACTTATCCATGCGCCAGGAGTGGAAAAGATACTTCCACCAGCGATTAAACAAACTAGACATAGTGCCGAAAATAAAATAAGCACAACACCCAAAGTTTCCCTAGTGAATATTGATTCCTTTTTTTCGGTTTTTTCTCTACTTACCTTTACTTTTTTCAAAACTACACCTCGTAGTAAAATTTCCGTTTTTATCATTATACCAAAAAACTATGCGTTTTACAATTTTTTCAGCATAATAATTTAAAATATTTTAAAATTATATTAACTTATAGTCGTTTTATAAACAAAAATCGATAAACCCACTTTTCTAAGTGGGTTTATCCTTACCATTTTAAGGTTTTCAATGTCGAAATATGCGTTTTCATATTTTACCTTTCGCAACCCGTTTTCGTTAAGTTTTTCCACTTAAATATCGATTAAATTTATTGCCACTTTTCAACTTTTTTACCCATTATTAAACACAAAACGGAACACACGTTATATATCACGTTTAATGCGGTTTTATGCTCATAATCGACGCTCATCATTGGCTTTTTTTACTTTCAAACAGATTATAAAACTTTCTTGCGACAGTTTCTGTCATATTAAAACAAAAAAGACACAAATTGTGTCTTTCAAATAGTTTCTATTAAAAAGGTTACGGGGCGAAAACCATCGTTACATGAAATCATTGCTGAATTTGGATTTTTCATCCATCCGTCAAAGAAATTTCCACCACCGTTTGCTAAAATTTCAACAAACTCTCGCATACTTTTCCACGCTTCGTCGCAAAGGTTGTTCGGTTTTTGTCCATTTTCGCTTATAAACGTTTGCCCTTCTACCACCGTGCAAGCGTGTTCTATCGGATTTTCATATTTTTCAATTAGATCGTTATGCTCTATTTTTCGCACAACCGTTATTTTAACGCTTTTCATAATTTTATTATAACACCACACCGTCGTTATTGCAAGTTAATTTTCGCACGAAAACAGACGTTAAAAAACATAAAAATAAGTCCGTCAAAGGCGACCGAACAATAACATTCGAATCCATCTACCTTCGCAACAAAAAAGTCCAAACCACCTTTGGTTTGGACTTTATGTGGCAGGGGTAGATGGATTCGAACCACCGAAGTGACGGAGTCAGAGTCCGTTGCCTTACCGCTTGGCGATACCCCTATGTCGATTTGCTATTGTATTGTAACAAATCAACAAAAAATTTACAAGCGTTTTTACGCCCTTTTCAAAATTTTTTAAAACTTTTATATTACAACTCCAAACACACCGCTAAACATCAAATACATAAGCGGTATGGTGATTATTGATAAAACCGTGGTTAAAAGTACTATTACAGATGCCGACTTTCCATCACCGCCAAAATTTACCGCAAACATAACCGTTCCCGTTGCGCTTGGCATTGATAAACAGAAGAAAACGGCATACTTTGCAACAACACTAATCGGCAAGAACGCTACTATAAGCATTGCTATAAGCGACATTAACACGAGTTTGCACCCGCACGCAACGTACGACCATTTATCAAGGAATAACTCTTTTAAGTTCACCCCTGCAAGTTTAATACCAACAACTATCATTGAAAGCGGAGTTACCGTGTCTGAAACGAAGTTCAAACTTTGAACGATTTTACTTACAAGCAAGTATTCAGTCGTTCCTTCTTGAACAAGGTTAATAAGCGGAGTTTGAACGGCAAGAAATACTACTATCCCAAGGATTAGTCCTATAACGGTAGGGTTAAGCACAGCCTTTTTAATAGACATCTGCTTTTTATCTCCCGTTATCATATAGATACCTATCGACCACATCAAAATGTTAAACGTTGCTATAACGATTCCACCGTAGATAACGATTTCACCCATGAACGCACCGCCAGAAAAAAGTGCTTGCAAGAAAGGAAGCCCCATGTATCCACAGTTAGAAAACACGCTTGCAAAACGCACGCAGTTAAGTTTTGCGTCGTTACTTTTATTCCTTATTATCAAATACATCAAGCCAACCATTACAAGTTGAACGGCAAAAGCAAGCCCTGCAACGATAAGCATATTCATTGCAATTTCAGGCGTAAACGCCGTCTTTTGAAAACTCATAAACACCATAACGGGCTGGCAACCGTAAAGCACTAACGCTGAAATCGGAGCATCCGCTTTTGGTGATAGTATTTTAGTTTTAACAAGCACAAACCCTGGCACAGCCAAAAGCACAAGCGCAAAAACAGTTATTAAGACGTTCAAAAAACTTATTTCCATAATTTCCTTAAAGAGTACCCTTGTAAAACTTACGGTACCTTTCTTCCTCTTCTATAATTTTAGGTTGATTGTTTAGTAAATAATCGGCAAGTGCAAATTCATCATTGATATTATCGGGAATATAGATACCACCGATAATCGTTTGCCCTTCATCATGATAGTCTGTCCCAGACATACATTTAAGATTATTTTCCGTGCAAAACTTTATAGCCTGCTCGTTATTATTCTTATGTAATATATGCCCGTTGAATTTTTCTGCACCGTGCAAATATTTCGGAGCGCTTGTTATTACAAACTCTCTACACGGGTGCGTTTGATACATAAATAGACGATTCTTTTCTGCAAGTGCGAAAAGTTCTTTTTGGGTTAATTCAAATAGCGGTTTATTGTCGTATAAAAACTTTCTATCAAACCCGTAAATCATGAACTCGGTGTATCTACCGTCTTCTAGTCTTGCATAGATTTCTGCGCCGATAAACGTCTTTATCCCCGCCTTCCTGCCAAGTTCTATGAACTTATCCGCAAGTGAAAACCAGTAATCCATCTTTTCTTTATGCGTATTCCCTGGGTAATCCCTATTATAGAATAAAGGATGAATATGATTTGTTAGCACCACCCCGTCATACCCGTCCCGCTTATATTCGTTTATACCAACGTCTATCGGAGCATGAGCACACCCGCTTCCACCTTTCAAATGACAATGCGTTTCAAGTTTTATCATAAATACTTTTCTAGCCCCCAAATATCTGCGCCACGGCTAATAACCTTGTTGATAGCAAGATAAACCGCCACCGTATCAAAACGTGCATCATGAAAACCCGTTGAGCCGTTAAATAGGTCATTAGAAGCGTTATTTATATCTTCTTCTCTTATCCCTAAAAACGCACACAATTCGTTAAGGCGTGGATATTTATAGCCTTCACCTTTGTTTCTTGGAAGTTTACAGATAGGCGTAAAACGTTTCATAGAACAAAAACTTTCATTATACTTAAAATGCCTTCCGCAATTTTCAAATTCCGCCATCATAAACATTAAGTCAAACTGAACGTTATGCGCACAAATTAAAGAAGCGTTTGAAAAGTCTTTTTCAATTTCTAAAATGCAATCTTTAATAGTCTTGCCACCAGATAAAACTTTAAGTTTTTCTACCGAAAGTCCGTGAATTGCCTCTACTTCCTTGGGCATATAATCAACTTGAAAGAAAAAGTTTTTACCAATAGCCCCACTTTTATCTTGCATGATATAAGAAAGTTGGCAAATATTCCCCGGTCTTAACCCTGTTGTTTCCGTATCAAAATAAATAATCATGTGTAAGTTAAAGTATAATGAAAATAGTTAAATTAATTAACAAGCCAAGGCGGTAAGTGAACCAATAATTAATTGAGTTAAACCAAAGCCAAAACTAATAACTAATTAAAAGGACAAAACTTTCCGTTTTGCCCTTTCAGGTTTTTTGTTAATTTCCTGCTAAATCAGAATATCTGTTCTTATAAAGTTTAACGTATTCTTCGTTATTCTTATAAGCAGAGATGATTGCGTCATAATCTTTACTTAACGCCGTGTTGGTGTTTGCACACTTGGTAATGAAGTTATATAAGAATTCATCACCACCGGTTAAGCCGTCAACAAACTCTTCATCATCCCATTTGCTCATAATTTCGTTATATCTTTCTTCCCAGTATTCTTCCGTTTCGTTGAGTTTTGAAAGTGAATTAAGGTATGCGGTAAGCGTTGGGTAATTTACTTCGTCAACGATTTCAGAATAGAACATAAAGTGATAACCGTAATCGGTTGCAGCAACCACAAAGCTTGCTTTGCCCATACCGAAAAGTTCTCTACCTGCAACGGCAAATTCCTTCATGTAAGTTTCCGTTCCGTCAAGGTCGGGGGTAGGAGCAACAACGTATCCTTTATACGTGTTAAGTGAACCTGGGTCGGTTGAGAAGGCAAACATGAGTTCGTTGATTTTATCTTCGTAATCTGCAGGTCTATCGTTTACGTCCGCCTTATAGTAAACGGCAGGATTATTTGCATCATTAACTACTGCACCAACTTTTTGACCATAAATATAGTTTTCAATTTCTGCAATAAATTCATCAAGCCCAAATTCTCTTACAGAATCAATTCTGTATTCGCCAGCCTTTTCATCAGTCTTTTCTCTAAGCACGGTGAAATCGCCTTGGAAAGGATAACTTATATCGCTATCAACTAACGTGTAGTCGCCTGTGAATTTCTTATTTGTCGTATCGAAATCATAACCACTTGTAATCCAAGTTGAACGTAAATCAGTTGCTACGGTTGTTTGTAAAATTTTACGTCTTTCAGTTGAGTAAGCAAGTTTATTATCTTTATCAAGTTCTGCAATTTCTGCTGCTTGATCGTCGGTTACACCGATTAAAAGGTTATAAACGTAACCAAATCCGCCGTAAGGAGCATAAACTATCGGGCTATCCTTCGTTGCCCCGTCAAGCGCAGTTTTGAATTCGCTTGCGCTTGTGAACTTCGCCTTTTGAGCATTGTACATTTCAGTATATTTTGCGCCAAGCACGTCAAAAGTAATTTGTCTGCGAGCCTTACCTGAAATGATGTTGCTGTAATTATTTATAAGAATTTTTTCGTATTCTGATTCAATGTTGTTCTTATAGTAATCGCTAGTAGTTAAATCGTCGTTTGCGAACGAATCGCCAAGCAACCAGTTATCTTGTAAAACTTTAAGTGCATCGTTATAAGCTTCTCTTCTATCAGAACCGATTTCGCCTTTGATGATACCTGCTTGAATATACGCTTGCTTTTCAGCCTTAGTTAATTTCTTTTCAACGTTGGTTGCACCGGTAGGAATATCTCTTGCCGTAGTTGCCGAAGTATCTGAATAAAGTGGGTCTTCGGGAGTTTCATAACCGTCAATTAAATCGTTAACCGCCTTGATTGCATTATATTTAGCATCAATAATTTCATCTTCGGTTAAATATCTTTCTAAATCCCATTGCGCTTTTGAAGAATCGGTGATAAGATTATTTTCTTCACAGTATTTCATAACGTACTGTGCTCTAATTCTTCCTTCAACAAGCACGTCCATAAGATATCCAAACGCTTGTGAAACGGTGTAATTGTTGTTATAAACAAGTTCGTAACCATAGTTCAAGTAGGACATAACGAGATCTCTTTTTAAGATTTCTTCCGTTTGTTGTCCGTCGTTACCGATATTAATTTCTGCAATAACCTGCTTTAAGTCCTTTTCGCTATCAGATGTAATGAGATTACAACCGCTGAACACGGAAAGCCCGAGCACGAACGACATAATCACCGCAAATATTGCAAATAGTCTTTTTTTCATATATCTTCTCCCAACTAAAAAGAATAATTTCAAATATACTTTATAAAGTATATACTATATTAACGAAAAATGCAATTGTTTTTTTATAATTTTATTAGTTGCTTATTTGCCTATTTTTATATTTTTATTGCTTTTTACCAGATTTACGCACAAATATTAAAAATTCTAACATTTTCATAAGCATCTTATCGTTGCTTTCACGCTCTCTTATAAATTCAAGCGTCGGTTTACCGCTAACGATTATTCTAGTATCCACCCCTGAATAATCCATCGCCTTTTGTAAACTTTCGTTAGAAAAGGCTTTTATATCTTCAAACACCATTGCCACGAAATTTTTATTTAAGACGATTTCTTCAACACCGATTTCAGATGCGTATCTTTTAACAAGCGCAATAACGATAAGCATTTGCGTTTCCGTTGGAATTTCTCCATACGTTTCTATTAAGTCTTCCCTTATTTCTCTTGCGTCTTTGAGCGTTCTTATTTCTGCAATTCGCTTATACGTTTCCATTCTTGAAGAACTTCTTGCAATATACTTATCGGGAATAAAGGCATCAACCATCACGTCAAGTTCCACCGTCCTTTCCCTTTCGCCCGTCAGTTCTTCTTTTAGAAGTTTCGAATAAAGTTCATAGCCTATCTTATCCATATGCCCGTGCTGTTCTGCACCAAGCACGTTGCCTGCTCCCCTTATTTCTAAATCACGCATGGCTATCTTTATTCCGCTTCCCATTTCGGTAAACTCTATTATTGCAGAAAGCCTACTATAAGCGTCGGAAGTTAGCACCTTATCACGCTTATAGGTAAAATAAGCATACGCTAAACGGTCGCTCCTTCCAACTCTACCTTTTAATTGATAAAGGGTAGAAAGCCCAAGTTTATCTGCGTCTATAACGATAATCGTGTTTGCTTTTGGAAGGTCTATTCCGTTTTCAATTATGGTGGTGGTGATTAAAAGTTGACTTTTACCCGAATAGAAGTCGATTATATTCTTTTCAATAGCACGCTCGTCCATCTGCCCGTGAACGACGGTTGATTTCACGTTTGGTAATATCTCTTCTATTCTCTTTGCAAACTGGAATATCGTTTCCACTCTGTTATAGAGAATAAACGCTTGCCCACCACGATTAACTTCTCTCATCACCGCATCACGAATAAGCGTTTCCGTTTCTTCTGTAACGTACACTTGAACGGGCAAACGTTTCTTTGGTGGCGTATTGATAGTGCTTATCTCCCTAATCCCCGAAAGCGACATATGTAGCGTTCTTGGAATAGGGGTGGCGGTTAACGTTAGCGTATCCACGTTGTTTTTAAGAAGTTTAATTTTTTCTTTATGTTCTACCCCGAAACGTTGTTCTTCATCAAGCACCAACAGTCCTAAATTCTTAAAGCCGATATCTTTGCTAAGTAACCTATGCGTGCCGATAACTAAATCAATTTTACCGTCTTTCAAATCATCTACGATTTTATCTTGTTGCGCCTTCGTTCTAAATCGGTTAAGGCACTCTATCCTTATCGGGAAGTCCTTAAACCTATCTTTTGCCGTGTTGAAATGTTGTTCGGTTAAGATGGTTGTAGGTGCAAGCATAGCCACTTGCTTACCATTAAGTATTGCACGGAAAACGGCACGGAAGGCCATTTCCGTTTTCCCAAACCCAACGTCTCCGCAGACGAGTCTATCCATAACCCTTTCGGAGTTCATATCCTTTCTAATTTCTAATGCCGTTCTACTTTGATCAGGCGTATCTTCATACTTAAACGCTCCGTCAAAAAGTGCCTGCATTTCTTCATCTTCTTGAAATGCAAAACCCTTGACGGCATTACGTTTTTTATAGAGTTCTTTTAAGTCGAAAGACATCTTTTTAATGCTTTCTATAACACCCTTTTTAACACGGGCAAAATCCGCACCGCCAAGTTTACTGAGTTTAGGTGCTTTTTCCGCTCCCAAATATCTCGTGAGTATATCTAATTGTTCAACGGGCACGTATAGAATATCTTTACCTGCATATTCTACTGCAACGTATTCCTTCGTGCTTTCGGTTGAAGAAATTTTACGGTTACCTATAACACGGCCTATCCCGTGTATTTCGTGAACGCAATAATCCCCCGCTTCGGGTGCTGTAAAAAAGGCTCCGCTTTTTACTTTTATCCTTTTATCCGCCGTGGATTTAGGAAATAAATTTCCACTTCCGATTATAACAGTTTTTCCGTCATGTGAAACAAACCCTTTATCTAGTTCGCTTTCAAGTAACACTAAACCCCTTTCACTTCTATCCGTACGCATTGTATAAGGGATATTTTTTTCATATAAATCGCACCCAAATACGTCTGCGTTCTTCTTATTTCCTGCCGTTACTATAATAGAGTAACCGTTTTTAAGCCACGTACGTATATCGTTGAACGCTTCTTCTTTTGCGAATCGATATTCGGCAACACCGCTTACGTCTGGATTAATAATTTTAATCGGACTGAAAAAACGATTATCCCCCGATAGCGATTGCAAAGACACTTGTTGAAAATTAAAAAATATTTCCTTAACCCTATCAATCGGGGTTATAGCGTCGGAAACGCAAGCAAACACGTCCCCACTTTCAGCAAGCGAGCGATAGCGTTCGATAAATTCCGTTTGAGCGAGATTTGCCGTTTCGTAAACCATCTTGCCTTCGTCTATCATAATCACGGTGTCAGGTCTTAAAAGCCCACCGATATTGCACGCTTTTCCTACAAGATGCGAAAACGCTGATAATACTCCGTGATTTTGATGCTCTATTGCCGTTAACGTGTCTTGTTGTAGTGTTATTAGTTTTAATCTTCTACCACCAACAGCACCGTCAACTTCCTTTTGCATTTGCTTTTTTATAACTTCAAAATCCGCTTGACTAAATACCGTTTCAACCGCTTGCAAAATAACTATATCATCACGTTTTTCAAGCACTTTTCTGCTTTCAGCGTCAATAATTTTAATACTTTCCAAATTGTCGCCAAAAAAATCTAACCTAACGGGATTTTCAAAATCAACAGGATAAACGTCGATTATATCCCCACGCACGCTAAAAGTTCCTTTTGATTCTGCCGTTTCTTCACGCACGTACCCTATCGAAACCAGACTTTTTATAAATTCCTTAAAAGAATATTCTTCTCCCTTTTTTAGCATCACCGCTTTTACACCAAGTGGAAAAGATTGAATTATTCCTTCTGCCGTTACGATAACTACGTCTGCTTCCCTAATCTTTGATAAGACGGAAATTCTGGCGTTTACGTTATCTTTGGAAAATGCAATCGCAGATAAAAGCACTTCGTCCTTTGCAGGAAGAACGAACGCTTTTTTGTTTGAAAATTGCTTTATCATCATGCATGCGCTTTCCGCTGTTAAACGGTCTTTAACCACGTATAAAACAGGCTTATCTACCGAAGCGACAAGAAAATTTTTATATGCGGATTCAATGCCAAAAACCGCCATAGGCACGCCTTGGCGGATGTTTTCAAGGAAACTTTTCAAAGATTCCGATTTTTGATTTAATTTTAATATATCGAGTAACATAGTTGACTAAGTTAATTACTTTGCCTTACCATTAAATTTGCGCATTGTGGCTTCTATATCCCCACTTTTAACAAACTCATAAACGGCTTTGGACGCCCTTGTTGTTGCTTGTTCAAAAAGCGGTTTATCTTCTTCTGAAATACCAGACAGAACTAAATCTATAAGCGGAATACGGTTATTGCCTTCCGGCTTGAACCCTATACGTATTCTTGGAAATTTATCAGTAGACAAAAGTGAAATGATATTTCGCATACCGTTATGTGTGCCAGCCGAACCGTTGGGACGAATACGAAGCGCACCCTTTTCTAAATCGAAATCATCATAAATAACAATAAGGTCTTTCGGTTCTACCTTATAAAAGGTTACCGCTTCCCTTATACTTTCACCACTTAAATTCATATACGTTAGTGGTTTTAAGAATAATATTTTTTCACCATCAACCGTCGTTTCGGCAACTAGCGCACGAAATTTTTCCTTGCAGAAAGTAGCGCCGAAAAGTTCAGCACTCTTTTCAACCGCCATAAAGCCGAGATTGTGATAGGTGTTTTTATATTTTGCATCGGGATTTCCGAGCCCTGCTATAATTTTCATATCGTTAAAAAGAAAAGCCGTTGAAAATCAACGGCTTTAGTAATTAGTCTTCGTAAATTGCCGAGAGCGAAGAATCAGAGTAAATGGTGTAGATTGCCTTTGCAATAAGTTTTGCAACCGACATAACCTTTACCTTCGGGTTTTTTCTAATTTCTTCGGGCATATTGATGGTATCAAGCACTAAAAGTTCTTTGATGGGAGATGCGTTAAGTCTGTCCATCGCAGGTCCGCTAAGTACGCCGTGTGTACAACAAGCGTAAACTTCTTTTGCTCCGTTTTTAATAAGTGCTTCTGCACCTTGACAAAGTGTTCCTGCCGTATCAACCATATCGTCAACAACTAAACAGGTTTTACCTTTTACGTCACCGATAACGTTCATAATTTCTATCGCATTTGCCTTAGGACGACGCTTATCAACGATAGCAAGGGTTGCGTTCACACGTGATGCGAAGTTTCTTGCTCTGCCAACGCTACCTACGTCGGGAGAAACAACTACCCAATTTTCATCCATCTTGTTTTTATAATATCTTGCAAGAAGGGGCGCACCGTAAAGGTGGTCAACGGGGATATTAAAGAATCCTTGAATCTGTGCTGCATGAAGGTCGATAGTTAAAACCCTATCCGCACCTGCGCTAGTAAGCATATCCGCAACAAGTTTAGCGGTAATCGGGTCTCTTGGACGAGCCTTTCTATCTTGACGGGCATATCCAAAATATGGCATAACGGCCGTGATTCTACCTGCTGATGCTCTTTTACAAGCGTCAATCATAATTAGAAGTTCCATCAAATTATCGTTTACAGGCGCAGAAGTGGATTGAACGATAAACACGTCCTTACCACGAACGGTATTCGGAAGAGTAACGTTTATTTCTCCATCCGAAAATTTGCCGATTTCTGCATCAGAAACAACGGTTTTAAGTTCTGCTGCTATTGCGTCTGCTAATGCTTTGTTGGAATTTCCAGCCAAAATCTCAATAGAGTTTCCGTGTGCAATCATTTGTTTTTCTCCTTAATGTAACTTTATGTACATATAAGTACTACTTTATTTTACGCTAAATCTTAGATTTAGTCAAGGCTTTTTCCCTTTCTCTTTGCTTTAAAATAATTTTTTATTATCTCTGCGCACTCGTTTTCCAAAATACCACCTTCAAATTCTACCGTGTGATTTAGTCCGCTTTCGGATAGTATCGGGAATTTACTATTGGCGCAACCGCTTTTTCTTTCAAAAGCACCAAAATATACTTTTTTTATGCGGGCGTTTGCAATCGCACCTGCGCACATTGAGCAAGGTTCTATCGTAACGTAAAGTTCCGCATCGTCAAGACGCCAACTTTTAAGTTTTTTGCACGCCTTATTAATAACGTTGATTTCCGCATGCGCCGTTGCAAGTTGAGTTTTTTCCATTAAATTATGCCCCTTAGCAATTACTTTACCATTCAAAACCAAAACGGCACCTATCGGCACTTCGTCCTTCTCTTTTGCTTTAACGGCTTCTTTTATCGCTAATCGCATAAATTTTAGTTCCATATTTTACTCTCCGTAACGGCAGTTATAACCGACTTATTTTTCTTTAATATTTGTGGTAAAAATCTTTTATCTATCGGATGGGATAAATAATCTTCTCCCACTTCAATCGTTAGCGCAGGAATTTTCAGCCTTTCAATACACCAGTCTTTATACCCGCCCGCAGAATCAGGCGTAAACTTTAACGCATACCCCGTTAACTTACTTATCTCGTCCGCTAAAATCTTATCTCTTATTCTATCTTCACTACTTTGATTAAAGAACCAGTAAATTTCTTCACCCTTTGAGTGATAACTTATTGTGGCGGACGGGTTAACTTTAAGCGTAAAATCGGCAAGAACTCTACTTTCTTTTGCCGATAGCGGATATTCACCTATATAGTTTTGTTTTCCACGTGTTTGAACGTTAGATTTTCCGCTACCCCACTTGGCTGGAAAATTAACGTTTAAATCTACCCCCAAAGCGTTAGCCTTATATAGTTTATCTCCGTTTATCACTCTATAAACGCCATCAGGATTAATCATCGGAATAAAATATACCGTGCCCCGTTTACCTGACTTTATAAACGCCTTTATTTGTTCTAACGCCAAATAGGTAGTTATATACTCTCGTGCATGCATTGAGTATTGCGCTATAACTACGGGGAATTCCGTTTTTGCAACCGTGAAGTAATAAATATTTCTACCTTCTTCACTTACTTCAAGCACGCCTTTTTCGCCATTAAAAGCATTATAAAATTCTTCTAAATCAAAAAATACACTCATATTAAAGTGTATGTTTTATTTATGATATGCGCTACCTTCGTTTATAGAAAACGCCCTATAAATTTGTTCTGTAAGCATCAACCTAAAAAGCGTATGTGGAAAGGTCATATCCGAAAATGATATAAGCGCATCAGCACGCTTTTTAATTTCATCTGCAACACCGTAAGACCCGCCTATAACGAAAGTTATAACCCCTTCTCCTATATCGGTAAGCGATTTAATTTTATCTGCAAACAATTTAGACGAAAACTTTTTGCCTTCGATTGCCGTGACAAACACAAACCCTTTTAAGTGTGGAAGAATTCTTTCACCTTCTCTGCGTTTTATGGTTTCAATAAGCGACGAATCTGCTTTATTAAAATTTTCTTCTTGAAGTTCAACAATCTTAAACTCACAAAATCTTGAAAGGCGTTTACTGTACTCATTAATTCCATCGGAAAAATATTTTTCTTTAACCTTGCCAACGGCAACAACGTTCACTTTAATCATTACACACCTACCGCCCCAAGCACAATTAAAAGTATGCAAACAAGCATCCCCACAGAAGCGGTTATAAAGAAGGACGCAACTTCTTGCTTTACGATTCCTTTCTCTGCCTTTTCACACTTATCCGCCTTCTTAAACGGCACGAATAAAAACAATAAACCAAGTGCAAGCGTAACTAACCCCACCGAAATTATAACAGGCGAAAACATATCTAGCGACACGTTAAAATAAGTTAACGAAATAATAGCGAAGTTATTCAAAAAATGCGCAAGTATCGCAGGGATAACACTTCCTGCCTTTATGGTTAAAATATATAAAACGACACCGTAAATAAATTGATAAGCAAACTGGGAGAGCGAGCTGTGGTAGAGCGCAAACGCAAGCGAAGAAACCACGCATGCAATAATTACTCCAAGTGCACGTGTTCCTTGCGTTAAAAAGCCCCTAAATAACGCTTCTTCCGTTATAGCAGGAAGCACGGCAAGTAATACGGAAAACAACAAGTAATGCCAAATAGTATCGAGCGGTAAAACGTTTTCGCTAACCTTAATTCCCCACCCTGCAAAAACTTGCGATAGATAAACGTTGACGAATCCAAGCCCCAAAAACATACCGCCGGCAATTAGCACGGCAATACCGTAAAACTTGATATTGCACTTTTTAACGTTTGCCGTAATAGTAATTTTTTGCTTTTGATATCTACTTAATAAAACAAGCACCACGGTTATCGCAAGCGGAGCGTAAAGACAGGAGATAGCCCTAGTTAAAAGCCCACCTTCTTTTTCAATAAGCGATAATATTAGCCCGCCAACAAGAGTAAGTAGTACGTAAATAAAGATTACGAAACTAAACCCCACTCCCGCAAGCCCGCTTTTTCTGTTTAATACCGTTTGTGTTTGTTGCATATTATACCTATATATCCTAATAATCAAGATACGCCTCGTAGTGAACTACGGGGCGTACCGTTTTTAATTAAATTAACCTCTTGGTGAATAGTTTGGAGATTCCTTCGTAATTGAAATATCGTGTGGGTGACTTTCAATAAGTGCAGCACTCGTAATCTTCGTGAAGAGTGCGTTCTTACGAAGTTCGTCGATAGTTCTAGTTCCGCAATATCCCATACCTGCTTTGATACCACCGCACATTTGGAATACGATATCAGAAAGTGCGCCACGATAAGGTACACGACCTTCAACCCCTTCTGGAACAAGTTTTTTAGCATTTTCTTGGAAATATCTATCTTTACTTCCGCAAGCCATTGCAGAAAGTGAACCCATACCCCTATATACTTTGAAACTTCTTCCTTGATAAATTTCAATTTCACCTGGGCTTTCAAGCGTACCTGCAAACATACTTCCGATCATAACCGCAGCAGCACCGCCACCGATAGCCTTGGTGATATCACCACTGTACTTAATACCGCCGTCTGCAATAACCTTTTTACCAAGCACGTCTGCTCTTTCTGCGCAGTCCATAACTGCCGTAAGTTGTGGAACACCGATACCTGCAACGATACGAGTTGTACAAATTGAACCAGGTCCGATACCAACTTTAACAACGTCTGCCCCAGCATCAATAAGTGCTTCGGTTGCTTCTGCCGTTGCAACGTTACCCGCAACAACCGGAAGATTTGGATATTTAGCCTTAATGGTCTTAACCATTTCTATAATATTTTTAGAGTGTCCGTGAGCACTATCAACGGTGATAAGGTCAACCTTTGACTGAACAAGTGCATCAACCCTTTCCATAGTGTTCATTGTAACGCCTACCGCAGCACCAACTAAAAGTCTGCCGTTCTTGTCTTTTGCAGAGTTAGGATACTGGATAGCCTTTTCAATATCTTTAATAGTGATAAGTCCTTTTAAGAAGCCCTTGCTATCAACGATAGGAAGTTTTTCTATTCTGTGCTTACCTAAAATCTTCTGCGCTTCGTCAAGTGAAGTTCCAACGGGTGCAGTAACCAAATTATCTTTGGTCATAATATTCTTGATAGGTTGAGCAAAGTTATTTTCAAATCTTAAATCACGGTTAGTTAAAATACCAACGAGTTTGCCTTTTTTGGTAATCGGAACACCACTAATACGGTATTTTTCCATAAGTGCAACCGCTTCAGAAACCATTGCATCTGGTTCTAAAAAGAAAGGATCGGTAATAACGCCGTGCTCACTTCTTTTAACCTTGTCAACGTGAAGTGCTTGATCTTCAATAGACATATTTTTATGAATAATACCCATACCACCTTCTCTTGCCATAGCTATTGCAAGACGGCTTTCCGTAACGGTATCCATAGCAGCAGACATTAACGGAATATTAAGTTTAATTCCGTCGGTAAGTGCGGTAGACAAATCAACGTCGTTAGGAATAATTTCACTTGCTTGTGGTACTAAAAGTACGTCGTCGAAAGTTAAACCTTCTTTGATAATTCTGCCCATAATAAACGCTCCTTTCTCCAAAATAAGTTTTTCTTTATCACAAAAATTATGATCGTATAAATAATATTTTATTTATTTTACCAAAACAAAAAGGAAAAATCAATAATTTAAGCAAAAAATTTGCGCCTTTTTAGAATTTATTTAATATTTCCATCATATCGTCTAATAAACACAATAAAAAACAGGAGAGAAACAGATTATCGTGAGCATTTTTAGAAAAAAATTTTATATTGCAATTTGCCTTTTTTTGACGCTTATCACTTGCGTTTTCGCATCATCTTGCGCAAAGCCAAGTGAACTTGAACAATTTCTTTTAGAACTGCGTTGCAACCTTTATTACGGAGAATGTGAAAGCATGAAATTAGATGCTCATTACGGCTTCGATTTAAACGACAACACGTCGTCAAATAGCCCTATTTACGGGTTATATTTCCACCTTGCTAGTTCAGATACGGATAACGTTTCTAGAACTGTTTCTTACGTAGAAAATGATAAAACGTACAATGCAGAATTTAAGTTAGACCCTATTACAAATAAAATGACGGCATTTATTGAAATCGCCGATTTTGATAAAAAGGAATTTACTATTTCTATTTTAGAAGGCTCTAATACTCACGAAATACAATTAACTTCTTTGCTCCCTGAAAACACTTTAACCTACCATAAGGCTATGGAAGTTTTAGAAAACACGCAAAAGCCCTTAATCGACGCATATAAAAATGAAGACGGCTCTTTTAATGCTAGTATTATAATGCGAGTTATCGTTAAAAATGAAAAACCCTACTGGTATGTAGGATTCAAAAAAGCAGACGGAAATCTTAAAGCATTTTTATTAGATGGTATAACGGGAGAAACGCTTGCTATTCGTGAAGTTTTATAAAATAAAAACCCCGTGCGGTTAAACTGCACGGGGTTTTGCTTATTAAATATTACATGTATGTAGGAATTGTGGTCCAAGTCATTGCATCTGCAGGAACGTTAATTGCACCATCAAATGGTTCTACAGAAATTCTTGTTACAAAAGTTTCCGTTTCACCACCATACGTAACAGTCGTGGTTAAATCCATGCTCGTTGCAATAACGTTAAAATCTACGTCATAAACAAAAATAATAGTTCCGTCAATTTGATCTCCGTCTTCAACTAAATTATCAAAAACGATTTTAACTTTTTTATTTTCAGATTCGTTATCGATATAGAATTTAACGTGTTCACTTTCAACGTATTGTATGTATTCAGCAAGCGGTAAGGTTTCAAGTTGCTCGCCACCACCGTACGTTAATAATACTTCTTCAATATCCATAGGCATCTTACCTTTTAATGCTACGGTGGTTGAATTGTCACCTAAAACACTTGTCGCATTTGCGTCCATAAACATATAACTATCCGCATACCAGAATTTACCCTTGGTTATATTTTTAGAAGCAACGCCACCATAATCCATTTCCATTTGCATATCAAGGTTGCCAGCAAGTTTAAACGTGTCGTCCACTAACGCCATAGTATAGTCAGAAGTCAACTTCATGCCTTCCGTTTCCATGTAAACTTTTGCTCTCACTCCGGCATTAAAATCAACCTTTTGCGAAGCACCTTCGTCTTCTGCCTGTTGAACGGATTCGCTAAACGTTGTGATAGTATTGCTATCTGCTTCAACGTAATTACCTGAGAATGCGGAATCGCCACAGCCAACCATCATTGTCATGCCTAAACACAAAACAAGTCCAAGCACAACTGCCAAAATCTTTTTAAACATATTCCTTCTCCTTTGGGCAATTAGTTTTTATTTGCTTTTACAAAAGCAAACGTATAGCCCTTTTATATTTTTATTATAGTTCAACAATTTTTTCTTGTCAAGAATTTCTAAAAAATTCAAGGGGGCTGAAATTAGTCAGTCCCCTTTCATCTTTGGTAAATTTTTTAATTTTATAAGCCTTGTAATAAAGGTTTAGAAACGAGTTGGAGTAGGCTTGTCACTATTCTAAATAAAGGATTAGAAACGAGTTAGGCGAGGCTCGCAAACGTTTTTAGACGAGATTGACCGTCTGGTCATCGAGATTAAAAACGATTTGCAGAAACGACGTATAACGAAGTTTATAAGCCTTTATTTGTTGAAATTATCCTTAAGTGAAACTATTTCACTAACAACAGTTTTACCTTCCGTTTCAAGCAACTTAAAGTAACCTGTACGCATAAGTTGGAAAGGTCTTTCATCCCCTGTTTCAAAGAGATAAGGCTCCACTTTTCCATTATATACAGTAAGGCTATTTTTGTTCATTCTTTCGCTAAAATCTTGCCCTGCATATTCTTCGTCGTTTAATAGGTATCCGTACTTTCTGATTTCCACGTCTTTACAGGTATCAGCATTAACCCATTGAATAACACCTTTAACTTTAATGCCAGACGTATCAGAACCACTTCTTGATTCAGGAATGTATGAGCAAAGAAGTTCCTTAACTTCTCCGTTATCGTCTAAAATAACGTCGTCACACTTAATGATGTAAGCACTTTTAAGTCTTACCATGCCATCTTTTTTAAGACGGAAATATTTTGGTGGCGGGTTAAGCGAGAAATCGTCCGCATCAATGTAAATATTTTTAGAGAAAGTGATATTACGGCTACGCTTAACTTCTTCGTTGGGGTTAATATCAAATTCAACTTCTTCACTCTTGCCGTCAGGGTAGTTGGTTATGGTCACTTTAAGTGGCTTTAACACACCCATAGCACGTTCCGCATGCAAGTTAAGGTATTCTCTAATGCATGCTTCAAGATAACTGATTTGAACTTCCGAATTAGCCTTGCAAACACCTATTCTAGCACAAAAATCTTTAAGTGCATCAGCAGGCACGCCACGACGACGAAGTCCTGCAAGCGTAGGCATTCTAGGGTCATCCCAACCGTCAACCGAACCGTCTTCAACAAGTTTTTTAAGGTAACGTTTACTCATAACGAGATTAGTTACGTTAAGCCTTGCAAACTCTATTTGACGGGGCTTTGGATTAAAACCTAATTCAATACCTACCCAGTCGTAAAGGGGACGGTGGTCTTCAAATTCAAGCGTACAAAGCGAGTGGGTTACCCCTTGCATATAATCGCAAATAGGGTGTGCAAAATCATACATAGGATAAATGCACCACTTGTCGCCCGTTCTATGATGATTTAATCTCATAATACGGTAGATGACGGGGTCACGCATGTTTATGTTAGGCGACGCCATGTCGATTTTAGCACGAAGACATTTTTCGCCGTCTGCAAATTCTCCGTTACGCATTGCCGTAAAAAGCGCAAGGTTTTCTTCCACGCTTCTATTTCTCCACGGGCTTTCTTTACCTGCTTCGGTGAGCGTGCCACGGTTTTTGCTTATTTCTTCTGCATTCATATCGCATACGAAGGCTTTACCCTTTTTAATAAGGTCTATTGCAAAATTATAAATGTTTTCGAAAAAGTCTGAAGCGTAAGTTTCCTTATCCCACTTAAAGCCAAGCCATCTGATATCTGCTTTAATCGCATCAACGAATTCGGTTTTTTCTTTACCGGGGTTAGTATCGTCTAAAAACAAGTTACACTTTCCATCATACTTTTGTTTCATGCCAAAGTTGATGCACAAGCTTTTTGCATGCCCGATATGGAGATACCCGTTCGGTTCTGGGGGGAAACGTGTATAAACACCGTTTACCTTTCCACTAGACAATTCTTCTTCAATAATTTGTTCGATAAAATTAGTCGTTTCCGCCATAATACACCTGCGTAATTTTATTATTAATGCTATTGTATCACAAATTTTAAAAATAAAAAAGCAAATTTAAATATTTTATAAAACTATTATTGCTTGACTTAAATTTTACTATATTGTAAAATTAATAAAAACAATACAAATGCAAGGAGAATCAAATGCAGAATAATAACTCCGTAACAATGGAAAAACTTGTTAGCCTTTGCAAAAATAGAGGCATTATATTCCCCGGTAGTGAAATTTACGGTGGTTTGGCAAACACTTGGGATTACGGTCCCTTAGGCGTTGAACTCAAAAACAACATTAAGCGTGCTTGGTGGCAAAAATTCGTTGTAGAAAACAAACTCAACGTTGGGCTTGACGCTGCAATTTTAATGAATCCCCAAACGTGGGTTGCTTCAGGTCACCTTGCAGGATTTTCCGATCCGCTTATGGACTGCAAAGAATGTCACGAACGTTTTAGAGCGGATAAACTTATTGAAGACTGGGCAAACGAAACGGGATACACCTTAGAAAAACCTATTGATGCTTTTACGCACGCTGAAATGAAAGCGTTCGTTGAAGAACACAACATTCCCTGCCCTACTTGTAAAAAACATAATTTTACAGACATAAGACAATTTAACCTTATGTTTAAGACCTTCCAAGGTGTTACAGAAGATGCTAAAAATACCGTATATCTCCGTCCTGAAACGGCGCAAGGTATTTTCACCAACTTCGTTAACGTTCAACGTACCACCAGAAAGAAAATGCCTTTCGGTATCGCACAAATCGGAAAATCTTTCCGTAACGAAATTACCCCTGGCAACTTCATCTTCCGTGTTCGTGAATTTGAACAAATGGAACTTGAATTCTTCTGCAAACCCGGAACTGACCTTGAATGGTTTAATTATTGGAGAAGTTTCTGTAAAGATTGGCTTTTATCAATCGGCATAAAGGAAGAAAATTTAAGACTTCGTGATCACGATCCCGAAGAACTTTGTTTCTATTCAAAAGCAACCACCGACTTTGAATTCTTATTCCCGTTCGGTTGGGGTGAACTTTGGGGTGTTGCAGATAGAACGGATTACGACCTTACTCAACACAAAAACACTTCTGGCAAGGACCTTACTTATTTCGACCCAGAAACAAACGAAAGATATATTCCATACGTTGTTGAACCTAGCCTTGGTGTTGAAAGAACGGTGCTTGCAGTTCTTTCTAACGCTTACGACGAACAAGTTATCGACGCTGAAAAGAACGACGTTAGAACGGTACTTCATTTACATCCAACTCTTGCTCCGTTCAAGGTTGCTATTCTTCCACTTTCTAAGAAACTTTCTGAAAAGGCAGATGAAATTTATTCAGACCTTATCAAGTCTTTCCCTGCTGATTATGACGAATCAGGTTCAATCGGCAAACGTTACCGCCGTCAAGACGAAATCGGAACGCCATACTGCGTAACTATCGACTTTGATACGTTAGAAGATAACGCAGTTACCGTCCGTGATCGTGACACAATGGAACAAATCAGACTTCCTATTTCTGAACTTAAATCTTACATCGCAGAAAAAATTAAATTTTAATCTATACAAGATAAAAAGGCTTCGCAATAGCGAAGCCTTTTTGTTTTATCTTCTTATTATAAATCTCAATAAAAACGAAAATATCACAGCACAAATAGAAACTATTATTGACATTATAAAGAAGCAAATTAAAATTCCACCAACGTATATAAAACCGCTTGTCATGGATGATAACGCTTTCATGCTAATTAGCCCAACAATCAAATCCACTATAAATATTATTGCCAATAAAAAACCTAATCCTGAAAGTGAATTTTTAATATCCGCTTTACTAAGCGTCATATGTAGCACTAAAAATATACTTATGATTAAAAATATCCACCATTTATAATCGCCAAAGTGCGAAAAATACACTTTTATACTATTCCATACAGACGTCAACACACTTAAAACGTCTCCACTATCAGAAATCTTTTGAGACTCTATAAGCATTTTCGAAGTCATTGATGGAACTAACAAATACGCAAGCAAATATAAGATAGCAGAAATCACTAATATTGGCGCTATTCCTATAAAAAAACTACCTATTCGATGATATATATTTTTTTTGTTATACGTATGCGAAACATATCCCAAAGTCCCGTCATCTGAAGAAATTTGAAATAACTTTATAGCGGTAATTTTATGTCCAAAAATTATACAAAATAACGCATGCGCACACTCGTGCACGGGAGTTCCAATGAACCCCGTGACGTAGCATGCCGTTTTGCCAAACGGCCCCATGTTAGAATAAAACAAAGAATTAAGTTTGGCGATAATAAATCCAAACAATACAATGATGCCTATTGTAAACAATATTTGCAACAAGTAACTTAAAAGTAATTGAACTATCATTAATTAGGGTTACTCCAAATAAATTCTACCCATTGAGAAGATATTACACTAGTTCCGTTTCCTTTAGCGCAAACTCTTACTTTTATAGTTGAATAGTTTCTATATCCATCAATAGGATTAAGCGAAGCAGAGCCTGTATGCTGTACTTCTCCATATTCTTCTTCATCAAAAGCGATTTGATAATCATACCCTTTTGCATCATCTATTTTCTAACGTCAAATTTGTTTGAAGCATCGGAAGTTCAGACCCGTAAGTTACTTTCATTGACCTACTACCTAAAACTTCTGCGCCACAAAAATCTAAAATCAGCGTATATTCTTTTGCTTGAAATTGTGGATATAAAACCAAATTCTTTTTATCCGTAAAAGCGGACAAGGAACTACCTTGCGCACTAACGTATTGTACACCGCCTTCTTCTGCGTCAAAAAGCCCTTTGAAATTATATCCGACACGTGTTGGGATACTCTGCATACTGTATAAATCACCATCTTTAACTGTTATCGTATGTAGCCCTTCATCATCTGCATATTGAATTGCATATTCAGTCTCTTCATCTAGGTCTCCACCGTCGTTATTACAACCGACAAACACCGTAGAAAAAGCACAAAGTATTGCAATCGCAATACTTAAAATCATAATTCTTTTGTTTTTCATGTTCTCTCCTTTATATCATCCATTTGAACAACTTTTTATACTTGTTAATACCGCTAATCGACAATAGCACTAAATATTTGAATAAAATTTGCGTTTTTTATCGATTTTTTTATTTATAATAATATTATAGTTAGATTATATCTAACTGTCAAGCATTTGAAGTTAGATTAAATTAAACTTTAAGTATGGATATGAAAACAATTTTTAGTAGTAAACTTATTGAAGCGGTACGTTACTCAGGCTTATCATACGCAGAACTTGCAAAAAAGTTAAACATAACAAAGGCAACTATGTCTATGTACAAGCACGGAAAGGCGCTGCCGTCTTTAGAAACCTTTTATCTAATTTGCGAATACTTGGATGTGTCAGCAGATTTTTTATTAGGAAAAAAAGAATTATAAAGCCAAGTCTTGACAAAGGCGGTTTTTAATTGTAAAATTTACATATAATAATTAAAAATATTAAGGAGATATATCATGGAACTTAAAGGTAGTAAAACTGAAAAGAATTTATGGGAAGCCTTCGCTGGCGAATCTCAGGCTAGAAATAAATATAATTACTTTGCTTCAAAAGCAAAAAAAGAAGGCTTTGAACAAATTGCAGCTTTTTTTAGTGAAACGGCTGACAACGAAAAAGAACACGCTAAAATTTGGTTCAAACTTTTAAACGGCATTAACTCCACCGCTGAAAACTTAAAAGCCGCAGCAGAAGGTGAAAACGGCGAATGGACGGAAATGTATGCTCGCATGGAAAAAGAAGCACGTGAAGAAGGTTTTGAACAAATTGCAGATTTATTTGCAGGCGTTGCTAAGATTGAAAAAGAACATGAAGAAAGATATCTTAAACTTTTAGCCAACGTAAACGACGGCTCTGTATTTAAGAAAAACGAAAAGAGTGTTTGGATGTGCCGTAACTGTGGACATATTCATGATGGCACAGAAGCCCCTGAAAAATGCCCCGTTTGCGATCACCCCAAGGCTTATTTCCAGTTAAGAGTTATCAATTACTAATTTTACCTAAAAATCTAAAAGGACGGAAAAATTTCCGTCCTTTTGTTTTTAGTTTTTGTTCGTTCTATTCACTTCTAAGTGCTATAACGGGGTCCTTCTTCGCTGCAATTCTCGCAGGAACAACGCCTGCAATAAGAGTTAGAATAAAGCTTACGACAATCAACACTAGTGCGTCAGTAATTTGAAGTGAAGCAATACTTGTTGCCCCAACAATTAAACTGCCAACGAGTAGATTTATAGGAATACTTAATAGATAGGTTATTGCAACCCCTAATATTCCTGCAAACAAACCTATTAAGAAGGTTTCCGCATTGAATATTCTTGAAATATCTTTCTTCCTTGCGCCTATACTTCTAAGCACGCCTATTTCCTTTGTCCTTTCAACAACTGAAACGTAGGTGATAATTCCTATCATAATACTTGAAACAACAAGTGAAATTGCCGTGAAGCAGATAAGCACGATTTTAACGCCGTCAACTATCATATTCATTGCAGAGAAAAGCATTGCCGTTGAGTCGGAATAATGCACTTTATCTTCTTCAACTCTGCCATCTTTTTCGTTCCATTCGTCAAGGAATGTTTTAAGTTCTTCCTTCTCTTCATACCCTGCTGAATAAATGGAAAGTTTACTTATCGTGTCATCCCCACCAAGCGTGCGTGGATTAAATTCGTGCGTCATATTGAAAACGGGCGTATATACGTAAACTTTTTCGTTCGTTTTAGCCTTTTCAACAATAGCCGAACTTGCATTATCACTTAAAACTTTTTCAACAAGTTTATGCGTGTATGCGATACCGTTATATAAAACGCCTTGTTCAACGCCTTCTTTAATTCTTACGATACCTTTGACTTTAAGCGTCATATCGGGTGCAAAATTAGCATTTGTTACAACTTCTTTTTTATTGATATACGAAGAGTCAACGTAAGTGTTTGCGCTTAAAGGATTTGCCATATAACGAGTATCGTTTTTAAGATAATAAAACTCCTTGCCTAAAATTTCTTCAAAGGTGTATTTTTCCTTTTCGGCAAACTGCACTCTGTAATTATCCATATCCATACCGGTTATCGCATTAAAACCTAAAAGTGCAAGCGATATGTCGGTAACTTGGTTTGCAGAATCCACAACAAGCAAAAGTTCATCTTCATTTAACGCCCAGTCCCCTGCAAGTAAATCGTATTGCGATTCTATTAAGTGCTGATTTGCGGGGATTTCGCTGACTGTCGGAATGTACGTTCTAACCATCCCTGCAGAAATACCCATGCCGGTTCCTTTCATACCTTCGTCAAACATGCCTTCAAGATATTTAACGAGTTTATTGATAGGCATAGTTAATTCTCCACCCATCTGCTCTTCCATAAACGATATATCAGAAAAAATATAATCGTTCATATCAAAGCCGTAACTTTCTTGTAAGCAGTACTTCCACTTTTGCTCGGTATTTTTCACCTTTTCGTTTTCATCATTTACAAAATTATCTACGTAATCATGATATTCGTCAGTAATTTTATTGCTTTTCAGCATGTTCGCAAGGCTAGAAAACATCTCTTTCTCATAAACTTCTTTAAGTTTTGGGAATTTTTCTAATCCCGTACCTTGCGTCATCTTATCAAAATCTTCTAAATCAATAACCGCTTCGGTTACCGTTATCGGATAAACGGAAAGGGTGTCCGCTTGTAATTTATGTATATAATTAGAAAAACCCGTCGAAACAGCCAAAACAAGTGCAATACCTATAATACCGATACTTCCTGCAATCGACGTTAAAACCGTTCTTCCTTTTTTCGTGCGAAGGTTACTTAAACTAAGTGCTAACGCCGTGATAAACTTCATGTGAGATTTACCCTTCACTTTATTCTGCATCACAACAGGTTCTTGCACCACTTCTGTTACGCAATCTTCCACTTCGTCTTCTTTTAAGGGATTAGTATCGTCAGTAACTTCCCCGTCAAGCAAGCGTATAATTCTTGTAGAATATTTATCGGCAAGTTCAGGGTTGTGCGTAACCATAATAACTAATCTTTCTTTGGAAACTTCTTTCAAAATTTCCATAATTTGAATACTAGTTTCCGTGTCAAGCGCACCCGTTGGCTCATCCGCTAAAACAATTTCGGGGTCGTTTATAAGCGCACGAGCAATAGCAACCCTTTGCATTTGCCCGCCTGAAAGTTGATTTGGACGTTTATAACCAAGTCCGCCAAGTCCAACTTTTTCTAAAACGTCTTCCGCTCTTTTTCTTCTATCGCTTTTGCTTACACCAGAAAGCGTTAAGGCAAGTTCAACGTTGCTTAAAATGGTTTGATGTGGAATAAGGTTATAGTTTTGAAATACAAACCCAACCGAATTGTTTCTATACGTATCCCAGTCGGAATCACGATATTTTTTAGTAGATACTCCGTTGATTTTCAAATCCCCCGACGTGTATCTATCTAATCCACCGATAATGTTTAACATCGTGGTTTTCCCACAACCCGAAGGGCCTAAAATAGAAACGAATTCACTTTTACGGAAAGCAAGGCTAACGCCACGAAGCGCCTTTACTTCGTTTTCACCTTCCCCATAAATTTTAACAACGTCTTCTAGTTTAAGCGCACCGTTTGTTGCGCTTTTTATTTCGACGTTTTTAGCGATTTCTTCCACTTTCGCCTTGCGTTTTTTAAACCAAACCATAGTTTTGTTCCTTTATTTAGATTATTTCGGACATTGCATCAATAAATTCCGAAACATTTTCAATTTGCAACCCTTCTAAAAGTCTTGCCTGTTCATAAAGCACGATTGCATACTTTTTAAGCGTTTCTTTATCACTTTCATAAAGATTTTTAAGTTTTTCCGCTATCTTGTGTTCAGCGTTTATTTCTAAAACCTTTTCCGCTTTAACCTTTTTATCTGCGTTAGGAAGTGCGTTAAGCACTTTTTCCATTTCAATAGAAAGATCACCACCCGAAGTTATACATACGGGGTAAGTTTTTAGGTTTGCAGAAATTTTAACTTCCTTCACCTTGTCGCCAAGTGATTCTTTGATAAATTCAAGAACAGACTTAAATTCTTCGTTCTTTTTATCAATTTCTTTTTTCTCGTCTTCTCCTAGCGTATTAAAATCTGCTTCGGAAACGGAAACAAACTTTTTATCGCTATAAGAAATTAACACTTTTGCAACGAATTCATCAACTCCGTCCTTCATGTACAAGATTTCATAACCCTTGTCCTTTGCCTTTTCTATCTGTGGAAGGCGAGCAATCTTTTCATAACTTTCCCCACATGCATAGTATATTGCATCTTGCCCTTCAATCATGCCTTCAACGTATTCTTTTAAGGTTACTAATTTTTCCTTTCTTGAAGAATAGAACATAAGTAAATCTTGCAAATCATCCTTCTTCATTCCAAAGCCTGCGTAAACGCCAAACTTAATGCTTAGTCCAAACTCCGCAAACATCTTTTCATATGCTTCACGGTCTGTATTTTGCATTTTCTTTAATTTAGATAAAATCTTCTTTTCTAAACTTACAGCAATAGCCCTAACCTGTCTATCTTGCTGTAAAATTTCACGAGAAATATTAAGGTTTAAGTCGGAAGAATCCACAATCCCTTTTATAAATCCAAAATAATCGGGTATAAGTTCTTCGCACTTGTCCATTATAAGCACGCCGTTGCTATAAAGTTTAACGCCCTTTTTATAATCTTTCGAATAATAATCAAACGGAGCACGGCTTGGAATAAATAACATAGTATCGTAAGTAACCGTTCCTTCGATTTTAGCGTAAGTGCTTTTTAATGGCGCTTCAAAATCGTGAAATTCGTTCTTATAAAATTCTGCTAAATCTTCATCCTTTACTTCGGACTTTGGTTTTTTCCAAATAGGAACCATGCTGTTAAGCGTTTTATCTGTTCCTAAAACTTTAAGCGTAATAGGATAACGGATATAATCAGAATAGCGTTTTACAAGGCTTTCAAGTTTACTTTCCGCTAAAAAGTCAGAATACTTAAAGTCTTCGCCATCTTCTTTTAAATAGAGTTCGATTTTCGTGCCGACGGTATCCTTTTCCGCTTCGGTGATTTCATAACCGCTTACACCTGCACTTTCCCATCTATACGCCTTATCGCTTTTATATGCTTTTGTGGTTACCACAATTTTATCTGCTACCATGAACGCAGAATAAAAACCAACGCCAAACTGACCGATTAAATCTTCCCCGTCTTGCTTGCCGTTTTCCTTTTTAAATGCATACGTTCCTGATTCTGCAATCGTGCCAAGATTCTTTTCAAGTTCTTTTTCCGTCATTCCGATACCACTATCGGAAATTGTTAAAATCTTATTATCCTTGTCGATAGATAATTGAATTTTGAAATCGCTTTGGACGTTACCGTCTGTAAGCGAAATAAATTTCAACTTATCGATAGCGTCGCTTGCGTTGGAAATAAGTTCTCTTAAAAAGATTTCTTTGTTGGTGTAAATTGAATTTATCATAAGGTCCAAAATTCTTTTAGATTCCGTCTTAAACTGTTTCATTTCTATCTCCTTGTTATTTATTACTTATATTGGTAGTTTAGCCTTGTTTTATTGAAATAATATTGAAATTATTTGTTAGTAATAGTTTCTATCACGTATTTAGCATATTTTTCAGCAACGTTTACCCCTGTTGCATGTTCAATTCCTTCAAAAAAGGCGTTTGAATTTACTTCGCATATATACGGTTTATCGTCATCACCCGTTAGAATATCTACACCGCAATAATCAAGTTCTAACGCCTTTGCCACTCGTTCTGCAAGTGCTATATATTCCCCCTTTAACGAAAGCGGAGTGCAACTTCCACCACGAGCAACGTTAGATCTAAAATCTTCACTATTTTTACGTTTCATAGCGCAAACGGCTTTACCACCGATTACAATAACCCTTGTATCTTCTCCCCTTTCTTTGCCTAAATACTTTTGAAAAAGGTGCGGTCTTAATTTTAAGGTGTTCATCACGGCGAATAGTTCGTCTTCCGTATCCGCTTTGTAAACACCTTTACCCATTGAGCCGTAACTTTCTTTAACTATTACAGGATAGCCTAGTTTTTCACCTATAAACTTTGCGCTTTCCCTTTTAATTTCATCTTTTTCTGAGTAACAAAGCGCACCAAACGTTGTATCTGGAACGGGGATATTATACTTAGTAAGTGCCAGCACCGTTTCCGCCTTATCGTCGCACACCCTAATCGCTTCATGACGGTTAAACAGGCGCACGTTAAGGCTTGTCAATGCACTAGACAGATATTTGTCTTTATCAAGAAAAATAGCAAAATCATAGCCATTAAAATCTGATTGAAGTACGTTTTTATTTACACAATAACGTAAAGCACCGTTAGAAATTATATCAACGGGTACGCCAAGTCTATTAAATTCTTCTTTCAGTCTTTCAGCCTGTTTCACGCTCTCTATCGGGCGCAAAAAAGCATTAATTATTATTAAGCCTTTCATAACGTTACCAAAAAGCCGAGAAAGTTCTCGGCTTTTGTAAAATTTTATTGTTTTATATTTTAGAATAAACCAGTAATCTTACCGTTTTCATCTACGTCAATCTTCTCTGCTGCGGGAACTTTAGGAAGCCCAGGCATTGTCATAATATCCCCTGTGAGTGCAACGATAAAGCCTGCGCCTGCGGAAACTTTAAGATTTCTAACCGTAACCTTAAATCCTACTGGTGCACCAAGTTTGGTCATATCGTCAGAGAAAGAATATTGCGTTTTTGCCACGCATACGGGAAGTTTATCAAAACCTAATTTATTAAGTCTGTCAATCTGCTTTTTCGCTTCGGTGGTAAATTCAACCCCGTCGCCACCGTAAATTTTAACGACTATGTCGTTAAGTTTCTTTTCAATGGAATCGTTAACGTCATAACTGAAATCAAAGCCGTTTTCCATTTCGCAAAGACGAACAACTTCTTTTGCAAGTTCTTCGCCACCCTTTCCACCTTCAGCCCAGACGGTTGAAAGGCAAACGTTTACGCCAAGTTCTTTGCACTTTTCAATGATGAGTTCGATTTCTGCATCTGTATCTGTTGGGAAACGGTTAACCGCAACAACAGACGGAAGTTTATAAACGTTTTTAATGTTATTAACGTGTCTTAAAAGGTTTGGAAGACCTTTTTCAAGTGCAACGAGATTTTCCGTGTTAAGTTCGGTTTTAGCAAGGCCACCGTGCATTTTAAGTGCTCTAACCGTCGCAACGATTACAACCGCATCAGGCTTTAATCCTGCAAGACGGCATTTAATATCTAAGAATTTTTCTGCGCCCAAGTCTGCGCCGAAACCTGCTTCTGTTACCGCATAATCACCCATTTTAAGTGCCGTTTTAGTTGCTATAACAGAGTTGCAACCGTGTGCTATATTAGCAAACGGACCACCGTGAACGAAGGCAGGCGTTCCTTCTAACGTTTGAACAAGATTTGGCTTAATTGCGTTTTTAAGCAACGCCGTCATTGCGCCTTCTGCTTTTAAGTCCCCTGCCGTTACGGGCTTATCGTCATAAGTGTAACCAACGATAATTTTAGCAAGTCTTGCTTTTAAGTCTGTAATTGAAGACGATAAGCAAAGCACAGCCATAATTTCCGAAGCAACGGTTATATCGTAACCGTCTTCTCTTGGAACACCGTTAACTCTACCCCCTATTCCGTCAATTACAAAACGAAGTTGACGGTCGTTCATGTCCACACATCTTTTCCAAGTGATTTTCTTAACGTCAATACCTAACGCATTGCCCTGATAAATGTGGTTATCAAGCATTGCGGCTAAAAGGTTATTTGCAGCGCCGATTGCATGAAAGTCGCCCGTGAAATGAAGGTTAATGTCTTCCATAGGGATAACTTGCGCCCAGCCACCGCCAGCAGCACCGCCTTTAACCCCGAAAACAGGGCCCAAAGAAGGTTCACGAAGGGCAACCGCAACTCTTTTTCCTATCCTTTTAAGTCCATCAGCAAGCCCGATTGTAGTGGTGGTTTTCCCTTCGCCCGCAGGGGTTGGGGTAATTGCCGTAACTAAAATGAGTTTGCCGTTCTTTTTATCCGTTTCATTAAGTAAGGCAAGGTCGATTTTCGCTTTATCGTTGCCGTACTGCTCAACGTATTTTTCATCCACGCCTGCGCTTTTTGCGATTTCCAAAATATGTTTTGGTGTAACGCTTTGCGCAATCTCAATATCACTCATAAATCCCATAATTTTCTCCTTAACTTATATTACTTGAAGTACTTAACGGCAGATTCGAACATCTTAATATCAAATTCACCGATAACGTTTTTATAAAGCCCGTTACCGACACGTTCGGAGTGTCCCATTTTACCAAATACTCTGCCGTCTGGCGAAGTTATACCTTCAATTGCATAAACGGAGTTGTTGGGGTTGAAACGAATATCGTAAGTGGGATTTCCGTTTAAGTCAACGTATTGCGTTGCAACCTGTCCGTTTGCAATAAGTTTTTCAAGCATCTTATCAGATGCGATAAATCTGCCTTCTCCGTGAGAAATCGGAACGGTATAAACGTCGCCAACGTTTGCTTCTGCAAGCCAAGGTGATTTGTTAGACGCTACCCTTGTTCTAACGAGCATTGATTGGTGTCTTGCAATCGTGTTAAAGGTAAGGGTTGGCATATCTTCGGTTACGGTGTCGGTAATCTTTCCATAAGGAACAAGCCCCAACTTAATAAGTGCTTGGAAACCATTACAAATACCACCCATAAGTCCTTTTCTAACATCTAAAAGTTCGCTTACGCCGTCTTTAATTGCTTTGTTGCGGAAGAAAGCCGTGATAAATTTACCGGAGCCATCAGGTTCATCACCACCAGAGAATCCACCAGGGATAAATATAATTTGGCTATCTTTAATTTCTTTTGCAAACGCATCAACAGATTCGCTTACGCCTTTAAGGTTTTTAATAACGAATACTTTTGCATCTGCCCCTGCTTTAGCGAATACTTTTTTAGCGTCATATTCGCAGTTCGTTCCAGGGAATACGGGAATAAGGACTTTCGGTTTAGCAAATTTTTCCGAAGAGTATGCTCTATCATATTGAGTGTAACTCATAACAGGAATCTCACCAGAAGACGTTGCAACGTCGTTACACTTAAATACAGGTTCTAACTTGCCTTCGTATCCTTTTGCAAGGTCGGAAAGAGCAACAATTTCACCATCTAATGAAATAATCGCTTCTTCTGTCGTTTCACCGATAACAATTGCCTTTTCAATTTCCACGTCCTTTTCTACTTCAATTACGAAAGAACCGTATTTATAACCGAAAAGTTTATCAAGTTTTAAGCCTTCTAATTTAGCACCTATTCCGTTACCGAAAGATGCCTTCATTATAATTTCCGCAAGCCCACCGACAGTTGCAGTTGAGCAAGAAAGGATTTTCTTTTCTGCGTTTGCCTTTTCGATAATTGCAAAGTTATCAAATAAATCTGCGGTATCTAAAAGCCCGTCTGCTTTAACTTTGGTTTCAAGCAATAAGAGTTTGCTTCCTGCCTTTTTGAATTCAGGAGAAACAACTTTATCCACCGTGTCCGTTGTAACGGCAAATGAAACGAGTGTTGGCGGAACGTCAATATTTTCAAAGCTACCACTCATTGAGTCCTTACCACCGATTGCAGAAAGACCAAATTCCTTTTGCGCCTTAAACGCACCTAAAAGTGCAGCGCAAGGTTTACCCCAACGAGTTGCATCTTTATTAGGCTTTTCAAAATATTCTTGGAAAGTAAGATAGGTATCTTCCTTAGTTGCACCTGTTGCAATAAGTTTGCAAACAGATTCAACAACTGCATAGTAACCACCGAAATAGGGACTTACTTCACTTATAAACGGATTATAGCCGTAACTCATAAACGAACAGGTGTCCGTTTCTGCATTTTCCACAGAAACTTTATTTACCATTGCTTGAATAGGCGTTCTTTGATATTTACCACCGAACGGCATAAGTACCGTGCCTGCACCGATAGTTGAGTCAAAACGTTCGGAAAGTCCACGTTTTGAGCAAACGTTAAGGTCTTCTGAAAGTGCCTTAATACCATCTGCAAAGTTTTCTGGAATATCCTTTTTCGCTAAGTTCTGCTTAACGATTTTAACCTGCGTTTTCTTTTCTGCACCGTTAGAGTTCAAGAAATCTCTTGAAATGCTAACAATAGTTTTACCCTTCCACGTCATAGTAAGTCTATTGTCGTCGGTAACGGTTGCAACGCAAGTTGCTTCTAAGTTTTCAGAATCTGCAAGTTCAATAAATCTATTAACGTCTTTTTCTTCAACGACAACTGCCATTCTTTCTTGTGATTCGGAAATAGCGAGTTCCGTTCCGTCAAGCCCGTCATACTTTTTAGGAACTTTATCAAGGTTGATATTTAGTCCGTCTGCAAGTTCACCGATTGCAACTGAAACACCGCCTGCACCAAAGTCGTTACAACGCTTGATTAAGCGAGATGCTTCTTCGTTCCTAAATAATCTTTGAAGTTTTCTTTCTTCGGGCGCATTACCCTTTTGAACTTCTGCTCCGCAAGTTGTAAGTGATTCTAAGGTGTGTGATTTTGAAGAACCAGTTGCACCACCGCAGCCGTCTCTACCCGTTCTACCACCTAAAAGAATGATTACGTCTCCCTTGTTTGGAACTTCACGGCGAACGTTCTTTTCAGGCGCAGCCGCAATAACCGCACCGATTTCCATACGCTTTGCAACGTAACCATCATGATAAATTTCATCAACCATACCCGTTGCAAGACCGATTTGGTTACCGTATGATGAATAACCGTTTGCAGCGGTCGTAACAATTTTACGTTGTGGAAGTTTGCCCTTAATAGTTTCTTCAAGCGGTTTTAACGGATCTGCCGCACCAGTTACACGCATAGCGGCATAAACGTAACTTCTGCCAGAAAGCGGGTCACGAATAGCACCACCGATACAAGTTGCAGCACCACCAAACGGTTCAATTTCCGTGGGGTGATTGTGTGTTTCATTTTTGAAAAGTAAAAGCCAATCTTCTTGTCCACCGTTAACGTTCACCTTAATCTTAACGGTACAAGCATTGATTTCTTCCGATTCGTCAATTTTAGGAAGTTTACCCGTCTTTTTATGATATTTTGTAATAACGGTTGCTAAATCCATTAAATTAACGGGTTTAGTTCTGTTTAATTTTTTACGAACGTCTAAATATTCTTTATACGTTTTTTCTGCAAGTTTATCTTCAAACTCAACGTCTGTTATCGTTGTTAAGAAGGTTGTGTGACGGCAATGGTCAGACCAGTAGGTATCAACCATTTTAACTTCGGTTATAGTTGGGTTTCTATTTTCGCCCTTAAAATAGCCTTGTAAGAATTTAAGGTCGTCAATATCCATTGCCAAACCTTTTTCTTTAAGGAATACGCCAAGTTCTTCTTCATTGAAGTCGATAAAACCATCAAGGGTTGCAACGCTTTCAGGAAGGTCGTATTTAACGGCAAGCGTTTTGACCTTATCGAGAGATGCTTCTCTACTTTCAACGGGGTTAATAACGTACTTTTTAATTGCAGAGAGTTCATCATCAGTAAGTTTACCCTTAATAGCGTAAACTTTTGCCGTTTTTACGGTAGGACGATTGCCAGCCGAGAAAAGTTGAATACATTGTGCCGCAGAATCCGCACGTTGATCAAACTGACCTGGGAGTGGTTCTACTGCAAACACGTAATCACACTTGGGAAGTTTATTGAACGCATTGTCAATTTGCGGTTCAGAGAAAACCGCAGAAATGCACTTTTTGAAAAGTTTTTTATCAATATCTTCCACGTCGTAACGGTTGATAACCGAAAGGCTTTCAATACCGTCTATTTTTAACAAATTTTTAATTTCTGCCGAAAGGGCTTTCGCTTCGTTTGCAAATTCTTCTTTTTTTGCTACGTAAATTCTGTAAACCATTATTTTTCTCCGTATGCCTTTAATGCTTTTTGTCCTATGTCTTTTCTATAATAAGCGTTCTCAAAAGAAATCTTTTTAACCTTCTTGTACGCCTTTTTAATTGCTTTATTGAGATTTCCTGCAACTGCGGTTACGCCTAAAACTCTGCCACCGTTAGTTAAAAGTTTATCTCCATCCTTCTTAGCGCCAGCAACGAAAACGTTATCCTTTTTGCACTTAAAGGTTATTTCATAACCTTTTTCGTACTTTTCCGGATATCCGTTACTTGCCATAATTACACAACATGCGCTTTTCTTTAAGAATTCAACCTTCGTGTATTTAAGATCCCCACGTGCAACGGCAACCATAATTTCCAAAAGATCGCTTTTAAGAAGCGGAAGAACAACTTGCGTTTCAGGGTCACCAAAACGGCAATTATATTCTATCACCTTAGGTCCGTTCGGGGTGAGCATAAGCCCGAAATATAAACAACCCTTAAACGTTCTACCTTCTTTATTCATTGCATCCATTGTGGGAAGGAAAATCTTTTCCATACACTCTTTTGCAACTTCTTCGGTATAATACGGATTAGGGGCAACCGTACCCATACCACCTGTGTTTAATCCTTCGTCGTTATCCCTTGCTCTCTTATGGTCCATAGACGATACCATAGGAATAAGCGTTTCGCCATCCGTGAACGAAAGAACGGAAACTTCAGGACCTGTTAAAAATTCTTCAATAACAATCTTGCTTCCAGATTTACCGAAAACTTTATCTTTCATCATTGAAGTTACGGCTTGAATTGCTTCTTCTCTAGTTTGAGCGATTATAACACCTTTACCAAGTGCAAGTCCATCCGCCTTAATAACAGTTGGAATAGGCGCAGTTTCAAGATATTTAAGCGCTCTATCAAGCCTACTAAACGTTTGATATTCCGCCGTGGGAATACCGTATTTTTTCATAAGGTTTTTAGCAAAAATTTTACTTCCTTCAATTTCGGCAGCCGCCTTATTCGGTCCAAAACAGGGAATTTTATATTCGGTTAAAAGGTCAACCGCACCAAGTACTAGTGGATCGTCAGGCGCAACAACGGCAAAATCAATTTTATTCTGTTTTGCCCAGTCTGCAATAGCCTGAATATCTGTTACTGCAATCCCTTCAACTATCTTTGCGTCATCTGCAATACCGCCATTACCTGCAATTGCATAAATTTCACGTACGTTTTTGCTCTTTTTCAAACTTTTGATAATAGCGTGTTCTCTACCGCCATTACCTACTACAAGTATTTTCATTTGTCTGCCCCTTTTAGAGTAAATTTCGCGCGTTTGCGAGTTTTATTTTTATTTATGATTTTTATTTTTAAGTTCTACTTTATTTTTCATGGTGCTGAAATAAGAAATGGTTGATTATTAAAGGGCAGATAAGAAACAAGTGAGAGCAGGCAAATCCCGAAGTTAAGAGTATACATCTTAACGAGGGGTTTAACAAACTATCACGAAGTTTATTTATTTGCACTTTTTCAACCAGAGCTTATGACAGTGCCATATAATCTTAATGGTGGAAAAGTCTCATGCCCGTGAACGACATAACGATATCACGTTCATCACACGCTTCTATAACTAAATCGTCACGAACAGAGCCACCTGGTTGCGCAATATAACTTACGCCACTTTTTGCAGCACGTTCAACGTTATCACCGAACGGGAAGAAAGCATCACTTCCAAGTGCAACGCCAGAAATCTTTTTAAGCACTTCTTTCTTTTCTTCTCTTGTGAAAAGGGTTGGGCATTCGGTAAAGAATTTTTGCCACGTGCCGTCGACTAAAAGGTCTTCACATTCGTCTGAAATATAAATATCTATAACGTTATTTCTTTCAGGTCTGCCAAGCGTTGGTAAGAAAGGAAGATTTAACACCTTTTCACTTTGACGTAAGAACCAGTTGTCTGCTTTGCTACCTGCAAGTCTTGTACAATGTATTCTTGACTGTTGACCTGCACCAACGCCAACCGTTTGTCCGCCGTGCGCATAGCAAACGGAGTTAGACTGCGTATATTTTAAGGTGATAAGCGCAATTATTAAATCTTCTATTGCATCTTCTGGAAGATTTTTATTTTTCGTTACGATTTCTTTGGTAACGAGTTCTCTATCAATTTTGAAATTGTTTCTACCCTGTTCAAAAGTAATACCAAAGACTTGCTTTGTTTCCTTTTCTTCTGGAACGTAGTCTTTGTCAATTTGAACGATAGCGTAATTACCACCCTTCTTTCCCTTTAAGATTTCAAGTGCCTTTTCAGAATAAGACGGTGCAATAATACCATCTGAAACTTCACGTTTAATAATAGATGCGGTAACTTCGTCGCATTCGTCGGAAAGTGCAATCCAATCTCCGAACGAACTCATTCTGTCCGCACCCCTTGCCCTTGCATAAGCGCAAGCGATTTCACTATCGTCAAGACCAACGATATCATCAACGAAACAGATTTTCTTTTCAACGTCAGATAACTTTCTACCAACTGCTGCGCCCGCAGGACTAACGTGCTTAAAAGACGTTGCCGAAGGCTTACCTGTTGCTGCTTTTAATTCCTTAACAAGTTGCCATGAGTTAAAAGCGTCTAAAAAGTTGATATATCCTGGTTTACCGTTAAGAATAGTTACGGGAAGTTCCTTTCCGTTCGCCATAAAAATTCTTGAAGGTTTTTGGTTGGGATTGCAACCGTATTTTAATTCAAATTCTTTCATTTTAACACCTTATTTGTTTTTATTGATAAGTATTTTTTCTTCACTTCCATCTTCTAAGTTAACGTACTTAACGTAAAGTGAAATTTTGTTTTCTTCGTTTAAGTTTGCCCAAATATCATCTGCAAGTTCTTTTGCGGAATTAGGAAGAAGCACCCTTTCCGGTTCTCCTTCAAACGTGGGGATAGGATTACCATCACATTTATAAGTGTGAATAAAATGCCCGATTCCCTTTAATGCCGAATAGCTATAAGTGAAACGATTGCATGCAGTTCCTTCATCATCAGCCGCCTTTAAGATACTCATCTTATATCCGAAATCACCCTTACCGTCAAAAGTAATCATACCGCTAATTCTAGGGGTAAAGTTGGGTGCGTCAGGTTCAAATTCACGAGTAGAAAGTGCCGTGCAGAACCCTTCGCCTTTTTTAAGAAAATCGTAAATAGTATCCGTTTGGTTTCCGTTAGTTACGATAATATTGTTTTCATAATATCTGATAGGTGCATAAATGATAAGCGTGGGGTCGCCTGCCTTTTCAGCGTCAAACGGATGAATTATAACGTCCTTTCCTTCTTCAACAAAAACACGGTTACGGCTGTTTGCACTTCTTCCCATAATGAAATAGGCAAATACCGCACTCTTTCCGTCTTCACTCTTACCTATAACGATACCCCTACCAACGTAAGAATTATCTTTAATTAAAGTTCCTATTTTTTCTGCTTTTACTACGCTCATTTGATTTCTCCTTTTAATACACTTTTGCAAACTTTGTCAAGCGACTTCGGTAAAATTATCCATTCCGCTTCTCGCATAACACGTTGTTGTAAAATTTCAGGCGTGTCGCCATCTTTTATCTTAACGGCTTTTTGCATGATTATCTTTCCACCGTCAGCCACTTCGTTAACAAAGTGAACGGTTGCACCTGTTACTTTTACACCGTAACCAAGCGCTGCTTCGTGAACTCTAAGTCCATAAAAACCTTCACCGCAAAAACTTGGAATTAACGACGGGTGAACGTTGATAATACGGTTTTCGTACTTCTTAGTAAATTCAGCAGAAAGTATTGACATAAATCCTGCGAGTACTATAACTTCTGCGCCCACTTCTTCTAAACGTGAGATAATTCCACTTTCAAAGTCATTTTGTGAAAGTCCTTTTCTAGAAACCACAAAACCTTGAACGCCGAAATTTTCCGCACGCTTTAAGGCGTATGCGTTAGGATTACTTGCAATAACCGCCACCACTTCACCGTTTTTAAGTTTTCCCGCCCGTTGATAATCTAAAATGGCTTGTAAGTTTGTTCCGCCACCAGAAACCAACACGGCTATTTTAATCTTTCTCTTTTCCATGTCGATTAACACAAAATTACGCCGTCATCACTCTTGACAACTTCACCAAGGATATAAGCGTTTTCACCGCTTGCGTTAAGAATCTTAACTGCCTTATCTGCGTCTTTTTTATCAACGACAACGCTCATACCAACACCCATATTGAAGGTGTTGAACATATCACGTTCTGCAATATTACCAGTCTTCATAATCATATCGAAGATAGGAAGAATTTTAACTGCCGATTTTTCAATCTTTAAGCCGAAACCTTCTTTCAAACTTCTTGGCATGTTTTCATAGAAACCGCCACCTGTAATATGAGAAACTGCTTTAACCTTAACTTTATCAATTAGGTTAAGAAGTGGTTTAACGTAAATCTTCGTCGGTGTTAAAAGCGTTTCGCCAAGACTCTTTCCGCCAAGTGCTTCAAGCGGAGTTTTGATGTCTGCATTTTCAATATCGAAAACCTTTCTTACAAGTGAGAAACCGTTACTGTGAACACCGCTTGAAGGAATACCGATAACAACGTCTCCTTCTTTCATGTCTTTGTTGCTTAAAATTTTCTTCTTGTCAACAACGCCAACTGCAAAGCCTGCTAAATCATATTCGTCAACCGGATAAAAACCTGGCATTTCTGCCGTTTCGCCACCGATAAGCGCTGCGCCTGCCTGAACGCATCCTTCTGCAACACCTTCAACTATTGAAGCAACACGTTCTGGAACGTTTTTGCCAACTGCGATATAATCAAGGAAGAAAAGGGGTTTTGCGCCACAACAAATAACGTCGTTCACACACATAGCAACACAGTCGATACCAACCGTGTTATGCTTGTCCATAAGGAATGCTAACTTTAACTTAGTTCCTACACCGTCCGTTCCGCTAACGAGAACGGGGTTTTTAATCTTTTTATCCAAAGTGAAAAGTCCGCCGAAACCACCAAGATCGGAATTAACTCCGCTAGTCATAGTTCTAGCAACGTGCTTTTTCATAAGTTCAACCGCTTTGTATCCTGCGGTAATATCAACGCCTGCGTTTTTGTAACTTTCGCTGAAACTTTTATCGTGCATGGTAAAATCTCCTGTTTAGTTATATTATTTAACGCTCTTAATGGCGTTCTTTCTTTTTATCAATATTGATTTTTACTTCAAATCTGTTCTTTAACGTTCTATCTGGAATTTCCGTTGGATACTGACCATCAAAACAAGCCGTACAGAATCCTTTACATCCATCGCCTGTTGCAATCTTTTTAACGTCTTCATATTCAAGGTAACCTAGACTATCAACCCCGATAATATCTCTTATTTCTTCAATCGAATGATTGCAAGCAATTAAGCATTCTCTTGACGGAATATCCGTTCCGTAATAGCACGGATTTAAGAATGGTGGAGATGAAACACGCATGTGAACTTCGGTTGCGCCTGCTTCTCTAAGAAGTCTAACTATTCTCGCACAGGTTGTTCCCCTTACTATCGAGTCGTCAACCATAACGACTCTCTTTCCCTTAACTACTGAAGATATTGGGTTAAGTTTTTTTCTAACCTGATCTTCTCTGTCCTTTTGGTTGGGGAAGATAAACGTTCTTCCGATATATTTGTTTTTCAAAAATCCGATTTCATAAGGAATACCAGATTCGTTTGCATAACCGATTGCAGCGTCAAGCCCAGAATCAGGAACGCCTATTACAACGTCTGCATCACAGGGACTACTTTTTGCAAGGTATCTTCCCGCATTAACTCTCGCCTGATGAACAGAGCATCCGTCAACCACCGAGTCGGGACGAGCAAAATAAACGAATTCAAACACACAAGAACTCATTTTGCACGTTCCACAGTTTTCCTTAAACGAACGAATTCCCATCGGATCTATAACGATAACTTCACCTGGAGCAACGTCACGAACAAGTTTTGCGCCAACAGCATCAAGCGCACAACTTTCTGATGCGATTACGTAAGAACCATCATCTTTCTTTCCATAACAAAGTGGTCTAAATCCATGTGGATCACGTGCGGCAATAAGTTTTGTCGGCGACATCAACACAAGTGAATATGCGCCTTTTAATTTCTTTAATGCTTCAAATACCGCATGTTCGATTGAAGGTTGTTTAAGTCTTTCCTTAGTAATGATATAAGTGATAACTTCGGTATCCGTTGTCGAGTGGAAAATAGAACCTTCAAGTTCAAGTTGATTGCGAAGTTCACCATTGTTTATCAAACTTCCGTTGTAAGCGATTGCAAGGTTTCCTTTAACGTGGCTTACAACCATCGGCTGAGCATTTTCTCTCGTTGCCGTGCCTGCCGTTCCGTATCTAACGTGTCCTAATGCGATTTTGCCTTCGCCTAAATCCAAAAGCGAATCCTTATCAAACACGTCGCCAACAAGCCCTAAATCCTTACGAACAGTAAACACACCACCGTCGTTAACAACGATGCCTGCGCTGTCTTGCCCACGATGTTGTAAAGCATAAAGTCCATAATAAGTAGCATTTCCAACATCTTGTACGCTTGATGCGTATATGCCGAAAACACCGCATTCTTCGTGTAATTCCTTCATAAAATCCTCCGTAATTTTTCGTATAAAAACACAGAAAAGTGAAGAGCCGTTAAGTTCCCCACTTTTTCCTTTTTAACTTATTTGTATTTTTCGTTAAGTTCTTTATCTTTTTCTAAAATTTTTGCTTTTTTACTGTCTCTTGCCTGCTGTAATTTATCCGCAATTTCACTATCGGTTACACCCAAAATTTGAAGAGCCAAAAGCGCAGCGTTTTCAGCCCCGTCTATCGCAACGGTTGCCACGGGAATACCTGCCGGCATTTGAACGGTTGATAAAAGTGCATCCATCCCTTCAAGAGCGGAAGCCTTTATCGGAATCCCTATTACAGGAAGGGTGGTGTTTGCAGCGATTGCACCTGCAAGATGCGCTGCCTTACCTGCGCATGCAATAATAACGCCTATTCCATTATCCCTTGCACTTGCGGTAAATTCCTTCGCTTCCACAGGCGTGCGGTGTGCAGAATATACATGAACGACTGTTTCTACGCCATAATCTTTAAGCGTAGTTATTGCCTTTTCAACTACTTTAAGGTCGCTATCGCTCCCCATGACAATTGCAACTTTCTTCATTTTTGTTTCCTTTCTCTGCTATTTGCTTTGTTTTTCTGCCGTAAATATATAAATATATTTAAACACGAATACAGTATAACATTTACACACTTATTCTGTCAATAATTTTGCTAGCGTTTGAAAGGTTTTTTCAACGGTAACTTAACAATTTTTTTATTGTTTTAAATAAAAAAACGGAACTCAATATAAGCGTTCCGTTTTTCAAATCAATTTTTTAACCGTCTTTTAACGTTTACGTGGTTTACTTGCCAACGTAAGTATAGCATTTACAATAAAAATTGCACCTGCAACAATACATAAAACATCCAAAAGCGCCCATTTTGCGACAATAAATATAATACCTATTATAATCGTGATGATAGGAACGATAAGCGTCATAAACGTCTTTCTTTTCGTGTTAACAATTTCCACAAAGCCCTTAACTATAAGAAGTATGCCGAACACTAATAATACGATATCAGCAATCAACCAACCGCATACTATTATCGCCACACCTATCGCTAGTTCCACAATACCTTTAACGATATCTTTGTTTGCCACGTCAACAATACCAACAACAATAAGCAACGCCCCGATAACCGTCATTAAAATATTAAGTGAACCGCCTTGAAGCACAATTAGGAGCACGCCCATAACTGCATATAAAATACTTGTAATTAAATTTTTATTAGATATTTTTGATTTCATTTTATATTCTCCTATATTATTTTTTAATTATATCATATATGATAAAAAATATCTTGTCGCTTTTTGAATTTTTATTAAGAAAAAGCCCTTACGTCGTGTAAGGGCTTGAACTTTTTAGAGATTGTAATACTTTTCGAATTCTGCAGGATTTGGAATCTTAGAAAGTTGACTGCATTCTTCTCTCTTATTCTTGATGAAGTTCTTAATAAGAGTTTCTGGGAATACACCACCTTCGGTAAGGAATGCGTAATCTTTTTCAAGCGCATCAAGTGCAGCTTCAAGCGACGTGGGAAGTTGTTGTAATTTTGCCTTTTCTTCTTCTGGGAGATGGAAAAGGTTAAAGTCGTATGGGCCCCAGCCGTTTGCATGCGGGTCAATCTTATTCTTAACCCCGTCAAGACCTGCCATCAAAATTGCTGCGTAGCAGAAATATGGGTTACACGTTGCATCAGGGTTACGAAGTTCAAAACGACGTTTATTAGGCGTTTTAGCGTATGCAGGAATACGAATAACTGCACTACGGTTAGACGTTGCATAACCTACCGTAACAGGTGCTTCAAAGCCAGGAACTAATCTCTTGAAAGAGTTTGTGCTTGGGTTTGTTAATGCACAGAGTGCACCGATATGTTTAAGCAAACCACCCATAAAATAATGTGCCGTTTCACTTAAAGAAGCATATCCGTTATCGTCAGAGAATACGGGTTGACCATCTTTAAGAAGAAGCATATGAACGTGCATACCACTTCCTGCTTCGCCGTAGATAGGCTTAGGCATGAAGGTTGCAGATTTATTATACTTTAATGCGGTGTTATGAATGATGTATTTAATCATCATTGTAGCATCTGCCATCTTGGACATTTGACCAAGTTGTGGTTCGATTTCGAACTGACCAGAAGCAGCAACTTCGGGGTGATGATAATTAATTTCAATGCCTGCATCTTTCATGTGCATGCACATTTCACTACGACATTCATATGACGTATCAAACGGTTTTGCAACGTGATAAGCCTTTTGTTTTGGAACGATAACGCCAAGACCTTCGGTTGCACTATTCCAGTATGATTGTTGTGCATCAAGAGAAACACCGATACTGTTAGGTTCTACCTGCCAACCAACTTGGTCGAAAAGATAGAATTCGAATTCGGGAAGAATTAACATTGTGTCTGCAATGCCGGTATCCTTCATATATTGTTCTGCAGCGAGAACGATATTTCTAGGATATTGAGCGAGCGGACGGTTTTCAGGGCTAGCAATAATCATTGCGTTACCCGTCATTGAAAGCGTGGGTATCTGGCAAAACGGATCAATAACTGCGGTGTCAGGATCAGGGATGAAAACCATATCACTTTTTTCAACAACTGCATAACCGTAGTTAGAAGCGTCAAAACCTATACCACTTTTCATTGTGTCTTCGGAAAAGTTCTGCGCAGGAATGGTTACGTGACGGTACTGACCATTTATGTCTACCATCTTAAAATCAACCATTTTAATTCCGTTGTCTTTGATGAGCTTCAAAATGTCTTGTATGCTCTTTGCCATAAAATTTTTCTCCTTATTGAAAATATACTGTAATTATATCAATTTTTTATTTAGCCGTCAATAAATGGAAATAAATAATATTAAATTTTATTTAATTTTTTTGAAAATATTCTTATTTTTTACCACGCAAGTCCGAAAAATAGACCAACTTTTGCTAGCCTAAAATAAAAGCTCCTGTCTAAACGAGTTAAACAGGAACTTTTTTACTTAAAAATGAAATAATTCTTCAAACTTTTTGTCAAGCGCAATACAGATTAAAAGCGCAAGTTTTGCCGACGGATTGAATTGATTTTTTTCAATGGAAATTATCGTTTGACGGGTTGTACCAACCATACGTGCAAGTTCTTCTTGCGAAATCTTTTTTGCTTGACGTGCGGTTTTTATCTCGTTATAAAGTATGATATCGCTATTCATTATAACACCCCAACGCTAAACAATATATAAAGCGTTATCATCGTTATGCATGCAAGACCGTGCAACGTTCCGCCAATCAAGATGCCGACAAACTTTCTTTTTGCCACAAAATACTGACAAAAATAGAACACGCTTGCCCAAGCATAACACACCCCGCCGATTGCAAATATTGCAGAGTAATGCCCAAGCGCACCTTCCACTATCATAAACGCAACGGCTAAAATTCCTGCAACGATAACCGCTATCCAACACGCTTTGTTGATTTTTGCACTTTCCATTTCACCAACGTGTGCTTTCTTTTTAGAAATTTTTTCTAAAACTTCTTTATTGTCCATTTTCTTCATACCTCCTATTAAAAATGTAAAGTTAACTTTACACTAATTATAATATGCAAAATTTCAAATGTCAAGTTTTATTTACATATTTTTTGAAAAATTTTTTAATATTATTTATTATGTTGAAAACTTAATTTTAATATGCTTCTAAATTTTGATTTTCTTCGTATAGAAATGCATAAGTTTCGTCATCCGTTAATAATGTAGAAGGTCTTGCTCTAGCAAAATCAGGTTTTCTCAAAATTATACTTATTAAACATTGAGCCAAGAATGATACTCCAACAATCTCAGCCGATTTCTTCTTTTGGTTTTTATAATAATTTTTTCTTCTATCATAATACAAACCACGACTTTTAAAATACATCTCAATTTGCAAATGAATTGTATCTGTAACACGTAAAGAAGATTTAGGGATATTTGTTTGGTTGTTAGTTGCGAATATGATGTTATCTCTTATTTCTTCGCTTTCAGGAACAATCACCCTAACTAAAACATTACGTTTTTCATTTTCTAATTGTCGTGGGTTGGCAGAAAAATAGTTGTAAATATTCAATATATACATTGCTTTTTATAAGAGTAGAGCATAAATTTGTTCTATAGGTAAAAGTGGTTGGGTCTAATTCAATAGCCTTAATTAATGTGTTTTTAAAAGCTTCGTCATTCATATAAAGTTCCTCACGCCGTTAACAATTTAGAAACTGCTTGCGCTACATACCAAAACATAACGGGGGCAATAGCATTTCCTAACGCTCTATATTGGGCGGATTCTGTCCCTACCAATTCAAATGTTTCAGGGAAAGATTGAATACGAGCAACTTCTCTAGGAGTAAATCTTCTATATCTTTCTCCAACCATTAAAACGGGGTCGGTACTGTTCAATGAAACTTTTGCAAGGTGTGCGCCAACAGTATTGCAAGGTTGCGTAATGTCTTGAGCACGACCTTTGTTCATAGTTTCTCTTTTCCTCATCATACCATCAACGGCTTTTTGACTAAAGAAATATTTTTCAGGGACAGTATTTTCTATTACTTGTGAAAGTGAAGTAATAGGAAAATCTCCTTCTTGGGGTAACCCATTAAAATCAAAAGTAAAGCCTAAATCTTTTCTTATGCCGACAATAATAACCCTTTCTCTTTTTTGGGGAACGCCAAAATTAACGGCATTAAGAAGTCTATAAGATACATTATAACCGCTATCTTCAAACTCTTTAATAATTAAAGGGAAAGCGTTTTTTTCATTTGCCGATAAAATACCTTTTACGTTTTCAGCAATAAAGCATTTAGGCTTTTTATCTCTTAAAATACGACACATTTCAAAGAACAATTTGCCTCTATCGTCTTTAACGCCTAAACGTTTAGGATTTTGAGCGACAATAGAAAACGATTGGCAAGGAAAACCGCCTGTCAAAATATCAAAATCAGGAAGTTCATCCGATTTTATTTCTCTAATATCACGATTATCGGGCGTAATACCAAAATTTTCTTCAAAAATGCGACAAGCATTATCGTCAATGTCGTTCGCATATACAATTTCTACGGGATTATTAGGATAATTTTTGCCTAAAAAGTCAAATCCACCCAATAACCCAACATCAGTACCGCCACAACCACAAAATAATGATGCTACTTTTAATTTGCCCACGATAATAACTCCTCATATTGTCCTGCGGTATCTACGTTGAACGTAATTTCCGCACCATTTTTAGGTATCATTTCAATTATATCATTTTTATACAAACCAACAGGGTCTTGAATAACATACAACTTTTTATCCGCTTTACTTATCATTAGTCTATTTACATACTTAAACCAACCAACAACACAATCTTTAACATTTTCAAGCGTTGCACTTTTCTTTTTGATTAGTTTATCATAAGCACTATACCATTCGGATGAGTTAATAAATTTTAATATTGTTTCACTTTCAAGAGTGTTTTTATAATAACAACGACTATCGTGAGAAACTAATAAGTTTGCGATTTCCATATAATCTACAATATCGCCAGCATAACGAACAACATCTCCTGTAGAATCATATTCAACTTCCAATTCACGATTATGTTTTATTCTTTTCCAAGTTTCTAAAGGAGTTTCCATTTGAGCAGTTGCTCGTAAGTCGTTGAAGATACAATGACAAACTTCTTCTTTTGATAATCCGACTCTACCTTTTGTATCTTTTTCCGCTTCTTCTAATACCTGTAAAATGTATTGTGCAGGCTTAAAATGAACGCCTTTTTCAATTTGTTTTAATACTTCGTGAGTTTTAATGTGTGCGCCGGGATATTGAAATGTATAAAGGAAAGTCTTAAACGCTTCAACCAAATCTTCTTTTTGCGCCAACTCAAAAGCACGTTTCCCGGGGCGAGTAGTCCCATTTTCTACAATAAAATAACCAAATAAAGCAGATATTTCTGTTCTCCAATTATTAATTGTCTTAATTTCTCTTATTCCATTACCCGGATATCTTCTAATCGCATTATTTAATTCGTTGGCAAAATCTTTTTCGGGCATTTCTTCCATTTTTGAGATTTCTGTTGCCATAAATAATAATACGTTTTCAATATCGCCTTTGAAACGTGGACGAACGTGGTGTATTCTAAAATAATATTCTTCAGGAACTATATACATTTTAGTTCTCCTTTGTAATAAATTTAAGCAACTGATTAGCAATCGCTTGTGCCATTAATGGTGGGACAGCGTTGCCAACCTGTCTAAATTGTTGCGTTTTATTTCCTAAAAAGATAAAGTCATCAGGGAAAGACTGTAATCTCGCACATTCTCTAACCGTAGGAACTCTATCATATTTATAATGGAAATGATGCCTATGTCCCGTGTCGATAGTGGGAGCAGGCTTTTGGCTATTAAAACGTGTCCACGCCACATGGAAATTACGACTACTACGATAAGGTTCGGGAAGGTCTTTATAATTACCTCCGTCGGGAACCATAGAAATAATATTTTTTACTTTATCAGAGTGTGTTGCCGCAATATGATTTTTAACCACGTCAGAACGCTTTCTCATAAGTTTTTGATAATCATTAATGGCTTTGGTCGCATATTCTTGATTTTCTTCCCCTAAACAATCTACTAAAGGGGGTAAATCGCTTAACGCCATTTCACAAGTCACTTGATTATCGTTAATTTTAGGATATATGAATTCACCTGTTTTTAATCCAACAAAAACCACTCTTCGACGGCTTTGGGGAACACCATAATCAGCTGAGCACAAAATTTTATATTGAACATTATATCCTAACGATGTTAATCTCTCAATAATACTATCTTTTATTTGCCCATTAAACAGCGAAACTAATCCCGGAACATTTTCTATCACAAAAGCTTTAGGTTGAATTTCTTCTACAAGACGTATATAAGATAAATAAAGTTTATTTCTTGGGTCATCAAACCTTCTAGGACCTGATAAGGACATACCTTGGCAAGGTGGTCCGCCAATAATAACGTCAATTTGTTTTCCACCCGTGATACGATTAATATCTACTGCGTGTATGGTAGTAATATCTCCACAAATTGATTTTGAATTTTTATGGTTTAATTCAAATGTTTCTAAGGCTTTTTTATCGTTATCAATGCCTAAAACTATATTATATCCTGCTGACTCAAAGCCATAAGATAACCCCCCACATCCACAAAACAAATCTAATACATTAAACATTTTCTTTTTCCTTTTTAATTCTACCATCAATTGGCTTTTGTGCCGTAGCAGGAATAACCCAATTTTCGCCCAACTTAAACACGCCGTCTATTCTACCTTTAGAACATAGGATTTGTACTCTTCGTTGTGTTATACCCCATTTTTTAGCCGCCTGACTAGCGGTCATAAACTCTCCGTTCATTAGAAAAATCTCCAACTTGCATTGTTCGCCCCGTGGAACAATACTATTATAACACATACTTACTAGAAATTCAACTATTTTATATATTCCACATTAATAAAAATGAACTAAAATTTAATTTTGGCACTAGGACGTGTGCTTGTCTTGATACAAGTCGGTGTCGCTTCGCTCCACCGAGACAAGCACACGCCTAAACCTCAACTTTACTACTCGAAAAAAGCAAACTAAAAGCATATAAAATAACGAGCAACTAAAATTAAAGCAGACAAAAAATGAAAGCCGAGTGGGAGGCGAAGTTGCGCACTAAACCGTTGGCGCAATCTTTCGCCATAACCCACCTCGGCATTTTTCATTGTTTTTTGCTTCTGCCTTTAATTATTTTTACGTTTCCTCGAAATAATATTTTAATTAGGACATTAGGTGTCCTTTTTTTATTTTAAAATTTTTTCAAAGTGGAAATTAGGTTGCCACTTTAATTATTAAAATTTTTTTGAAAAATTATTTATAATGTGCAATTACCTTTCGTATTTAGGTTGTATCTTATTACAAAAATATTAGCCCAAAATTAAGAGATATAAAACGCTCAAAAAAGGCAAATGAGTGTTAGGCGTGTGCTTGTATATATACAAGTGAGTGTCTTTTTTACAATTTTTTATAAGCCATTATAAGTGATTATATTTTCTTAAAAGCCTTTATACTTTTTTGTAACTTTTTAGAATTTATTGAATAACACCTAAAGCAATTTTTGTGTAACAATAAAAGCAAGAAAAATAGACAAATGGCAGTTAGGTGTGTGCTTGGTATTTTACAAGTTAGCGTGTTTTTTACGTTTGCAAAATTTAGCCTTAAAAACTGCAAATGAGAGTTAGACGTGTGCTTGTCTTGATACAAGTGAAGCATAAATTTTAAGTCTAATGTTTTTAGATAAATCAGTCTTTCTAGGTATTAATGTTTTTGCCATAACATTAATTCTACTTTTGATATAAAAACAAAAAAATAAATTTCATAGCTGAGAGCGTAAAACGCAAAAATAGCAAGCCGAGATTTTCGCATAGAAACAGTGGTTGTATTTTCAGGGCGTGATACTATTACCCGATTAATTCGGGCTTTTAGTGTTATGCCTTTTTCTATGCGATAAAGGAGGTAAAAATGAAAAAGAATCAACATTTAGATTTGGTAGCGTTTGGAAAGCCTAGTTTATCCGACTTGAACGAAAGCCAACAAAAGCACTTTTATATCACTTTGTTAAAACGTATTCAAGAACTTAAAAAGGCGAAATAAATAAGAATTTATCTTTCGCCTTTTGGGGAGCTTAAACGAAACTGCTCTTTTTTACAAGGGTAAAGTGTATTGCTTTTAGCAACCCTTGTGAAAAAGGTTAAGTGTATAAAAATTAAAATTACATAAGCCGTTCCGTTTTGTTCGCTCCTGTCGAAAGACAAATTAAAAAAATAATCAAAATTAAAGGAGATTAAAAAAATGAAAAAATTAAAAACAGCTGTAATTTATGCTAGGTATTCTAGCGACAACCAAACAGAGCAAAGTATTGAAGGTCAACTTCACGTTTGCCAAGACTATGCAAAATCAAACGATATACTTATCCTTGATACGTATATCGATAGGGCTATGACAGGAACTAACGATAATCGACCTGCCTTTCAAAAAATGATTGCAGATAGCAAAAAGAAAGAATGGGATTACGTTTTAGTTTACAAATTCGATAGGTTTTCTAGAAATAAGTTTGAAACGTTAAAACACAAAGCTACGTTGAAAGAAAATGGCGTTCAATTAGTATCTGCAACTGAGTATTTACCTGATACACCTGAAAGAATTATAATGGAATCTATCTTTGAGGGTTATGCAGAATATTATTCGGCAGAGTTATCACAAAAAGTTAGGCGTGGTATGAGAGAAACTAGAAACAAAGGCAATTACCAAGGTGGTCCTCTTATTTATGGCTATAAAGTAGAAAACAAGAAAATACTAATAAACGAGGAACAAGCCGAAGTAGTTAGATTTATTTATGAACAATATGCAATAGGCGTTTACGTAAAAGATATTATGTCAGAACTTAACTCAAAAGGTATTTACAACAAAGGCAAGCCGTTTGCTAGAAACACTATTTACAAAATACTTAAAAATGAAAAATATTCAGGCATTTACCGATATAAAGATGAGGTTTTTACTGATATGTACCCTCAAATAGTGCCTACCTCTACTTTCGAGATAGTTAGAAATAAGGTAGAAAACAATAAATACGGAAAACAAAGCACTGAAACAGTTTATCTATTACGTAATAAAATCAAGTGTGGATATTGTGGTAGTTCAATTACTGCCGAAGGTGGAACTAGCAAATCAGGAAAAGTTAAACGATATTACAAATGCATAGGAAGAAAGCATAATAACGGTTGCAAAAAATCTATGCAACGTAAAGAATTTTTAGAAGAATTTGTTATAAACTCTACAATCTCATATCTAACTGATAAAGCAAATATTGATGAGTTGATTAAAGTTTTATTAAAACACCAAGATGTTTTATCTAAAGAGAATGTAACACTTAATATGCTAGAAAAAGAGAAAAAGCAATGTGAGTCATCACTAGACAATATTATGAAAGCCGTTGAACGTGGTATTATAAATAACACAACTAATAAACGTATGACAGAGCTTGAAAGCAAGCTAGAAGATTTAGAAAAAAAGTTATTATTAGAAAAAAGCAAAATTTCAGTTAAAGTTACTGAAAACGATATTCGAGAATACTTTATTGAAGCAATAAAACTAGAACCACAACTTATGATAAGTTATCTAGTAAAAGAAATACGACTCTATGATGACAAAGCAGAGATTTATTTCAATAGCCCAATAGTAAAAGGTCCTGACAATAGTCAGGGCTTTTTGCTTTTTAAAGGAATAAAGAAAATGCATTTTTATGTTCCAAACAAAAAAATCATAAAACTAAAATCAATAACTACTGAAATATATGTGTGATAAATAGTGGCATTTATTCCACGTTCCTCTTGACACGAGCCTCTACGGAGTATGTTTGAAAAGGCTTAAGAACGCCAATTACAAACGCCCCTAGGGGCTTTTTTATTGCCTTTTTGCTGAAAATAGCCTAACACACTCCGTTCTCCTGTCAAGAGGCTTTCGACGGCATAAAAGCCACTTTAAGCCTATTTTTAATTTTTTAACACAAACCCTTATGTCATTATTTAACGTGTTTTAGATAAAAAGAAAAAGCCCTTAAACAAGGACTTTACAAAAACAAAAGAAACCTAACTTGAAAGGTGTTCAAATTAGGTTTCTAATGGCGGAGAAAATGGGATTTGAACCCATGCTACGCTATAAACGTACTACTCCCTTAGCAGGGGAGCCCCTTGAGCCACTTGGGTATTTCTCCTTT
>SVIE01000035.1 GCA_015069625.1 Clostridiales bacterium | reverse complement strand
GTCACTGTTGTTTTCAATGGTTGCGTTCGTAGCGATGTCGCAAATATTATCAAAAACCAAAATAATTGATAATTGCGTAAAGATAATAATTGCGCTTTTAGGAAGAATTCCTGGGGGTGCAGGGTATGCTTCAGTTGTTGCAAGTGGTTTCATGGGGGCACTTTCAGGTAGCGGACCCGGTAACGTAATGGCAACGGGAACTATTACAATACCTGCAATGAAAAAGACGGGATTCCCTGCGCATCTTGCAGCAAACGTAGAAAGTGCATCAAGCTATTTAGGAAATATGATTCCCCCTTCAGCAAATATTGTAGCAGCACTTGGCGCTTATTTAGCGGTGTTCGGTGATAATGCTATAACGATTGGCCAATTCTGGATGGTTAGCTGGGGGCTTTCGCTTTGGTTCATTTTATCAAGGCTTTTAACAGTATTCTTTTTCTGCTTATACTATAAAGTTAAGCCTATGAAGAAGGAAGATGTGCCGTCGCTAAAACAAACGCTAAAAGATGGGTGGACAGGCTTACTTTTACCTGTAATCATCTTATTGCCATTTATATTAGATTCAATATTAAACGCAGGATTTTTAACTGATAGATTAGGTGCAACTGGTGCAAAATATTTCTCAAGTTCACTTTTAATTTTCGTCCCAGGTATTGCAACCATTATTGGTGTACTTATTTCAAAAGATAAAAAGAACGGCTCTATAAAGGGCATGATTGAAATACTTGGAAAAGGCGTTAAAGGGTTAGTTCCAACGGTTGCAACTTGTATTTTTGGTTACATGATTGGTGAATTATTTACCGATATTGGCGCAGGCGCAGAACTTCAAGCAGTTATTGAAAAACTTAGTTTGGGTAAATATGGTCTAGCATTTATAATTCCACTTATAACCTGTTTCATTTCAATGATAATCCCAGGATCGTCAATGGTTGTAATGTTCGGACCAGCGTTTATAACAATGTTTGCGGCAGTAGGGGTTAATCCGTTGCTTGTTGCTGCAATGCTTCCTTGTATGTGTGGTGTTATGTGTGGAATCACACCACCGTTTGCACTTGGCATGTATGCAGGTATGAGTATAGCAGGATCAGATTTTGGCAAAACGGTTAAAAATGATTTGTGGTGGGTTGCCGTTCAATACCTATTAGAAGTAATAGTGTTGCTCGGTTGGTTACCTATACTTGGATTATAGGAGGGCAAAGCGATGAAAGAAATTAAAGGCGTTAGAAAAAAGATCGTTGATATCATGACGTTAATTTTTGGTATCGGTGTTTTTGCGGCACTTATTGTTGGTGCATTGTCCTTTTTTGGTTATGTTGTGGCAATTATAATCGGTGGTGAAACGGCAACTGAAATCTGTAAAGTAATATATAAATCTATATATCCAATATTGTTTACGTTCTCATCTTGTGTAGTATTATTTGGGCTTGTAAAAATGTACGTTGCAGGTGAAAAAGCATTAGATAATAAAAAGAAGAAAAAATTTAGTGCGACATCAAGGCAAGGAAAAAAACTTCTTATTTTAGGCGCAAATCCTGAAACAGTAAGCTTAGTTGTTAAAGCAAACAAGATGGGCTATAAAACGTACGTAACGGACTATAACCCCAACGCGTATGCTAAAAAGTTTGCTTCCGTTCCTTGCAATATTGACGGTATGAACGCTGACGAACTAACTAAGTTCGTGCAAGAAGAAAAAATAGATGCCGTACTCGTGGGTGTTGCAGAAGCACTTATTCCAACCTATTGTGAGGTTTGCAAACGCTTAAATATTCCATGTTTTGCTTCGCTTGAGCAGTTTGATATTATGATTCATAAGGACAAGTTTAAATCCACTTGCCGTGAACATGGTGTTCCTGTTGTGGAAGAATATTCGGTTTTAGAGCCTGATAAAGTTAAATATCCTGCAATAGTGAAACCTGTGGATAGTTCAAGTTCTTATGGTATTTCCATTTGTAATAACCGTGAAGAATTAGACGTAGCAATAGAAAAAGCATTAAGTTTTTCGCCAAGCAAAACTATTCTTATTGAAAAATATATGGACGGCATTGAAGCCATTGTGTATTACGTAATTCAAGACGGCAAGCCTTCGCTCGTTGCTATGTGTGATAGATATACTAGTAAGGAGCAGGAGGGGATAACCCAACTTCCGTCTGCTTATATTTTCCCATCAAAGCATTTGGATAAATATATTAAAGAAACTGACGAAAAAGTTTGCAATATGCTTAAAGGCATGGGAATACAGAACGGAGTTTTATTCTTGCAAGCGTTTATTGATGACGGCTCTGTTAGAATTTACGAGCCAGGGTTTAGGCTTAACGGCGCGCAAGAACATATGATCGTTTCCGCGCTTACCGGTATTGATGCAAAAGAATTGCTTATAAATTACGCGCTTACTGGAAAGATGAGTGAGGTTGATATTTCCGCGCTTGCTAATCCAACGTTTAACGGCAAATGGGCGTGCAAACTTTCTCCGCTCGTAAAGGAAGGCGTTATTGGTAAAATTGAGGGCGTAGAGGAAATCAAAGCCATTGAGGGTGTAGTTGACGTTTATCCTAATTACGATGACGGTGGCGAGGTTAAAGGCTTAGGCACGCAAAGACAAATGCTTGCTAATATCTTTATCGTTGCCGATACTAAAGAAGAATTAAAAGAAAGAACTGAAAAAGTTATTGACGCTGTCAAGTGTTACGACGTGGACGGTAACGATATGTTGCTTAAACCGTTTAATACAGAGATTATCATAGAGGAATATAATTAATCACTATGAAAAAAATTCTAGTAACAAAATCTTCCATGCCTTCTTATGAAGAGTATTGCGAAGAAATTAAAAGCATTTGGGAAACCACGCATTTAACTAATATGGGTCCCATACATAACCGCCTTAAAGAGCAATTAAAAAGCTATTTGAAGGTTGATAATATCGAGTTGTTCGTGAACGGACACCTTGCGCTTTATTGTGCCTTAAAGGCACTAAACGTGACAGGGGAAGTAATCACAACCCCGTTTACGTTTGCTTCAACCACCAACGCTATCGTGCAGACGGGCTGCACGCCAGTCTTTTGTGACGTTAAAAGTGATTACACGATTGACGAAGAAAAAATCGAGAGTTTAATCACGGATAAAACGTCTGCAATTCTTGGCGTTCACGTTTACGGCAACGTTTGTGCGGTGGATAAAATTCAACAAATAGCAACTAAGCACGGCTTAAAAGTTATTTATGATTCAGCGCACGCTTTTGGCGCAGAACTAAACGGCAAGGGAATTGGGGATTATGGTGACGTGTCCATGTTTTCCTTTCATGCGACCAAAGTTTTCCACACGATAGAAGGGGGATGCTTAACGTTTAAGGATAGTGCGCTTGCAGAAAAATTTAATAAAGAACGCAACTTCGGTATTTGTGGCGAAGAACTTGAACTGTTTGGAACGAACGCTAAGATGAACGAATTTCAATCGGCTATGGGGATATGCAATTTAAGGCATATCGACACGGAACTTTCAAAGCGTAAAAGGGTTTTTGAAAGATACGTGAAACGCCTATCAAACGTTAAGGGCTTAACGTTATTACCCGAACAAGCGGGATTAAAACGCAACTGGGCGTATTTTCCTGTTCTTATTGAAAAAGATCAATTTGGACTTTCAAGGGAAGACGTTATTGAACTTTTAGGTAAAGAAGGTATATTTGCACGCAAATATTTCTATCCGCTTGTGTCAGAAAATAAGGCGTTTGGCAAGGATTTAACAGATTTAACGCCAATAGCAAAAGAATATTCAAGAAAGGTATTGTGCTTGCCAATGTATGCGGATTTAGCGCTAGCCGACGTTGACAAAATTTGCGATATAATTTTACAAAAGGAGCAAAAATAATGAAAGGTATAATTTTAGCAGGGGGAAAGGGAACAAGGCTTTATCCAATGACCAAGGTAGTATCAAAGCAATTACTTCCCATTTACGATAAACCGCTTATTTATTACCCACTTTCCGTGTTGCTCTTGGCAGGGATTAAAGAAGTGTTAATCATTTCTTCGCCCGACGCAATAGATAAATATCACGAACTTTTGGGTGATGGCGCAAGACTAGGCGTTAGATTTGAATATAAGGTTCAAGACACGCCACGTGGACTTGCCGACGCTTTCATTTTAGGTGAAGAGTTTATCGGTAACGATAGCGTTTGTTTAATCTTAGGGGATAACGTGTTCTACGGTCAAGATTTAACAAGGGCTATGAAAAGGGCAATGACAAACGACGGTGCAACTATTTTTGGTTATCCCGTTAAAGACGCAAGGGCGTTTGGCGTTGTAGAATTTGATAAGGATATGAACGTTGTATCTATTGAAGAAAAACCTGAAAATCCCAAGTCTAATTATGCCGTTCCAGGACTTTATTTTTACGATAACGACGTTGTGGAAATTGCTAAAAACGTTAAACCAAGTAAGCGTGGTGAAATAGAAATCACGGCGGTAAACAACGAATATTTAAGACGTGGAAAACTTAAAGTTCAACTATTTGGCCGTGGTATGGCATGGCTTGATACGGGAACACCCGAAGGTATGTTGAAGGCATCTGAATACGTTGAAGCGGTGCAATCACGCCAAGGTTTTTACGTTTCGTGCATAGAAGAAATTGCATGGCGTAGGGGATTTATAACCACCGAACAACTAATAAAGCTTGGTGAAGAACTAAAAATGACAGAATATGGCGAATACTTAATTTCGCTTGCTAAAGGAGAATAATATGACCATAATCGTAACAGGCGGAGCAGGATTTATCGGAAGTAATTTCGTGTTCCATATGCTCAATAAATATCCCGATTATAGAATTATTTGTTTGGATAAATTAACTTACGCAGGAAATCTTTCTACACTTAAAACCGTAATGGATAACCCAAACTTCCGTTTCGTTAAAGCGGATATTTGCGATAGAGAAGCGGTTAATAAATTATTTGAAGAAGAAAAACCTGATATGGTTGTTAACTTTGCTGCGGAATCGCACGTTGACCGTTCGATTGAAGACCCCGAAGTTTTTTTAAGAACTAATATTTTAGGGACGGCAACGCTTATGGATGCGTGCAGAAAATATGGCATTAAACGTTATCATCAAGTATCAACGGATGAAGTGTACGGCGACCTTCCAATAGACCGCCCAGATATGTTCTTTACTGAAGAAACACCTATTAAAACGAGTAGCCCGTATAGTTCGTCAAAAGCAGGGGCCGACCTATTAGTGCTTGCCTACCATAGAACGTATAACTTGCCTGTTTCAGTAAGCAGATGCTCGAATAACTACGGACCCTATCACTTCCCAGAAAAGCTTATACCCCTTATGATAGCCAACGCTTTAGCGGATAAACCGCTTCCCGTATATGGTAAAGGCGAGAATATTCGTGACTGGCTTTACGTTGAAGATCATTGCCGTGCAATCGATTTAATTATACATAACGGCAAGGTCGGTGAAGTGTATAACGTTGGCGGACATAACGAAATGAGCAATATTGAAATCGTTAAACTCATTTTGAAAGAACTAGGGAAGCCTGAAAGTTTAATCACCTTCGTTGCGGATAGAAAAGGACACGATTTAAGGTATGCAATTGACCCTGCAAAAATTAGCCGTGAATTAGGTTGGCTTCCTGAAACGAAGTTTTGTGACGGACTTAAAAAAACAATAAAATGGTATCTTGAAAATCGTGAATGGTGGCAAGAAATTATTAGCGGAGAATATAAAGACTATTACGCAAAAATGTACGGAGATAGAAAATAGTAATGCAGATTAAACAGGTTAGCCAAGCGTTTATAAGTATAGTAAAAAGTGCTATAAACGGAACTAAATTACTTAAAAGCGTTCGTGAACAACTTACGGACGAGTTTTTGGTTGACCTTTTTAAAATTTCGAACTTCCATGATTTAGCACATATTGTAAGTTATAAACTTACAAAGGAAGGCATAGCACTTCCCGAATCGTTTATCAAAAAGGAAAATCTTGCAAAATATCGTTTTGGAATTCACGATTTTGAAACCGAACGAATAAAGAGCGAGTTTGAAGAAGAAAAAGTTGCATACTTTATATTAAAAGGTGCAACTATAAGAAGCGTGTATCCTGAACAGTATTTAAGGACAAGTTGCGATATTGACGTGCTTGTAAAAAAGGAAGACGTTAAAAAAGCCGAAGAGATAATCATAAAAAAGATAGGTGCGAAACTTCTAGAAGAGAAACAACACGATAATTTATATCAAACGGAAAGTGGTGTAAATATAGAACTTCATTTTTCGTTGGGCTATACTGAAAACGCAAAAAAACTGTTAAATTTGGCGTGGAAAAGTGGCGAAAAAGTTTTTGGCGAATACGGATTGAAGATGCCAGACGAACTCTTAAATGCATATCTCATATTTCACATGGCAAATCATTTTAAGGGTGGCGGTTGCGGTGTTAAAGTTTTTATGGATTTGCATTTGCTTAGAAAAAACAAAGGCTTTAACGCAAAGACAGGGGAAGAATACATAAAAGAGATAGGACTTGATAAGTTTTCGGAATATGCTTATGCGCTTGCAGATTATTGGTTTAACGGTGGCGAATCGAATCAAACGATAACGGAAATGGAAAAATTTGTTATCGGTGGCGGAGTCTACGGCACTCTGCAACAAAAAACCCAAGTGGAAAGTTCTAAAACAGATAGTAATTATTATAAAAGGCGCATATTCTTGCCGTTTAGCGAGATGAAAAGCAGGTATAGAAAATTAGAAAAATATCCTATTTTATTGCCGTATTATACGTTAAAACGTTGGTTTTCTTTGCTTTCAGGTAGAAAACGCAAAGTAATAAAACAGGAAATTAAGTATAAAAAGAATTTTACAGACGATAAATTACAACAAACGGATGCGCTTTTGAAAGAATTGGGCATAAATTTGTAAAAAATGCGAAAAACGTTTGACAAGCGTGGCTAAAAAGTGTATTATAAAAAGGCTTAAAGAAGAAGTAACCCTTCTCGCCGACGGAAAATTGATTGCGTTCGGCAAGATATTTAGATTTTTGCGCTTTTAGGCGTAAATTGTTTTGGGTGGGCTACTTTTTCAAGTGGCTCGTTTTTTTTTGGTATTTTCTGGGCGACCCAGAGAAAATATATTGAGAGGTACAAAACCATTAAAAGAGAACATCAGATCAACGAAGAGATCAGGGACAGAGAAGTAAGACTTATCGGTGACACGGGTGAACAACTCGGTATCGTATCTAGTGTGGAAGCACTTCGTATTGCAGAAGAAAAGGGGCTTGACCTTGTTAAGATTTCCCCAACCGCAAATCCCCCCGTATGTAAAATAATGAACTACGGCAAGTATCTTTTCGAACAGGGAAAAAAGGCAAAGGAAGCAAAGAAAAATCAGAAAGTAGTTGAAATCAAGGAAATCGGACTTTCTATGACGATTGCAACCGGCGATATGCAGGTAAAAGCAAAACAAGCGCAAAAATTCTTAACAAGTGGAAACAAAGTTAAAGTTTCTATTAGAATGAAAGGCAGACAGATGGCACACTCAAATTTAAGTGTTGACGTTATGAATCGCTTTTTCGAACTTGTTAAAGACTGCGGAATGAAAGAAAAAGAACCTACTACGGAAGGCAGAAACGTATGGATGATGCTTGCACCCGTAAAGGCTTAATTTGATAACATAAAAAACAAACGGAGGATTTATATTATGCCTAAAATGAAGACAAAAAGTGCGGCTAAAAAACGTTTCAAAGTAACCGCAAATGGCAAGATTAAGCGTGCTTGCTCTGGCAAGAACCACATTCTTACCAAGAAAGACAGAAAGAGAAAGAACAACTTATGTGACGGTGCTTACGTAGATAAGACACAAGAAAAGACTATTCATACGTTGATTTACAACAAATAATAAGGAGAGAACATTATGCGTATTAAAAGAGCAGTTAACGCTGTTAAAAAGCGTAGAAAGATATTAAAACTTGCAAAAGGATATTTCGGTGGTAGAAGCAAGAGATACAGAGTAGCACGTGAAGCTGTTATGAAGGCTCAGATGTATGCTTATATCGGAAGAAAGAACAAAAAACGTGATTTCCGTTCACTCTGGATTGCCAGAATCAACGCAGCTGCTAGACTTAACGGATTATCTTACAGTAAGTTAATGTTCGGCTTAAAGAGTGCCGGCATCAATCTTAACAGAAAGGTATTAGCAGAAATCGCTGTTAGCGACGCTAAGGCTTTCACCGCACTTTGCGAACAAGCAAAAGCAAAATTAGCAAAATAATTTAAATTCCACAAGCCTACCTTTGCGTAGGCTTTTTGGGTTAGCCTACTATAATTTAACGTGGTAGTGCTAAAAGGTTATTATGATAACTTCAAGACAAAATCCGTTAATCAAATATATAAAGTCGCTTGCAGATAAAAAGGTACGTGATGAACTAGGTGTGTTTACGGTAGAAGGGGTCAAAAGCGTTAACGAAAGTATAGCGTCCGGTTTTAACGTTTCTAAAATAGTTGGCACGGAATCTGGCTTATCACAAGTGAACTTTGGAACTATTCCAACCGAAACGGTTAGTGATGACGTTTTCAAGTGCATTTCAACAGACGTTTCGCCTCAGGGCGTTCTTGCCGTATTAGACAAACCCGTGTATGGCGAGATTTCGCAAAGTGGAAACTGTATATTTTTAGATGGTGTTTCCGATCCTGCAAACGTTGGCGCAATTATTAGAACGGCAGCCGCAAGTGGATACTTAAACGTATTTATTGCAAATGGTGCAGATGCATTTAGTCCTAAGTCCGTAAGGGCAAGCATGGGCGGTATTTTCCGTGTTCGAATATATACGGGTAGCAACGAAATTTTATCGAACATGATAAAAATGCCATTTGTAATAGCAGATATGAACGGTGAAAACGTATTCGATTTTAAGGTGAACGAAAGCGTTTGTATAGTTATCGGCAACGAAGCAAACGGAGTAAGTGAGTTTATGAGAAACAAAGCCACATACACCGTAAAAATACCGATGGAAAATGGTATGGAAAGTTTAAATGCAGGCGTTGCTGCGGGTATATTGATGTACCAATTAAAAAAGTAAAGGAGAATAAATATGTCAGGACATAGTCATGCAGCCAATATAGCGGTAAAGAAGGCAAAAACTGATGCCGCAAAAGGTAAAATTTTCACTAAGGTAGGCAGAGAAATCGCAGTTGCAGCAAAAAACAACCCCGATCCTACTACAAACAGTAAACTTGCAGATGCTATTGCAAAAGCAAAAGCAGTTAACATGCCTAACGACAACATTAAACGTTGTATTGCAAAGGCCGCAGGTGAACTTAGTGGTGATAACTACGAAGAACTCACATATGAAGGATACGGTCCTAACGGAAGTGCAGTCATTATTAAAGCACTTACCGACAATAAAAACCGTACTGTAGATTACGTTAGAACGGCAATGAGAAAGCACGGCGGTTCACTTGGAAACGCAGGTTGCGTATCTTTTACGTTTGAAACCAAAGGCGTTATCATTATCGAACGCACCCCCGATCTTGAAGAAGACGTTGTTATGGAATATGCTTTAGAAGCAGGTGCAGATGATTTTATCGCAGAAGACGACGCTTTTGAAGTTTATACTTCAGTTGCAAGTTTTTCAGACGTTAGAAAATATTTAGAGAGTAAAGGTCTTAACTTCTTTGAAGCGCAAATTGAAATGCTTCCACAAAACGAAATTACGTTGGAAGGCGACGATCTTGCAAAATTCAAACGTCTTATCGACGCATTAGAAGATTTAGATGACGTGCAGAACGTTTATCATAACGTTAATTTGCCAGAAGACGAAGAATAACAAATTATAAGCATCGAGATACTGCGTTACTGCCATAGCAAACGACTTCGATGAACAGACGTTCTATCTCATCCGTTTGCGTCGGCGAGCCTTGTATCTCTCGCTTCTAATCCGTTATTTGCAAATCTCACCCAAAATCGTTTGCGAGCCTTGCCCAACTTGTTTCTAATCCTTTATTCGCAAACAAATGGACGTTCTATTCGGCGAGCCTTGTCTCTCTTGTTTCTAAATCTTGATTACATAATGTAAGAAGACGTTACAAAAACAAAAATTTTACGTATAAAAAAACCTTATTTGCCGAAACTAACAATGTTCGGTGGTAAGGTTTTTCTTTTTTAATGGAAATTATCGTAAGAAAACTATCAAACTATCGCCGTTTATATAATTCCGTAAACTTGTGGAACTCTCCGCAAATTTGCGGAGAGTAAAGGTCGTTCTTTTTAGAACGACCTTTAAGATTATATAAATAAAGATTTATAAATAGATGAAAGCAGATAAAAATTGCATATTATGATATATACTAAATAATTAGTTGTTGATTTTTTATAAAAAATGAGTTAAAATTAAATTAAATTTCAATTTATTTTTAAGCAAAAAATGTTTTAATGAATATAATTAAAGGTAAAAGGAGAGATTATGAAAAAACTTTTATCATTGATAACGGTTGTATTATTAAGTTTAACCGTTGCATTTTCTACAGGATGCACGTTTTTTAACGGGGACTCAGGTAACTTGGGGGGTGGTGAGCAACCGCCGTCATCTTCTGTGCAAGCTGAAAACGTGGTTATTAACACCCTTTCAGAGGCAGAAAGGCAGATAAAAACTCGCCCAAACCTTGTAAAAGAAGTTAAAAACTCTGTTGTTGCATTAAAAGGAATAACGGACGGGGAATATAACGGCACTTATTCTTCGGGCGTAATCGTAGATATTGATTTATTTGACGTTAACGATCAACTTCTTGATAAGGATAACGAATTTTACGTTGTAACATGTCACCATTGTATTGATGGGCAAGATGCAATAGAAGTGTGCATAGTTGACGAAAGTGGTAAAAATTTTACAGACGACGGATATAACGACGCATATGCGAGCCGGTAAAAGCATATG
>SVIE01000034.1 GCA_015069625.1 Clostridiales bacterium | reverse complement strand
CTGTTAACATTCTTGCTATCGTGCCCCTTCCTACCCCAGAAGGCCCTGATAGTACTATTAGTACGTTTCTCATTATTCTAAATTTTGAACCTGTTCTCTTACTTTTTCAATTTCGTTTTTTAGCGACAACGCATATCCCGTTACCGCAATATCGTTAGATTTTGAACAAATTGTGTTCGTTTCTCTGTTAAACTCCTGCATAAGGAAATCGAGTTTCTTTCCTTCTCCGTTTTTATGAATAATTTCCTTAAATTGAGAGATATGTGAACCTAGTCTTGTAAGTTCTTCATCTATGTTCACTTTATCGGTATAAAACGCAACTTCGTTTAAGAGCCTTGTTTCATCATATTGAACGCCTGCAAGCGTTTCTTCAATTCTCTGTTTTAAGCGTTCTTTATGTTCTGCTGACACAAGGGGCGCACGTTCAATAATGTTATTTCTAAGCCCGTTGATAACGTCCATCCTTGAAAGCATATCTGCGCAAAGTTTTTCACCTTCAATCTTACGCATTTGATTTAATTGTTCGCAAGCCTTGGCAACCGTTTCTTCTAAAACTTTTTCAAATTCCGTTACGTCTGTTAACGAATTATCAGTTACTACTTCTGGCATGCGAAGAATTGACGTTACAGTTAAATCGTTAGGCATGTTTAATCGCTTTGCGATTGCTTCGCCCGCTTGATAATATCCAACTGCTTTTTCTAAATTTACGTCAAGTTCCGTTGGCTTTTCACGTTTGTCGGAAAAGTTTATGAATAAATCAATTCTCGCTCGTTTAACGTATTTCTGAACAGTTTTCCTAATTAAATCTTCAAAGAGAATAAAAGAACGGGGCGTTTTGACGTTCAAATCAAAATTTCTGTTGTTAACCGTTTTAAGTTCAACCGTAAGGTTGACACCATTTTCGCTATATTCTGCTCTTCCGTATCCCGTCATGCTAAGCATATGAGTTTTCTCCTTAAACCATTAAAGATTATTCTACTACATAATCGTTGCTTTTTCAAGTATTATTTAATATTTTTTAATATTAAATTTTTGAATTCTTGCTCGTCGATTATGCGAATTCCTAGTTGTTTTGCCTTATCTAGTTTACTGCCTGCGCTTTCCCCTGCTATTACAAGCGTAGTTGCTTTACTTACCCCACTCATAATTCTTCCACCGAGAGATTCGATAATTTTGCCTGCCTCATCTCGCTTATACTCGGTAAGCGTGCCTGTTAGCACAACTTTTTCGCCATCAAAAATCCCGCCCTTTTCAACCTTTTCCATAAAAGGTTCAACTCCTAAACTCAAAAGTGCGTTGATTTCTTCTAGGTTTTTATCATTTCGGAAATACCCGTATATGCATTTTGCCGTAATTTCACCTATATCTGAAAGAGATGCAAGCGTTTCTTCCGTTGCGTTAATAAGTCCATTTAAACTACCAAAATAAGACGCTAAGTCTTTTGCCGTTTTCTTCCCCACGTTATCAATGCCAAGCGCATAGATAAAGTTTGCAAGCGGAACTTTTTTGCTGTTTTCAATAGCATATAACAAGTTGTCCGTTTTTGCATCCTTAAACCCTTCAAGCGTCATCAACTTTTCACGGTCTAACGTATATAATCGGTCGTAACTTTCCACACCTAAATCGTCGTATAAAAGCCCTGCCGTCATTTCGCTAAAACCATCTATATTCATCCCTGCTTTTGATGCAAAATTTGATAGCCTTGCAATTACCCTCGGCCTACAATGCTCGTTCGGGCAAAATAGGTTTGCTCCGTTTTCAACTAGTTCACTTTTGCAAAACGGACAATTCGACGGTTTTTCTACGTCTTTACAATGTTCATAAATTTCAGTTGTCCCTAAAATTTCAGGAATAACTTCGTTACTACGTCTTATTAATACCCTTGCACCGATTTTTACTTTTTTTCGTTCAATATCACCAAAGTTGTTAAGCGTTGCCTTTCTAACCGTTGCGCCTGCAAGTTCGGTAGGTTCTAACAACCCTAGCGGTGTTAATTTACCCGTTCTACCTACCTGCCATCTTACGTCTTCAAGAATAGTCGTAACTTCTTCCGCTTCAAACTTATACGCTATTGCCCACCTTGGAAATTTATCCGTAAAACCAAGTTTTTCACGAAGTGAAAAATCATTTACTTTTACAACTGCACCATCAGTTAGAATATCTAATGATTTTCTACTTTCATCAATTCCTTCAATCGCTTTTATAACACCTTCAATATCCTTACAAACTTCTAGATAAGGATGTACCTTAAAGCCGTTATTTTTCAAAAATTCCACACATTCAAGTTGAGTTTTTATACTTCCGTCGGAAATATAATTTACATTGTAAAACATTATTTCAACTTTACGTTTTTCAGTTACTTTGGGGTCTAAATTTCTAATTGCGCCAGCAACTGCGTTTCTTGCGTTTTTAAGCGGTTCAGATGCACTTTTGTTATATTCTTCAAGCACAGATAGGCGCATAATCGCTTCGCCTTGCACTTCGACCGTACCTTTATAATCAATGCTTAGCGGAAAACTTTTAATGGTTAAAACTTGCGCCGTTACGTCTTCACCCGTAACCCCGTTACCACGTGTCGTTCCCCTAGTAAATTTACCGTTTTCATACGTTAAACAAACGGTTAATCCGTCAAACTTATATTCCACCGTGTACTCGGGCGATTCGCCTAACTTTTTTATCTTTTCATCAAATGCAATTAGTTCTTCGGTGGTGGTTGATTTATCTAAACTATACAATTTGTTGATGTGATTATGTTTCTTAAAAGCCGAAATTGGCTCGCCACCGACACGCCTTGTAGGAGAATCGAATAGAACTTCACCACTTTCTGCTTCAAGTTTTTTAAGTTCATCATACAAAACGTCATATTCTTTATCCGAAACGGTGGGATTATCAAGCACGTAATATTCGTGCGCATATTTATTCAAAAGATCAACAAGTTTTCTCATCCTTTCCATTATACTATCTCCATAGGCGCATATTTTGCAGAAAGTGATTTCATTCCAACTCCCTTAAATAACACGTCAACAACAATATTATCCCCGCTTCCTTTTACGGAAATAACAACGCCTTCCCCAAATTTAACGTGCTTTACTTTTACGCCCGCCGTAAATCCGTTATAATTTACCTTTTTATTTTCTTGTGGCTTACTATTTTTAAGAAGACTTTTTGCATAGCCCGACGAATATCCACTAACAGTTCTTGTGGAATTTTCACTAACTTCGTCCCCGTATCCACCGTATGTTTTCCTAGGCGCATAAGCAGAATACATACTGTCCGTACTCGGTTTAATAGGTGCGAGAACAGACTGACCTTCTTTCAAGAAACGTGAAGGCGACATAAACTCACGACTACCATACATAAATCTACTGCGTGCTCTCGTTAAATAAAGCCTTTCTTTTGCACGGGTTATCGCAACGTACATTAACCTTCTTTCTTCTTCAATTTCATCTAAATCTTCAAAATTTTGCGTTACGGGTAATATTTTTTCATCTACGCCGATAACGAATACACATGGAAATTCTAATCCCTTAGATGCGTGGATAGTTGCAACCGACACACAATTATCAGAATTTATATCGTCAGTATCAGAACTGAGCGTTATAGAATTCAAATAGTCCGAAATCGTTGTATTTGGATTATCATTCAAAAATTGCACCGCAGAGTTTTTAAGTTCGCTTATGTTCATAATGCGGTCTTTATTTTCTTCTGTTTTATCTTCAAATTGAAGCATAAAATCAGTTGTATCTAAAACGTAATCAATCACCTTGTAAACGGGATTTTCTTTTGAATAATTTTTAATATCGTCAATAAGAGCCTTAAACGTTCTAAGTTTTGCTTTTCCCCCTGATGCAATATCAGATAAATCTAACTTATCTATTGCATCAAACATGCTCAACCCGTATTCAGAAGCGAAATAGCGAAGTTCGGATAACGTTTTATCTCCTATTCCACGTTTTGGCGTTCCTACCGAACGAATAAACGCTTCGTTATCAAATGGATTACACACTAATTTTAGATATGCCAAAACGTCTTTAATTTCCTTTCGTTCAAAAAACCTAAAACCACCGTAAACTTTATATGGGATTCCATATTTGATAAATTCTTGCTCTACTGCACGGGAAATGGCATTGATTCGCATAAACACGGCAAAGTCTGAATAGTCAAGGTCTGTTCTTGCCATCAAACCTTTAATTTGCGTTGCAACGTATTGCGCTTCCCCAAGTTCATCACCCGCAACAAACATCTCAACCTTACTTCCATCACCATTTTCAGTCCAAAGTTCCTTTTCTCTACGGCCATGGTTATTGAGAATAATGCAATTCGCTAGTTTGAGTATGTTTTTTGTCGAACGGTAATTGCGTTCTAGTTTATAAACTTTTGCGCCACTAAAAATGCTATCGAAGTTTAAGATATTTTCTATCTTTGCACCACGCCAACTGTAAATGCTTTGGTCATCATCACCAACGGCAAAAATATTTCCGTGTTTTAACGCTAAACGCTTTGCAATTTGAAATTGAACGGTGTTGGTATCTTGAAATTCATCTATGTGAATATAGTGAAAATGTTCTGCGTATTTATCTGCAACTTCTGGATGCTCAACAAAAAGTTTATACGTCTTACAAAGCAAATCGTCAAAATCCATTGAGTTAGACGCAAACAGCAATTCTTCATACTTTTGATAAATTTTGCAAATATCGTCGATAAAGCGCATGTCTTTTCTATATTCACGATACTCCGACGGGGACATACATTCGTTTTTTGCGTTTGAAATTTGGTTTTTAACCGTTTTTAGAAGTTTATCGCTTTCAAGCCCTAAATCTTCAAAAGCACGTTTTAACGTTTTTTCTTTATCCGAATCGTCATAGATTGTAAAATCTGCACTATAACCTATTTTCTCCGCATTATAGCGCAAAATACGGACGCACATGCTATGAATTGTGGATACCCACATATCCCCTAAATCACCGACAAGCGATATGAGTCTTTCTTTCATTTCCTTTGCCGCCTTGTTGGTGAACGTAATTGCCATTATATTGTCAGGATTAACCCCTTTATCCAACACCAAATGCGCAATACGGCTCGTTAAAACTCGGGTTTTGCCACTACCAGCCCCCGCTATAACAAGTACCGCACCTTCAGTATCTCTTACAGGTAAAATTTGTTCGTCATTAAGCCCTTTTAAAAGTTCGTTTTCTGCACACATCTTCATTTCTGCGCCCTATTTTTTATTTATAATATTATAACACATTCGACTTGATAATTCAAGTCGAAAATATTTATTTACAATAGTTCGAAAGGAAATTTTGTACGCCTGTTGCATTAGGCTTTTATTTATGTTAAAATATTATCATCAAAAACATGGAGAATTTATGAAAAAAATTAAAAAATCTTGGCTTAACGGAAAAACCATAGTCATTTCAGGCGCAAGCGGGGGAATAGGCTTTGCCGTTAGCAAGTTACTTATTGAAAAATACGGCTGTAACGTTATAGGTATAGCAAGGAACGAACAAAAAATCCTTGCCGCACGTGATAGTTTAGGCGACCTTAAAGATAAGTTTTCCTATCGGTTATTCGACGTTTCTAAAAAGGAAAACTGGCTTAATTTTAAGTCGGAATTAGAAGAAAACGGGATAAGGGTTGACGTGCTTATAAATAATGCTGGTTTTATGCTTCCGTTTGCTAAACTTGAAAAATATTCGGACGAAGAAATTCAAGAAATAATCGACACAAATTTTTCGGCAAACGTTTATGCGGTAAAAATCATGCTTCCACTATTAAAACAATCAAAAACACCTGCAATTATTAACGTTGCAAGTGCCGCAGGTCTTTGCGCCGTTGTGGGCGAAAGTATGTATTGCGCAACAAAGTTTGCTATGCGTGGATTTACCGAAACGCTTATTCAAGATTATAAAAAGCAAATATACGTTGGCGGTGTTTACCCTGGTTTTATCCGCACGAATATTTTAGGCAGAATGTCGGTTACCGATAAAAACAACAAACTCATAAACAAACTGATGATGCCGTTAGAAAAGGCTTCTAAAAAGATAGCCAAAGGTATTCACAAACGCAAAAAACGTATGGTTATGGGGTTTGACGGAAGGTCCATGAGTTTCTTTGGCAGAATAATGCCCAAAGCCACCCCGTCCATTATAACCAAAGTTCTAAAAATGAGCAAACTCGAACTTTTTGACGGCGTGTTTAAGGATTAGTTTCACACATCAATATTATACTTGCAAAACACATTTTGATTATAAAAGGCTCTGTCGCAAGAAATGACTGATTTTAAAAGGACGAATAAAAAGCAAGCAAGAGTAGGCAAACGCCCGAAGATAAGAGTTTACATCTTATCAAGGGTTTTAACGACCTATTGCGCTGTTTTTTATTTATCCTTTATCAGTCAGAGATTGCGACAGAGCCTTGCACAAATAATTACACCCCGTTGCAAATGCAACGGGGTGCTCCTTTTAATCTATTTTAAGCACTTTTTCATAGACAACCGTCTTGCGTTCATTAACAGAACCATCAACGTGATAATGTCCAAAATACCAATGTTTGTATTTTACGTTACTTTCATACTCATTAAAAAGCTTGTTTTCTTCTTGCGTCTTACCACGCTTGTTCGCACGGTTTACAATCGGTGGATAATAAAGTGCTCTTTCATCACAAGAATGAGTTATAATATAGTCCACTTCATAGTTGTGTTTAGAAAGGTTTGCCCTTGCTTCAACAAGATCGGCATAAGACGGAATTTCTTCCTTCCACCACGTGATGCCTTCCGTACGATACATCTTATCTACGCTTGTGCCACCACCCATCGTGAAAATTTTCTTTCCATCAATTTCATAAACCTGACCACGCATTAAATGAATAATGTTGGAACTGATTTTATGCACCTTACCGCCATTCCAAGTGGTAATGGGGAATTGATTTAAAAGCGTGAAATTATCATGATTACCATCAACGAAAAGAATAGTAAATGGTAAACGCTCATATGGGGCAAGATCTTCCGCAACAGTATCTTCATTCCACAAACCGCCAAAATCGCCCGCAATAATTACGTAATCTTTCTTAGTAAGATCCTTGTTTTCCTTCGCAAAAGCTTTTAGTTTGCTGAAATAATATTTACCATGCGTGTCTGCCGTTACAAAAAGCATGACCATCTCCTCCTGTTCTTTTCTCGCCCGTTAATTCCTGCCCTACTACTAATTTATTGCATTATATCATAATTACTTAATTTCGTCAATAGCTAATGTAGAAAATTGAAATTTAAAGATTGTCTTTCATAAAATACAGAAAAAACAACCATTAAATATCTTTTGTACATGGTTTTACAAATTAGAGTTAGTCTGTCAAATAAAAAGTGCAATCGGAAAGTTTTTTTCTCTTTATTTTTAATCGCTTTCCACTTTCCATTTGCAATTCAAAACCACTACTATATTGACAATTTTTACAATTACCACCGACGTGTGATTTTATAGGGCAAAATCTTAAAGTCATATAAGGAAATCTTACCCTTCCTGCCATACCTTTTTCTGCCGTCATTATAGGCTTATTGTGAACGCTTGCACTCACCGTATTATATACGTTTAAGCCCGCCCCTATAACGTCTGCACCAAGCGACAACGCATAATAGTTATTAGCAACAACTTTAACCCCTGTTTGCTCAATTATCTTTTTTAGGATAGCCACGTCTTCTTTTAGGGCGAAGTTTGGCGTATCTAAATATAACTCACGCCCTTCATCCCTACAACGCTCTAAAAGCCTTTTAACGTCTTCAACGTGATAGGTATCGGGGGTATAAATGATATTTCTCGCCACAAGGCTTTCATTTACACTTGTAACGATTGCAAAATCAACAAACGGAACATATGTCTTATTTTCTATAATTTCTTTTTTTACAAGCGGTACTCTATCGACACTTGTTAATAGGTTAAACGCTACTTCCAGTACGTTTCTTCTAAACTCGTTAAGTTGCTTTTTAGCAATGAAAACGTCCCCTTGCATATCAACGACAACGTCGCAATCAAACGTCTCGCTTTTAGAAAAGTTCGCTATTATTTCCGCTTCCATTAGCGGTTGGTTTTTTGCTATTTGCAAAATATCGCCATAAACAATTTCCGTTTTATCGTTTAAAATAATTTCCGCAGATATTTTTTGGTTTGGGATAAGGCTTATTTTTAATTTTAGTTTGCGCTTTGGATTTCCCGATAGTATTGCGCTTTCTTCGTTAAAATCTGAAATTAAATTTACCGTATAGCCCACTTCTATTTTTTGCGTAGTTGTTATTTTGTACTTGCCATTTCCAACACGTATTAAATCGTATGCTGTAAGCGTTGTGATTTCCTTTCCGTTCTTAAAAAATTTGAAAGTGGATTTTTTATTCAGTTCTCTCTTTGACGAAAGTATAATTTCGTTAAACTTTTTACCATTGTTTACACTTAAAACTTTACCTATCTCTATCCCAACGTGATTTTGCACGTCTGAAATAATATTACCGTTTCCGTTAAAATAGCCTTCGGTAAAACCTCGGTTAAATGCAAGTTTTAATTTGTCGGCATCTGCCCGTTTTCCGTCTAAAAGTTTTCTATACTCATTTGTAACGGTATAAACGTAATAAGGTCTTCTAGCCCTGCCTTCTATCTTTAACACGTCAACCCCTGCTTGTTTTAAGTCCGCAAGCCTGTTTGACATATCAAAATCCTTTGCACTTAATAAATACCCTTCCTTTACTTGTTTGCCGTCTTTTAATAACTTATACGGCAAGCGACAGAGTTGCTTACATCTACCCCTATTCCCGCTTGCGTCGTTAAGATAAGAACTCAAATAACAATTACCCGAAAAAGAAACGCAAAGCGCACCGTGAACAAAATATTCTATTTCAATATCACTATTGTCACGAATTCTTTTTATCTCAGATAGTGGCGTTTCTCTAGATAACACCACCCGCTTAAAGCCAAACTTTTCAATTTCTTTTACGCCTTCAAGATTATGAATCCCCATCTGCGTGCTTGCATGAAGTTCTATTTCGGGATAATAACTACTCAAAATATGCGCAAATCCCAAATCTTGAACGATAAAAGCATCCACCCCTACGTTGTATGCTTTTATAACTATATCAACCGCCAAAGCAAGTTCTTCGTCAGAAAATAGAATATTTACGGCAAGCAAAACCTTCACACCGAAAAGGTGCGAATAATCAACTGCCTGTTTTAAGTCATCTATCGTAAATCCGTCAATATTGTTACGGGCGTTAAAGTCGTTTATTCCTAAATAGACTTCGTCTGCTCCGCCAAGTATTGCCGATTTTAGACTTTCAAAATTTCCAACGGGGGATAATAGTTTCATGTTTAACCTTATAAAAAAGCGCAGGCAAAAGCCTACGCTTTAATTTGTGTTTTGATTATTTCGTCAAAGCTTCTTGAACAGCAACTGCGCAAGCAACGGTAGCACCTACCATCGGGTTGTTACCCATACCGATAAGTCCCATCATTTCTACGTGAGCAGGAACTGATGAAGAACCTGCAAACTGAGCGTCAGAGTGCATTCTTCCCATGGTGTCGGTCATGCCGTATGAAGCAGGGCCTGCTGCCATGTTATCGGGGTGAAGTGTTCTACCTGTACCACCGCCAGATGCAACTGAGAAGTATTTTTTGCCGTTTTCAATAGCCCATTTCTTATAAGTTCCAGCAACAGGGTGTTGGAATCTAGTTGGGTTAGTTGAGTTACCGGTGATTGAAACACCTACGTTTTCAAGTTGCATGATTGCAACGCCTTCTGGAACGTTATCTGCACCGTAGCACTTAACGTTTGCACGTGCGCCCTTACTGAAAGGTTTTTCTGCAAGAACTGCAACTTCTTCGGTATAAGGATCGAACTTGGTTTCAACGTAAGTAAAGCCGTTGATTCTTGAAATGATATACGCAGCGTCTTTACCAAGACCGTTAAGAATAACTCTTAATGGATTAGTTCTAACTTTGTTTGCATTGAGTGCGATTTTGATTGCGCCTTCTGCTGCTGCGAAAGATTCGTGCCCAGCAAGGAATGCAAAACATTCTGTTTCTTCAGAAAGAAGCATTTTACCAAGGTTTCCGTGACCTAAACCAACCTTTCTGTTTTCAGCAACTGAGCCTGGGATACAGAAAGACTGTAAGCCGATACCAATGTTTGCCGCAGCGGTTGCAGCACTCTTATCACCAGTTTTTTCTGCTGCTTTTAATGCGATTGCAGAGCCAACGGTGTATGCCCATTTTGCGTTTTCAAAGCAGATAGGCTGTGTTTCTTGTGTGATTGTGTAAGGAGAAATACCGTACTTATCACAAATTTCTTTACATTCGTCAATTGATGAAATACCATATTCTTTTAATACTGCAAGAATTTTGGCTTCACGTCTTTCATAACCTTCAAATTGTGCCATGTTACGTTACCTCCTTATTATTCTTTACGTGGGTCGATATATTTTACCGCACCGTCTTCTTTCTTAAAGCGTCCGTAAGTGCCTTTTGCCTTTTCGTATGCTTCGTTTGGTTCCATACCTTTTTTGATGAAATCGGTCATTTTGCCGAGTGAAACGAATTCGTAACCGATAACTTCGTCATTTTCATCAAGAGCCATGCGGGTGCAATAACCTTCAGTCATTTCAAGGTATCTTACGCCCTTTGCCTTTGTTCCGTACATCGTACCAACCATGGAACGTGCGCCTTTACCAAGGTCTTCCATGCCTGCACCGATAACTAAACCGCCTTCAGAGAAAGCAGATTGTGAACGGCCGTAAACGATTTGTAAGAAAAGTTCTCTCATTGCCGTGTTGATAGCATCGCAAACAAGGTCGGTATTGAGTGCTTCTAAAAGCGTTTTGCCTGGAAGAATTTCTGCTGCCATTGCTGCAGAGTGAGTCATACCAGAGCAACCGATGGTTTCTACAAGCGCTTCTTCGATAATACCGTCTTTAACGTTTAACGAAAGTTTACATGCACCTTGTTGTGGTGCGCACCAGCCTACACCGTGCGTATATGCGGAAATATCTTTGATTTCCTTTGCTTCT
>SVIE01000033.1 GCA_015069625.1 Clostridiales bacterium | reverse complement strand
TAGAGCAGCGGTCTCCAAAACCGCCGGTTGCGTGTTCGAGTCGCGTCTCCCCTGCCAAACGTTCTGATAAATAGTCAGGACGTTTTTTGTTTTCATTGATATAATCACGCAACCGTCTCCGCCGATTGCTGACTGCTCCGTTTCTCTACGCAGGGCTTTCGCCCGAGTCGCGTCTCCCCTGCCAAACGTTCTGATAAATAGTCAGGACGTTTTTTGTTTTCATTGATATAATCACGCAACCGTCTCCGCCGATTGCTGACTGCTCCGTTTCTCTACGCAGGGCTTTCGCCCGATTCACATCTCCCCTGCCAAACGTTCTGATAAATAGTCAGGACGTTTTTTGTTTTTATTGATATAATCACGCAACCGTCTCCGCCGATTGCTGACTGCTCCGTTTCTCTACGCAGGGCTTTCGCCCGAGTCGCGTCTCCCCTGCCAAACGTTCTGATAAATAGTCAGGACGTTTTTTGTTTTCATTGATATAATTACGCAACCGTCTCCGCCGATTGCTGACTGCTCCGTTTCTCTACGCAGGGCTTTCGCTAGATTTAAACAAAAACTAAAACACATTTTGCATATAATTAGTAATTATATTATACTTACTAAATAGCAAATCGTCAATATTTTTTTAATTTTATTTAACACAGAAAATCAAAAAGCACCTACCGTTTCAGTAAGTGCTTTGTTTTATTTCTTGTAAAGATAGTTATTCTTCTACAACTTCAAATAGCATAGGCGGATACAAATAATCTTCTCCGCTTTCATCTATAATGCGATACCATTTCATTTTTCCATTATCTATCACAGCTTCATAAACTTTATCTTTTAACAAATCTACAGTAGAAAAACTTCCCATTAACTTTCTTTTTTCTTCAATAACTTTTACTTTCATTTATTATCAATTTTTAGAATTAATTTATTTGACTTTATAATATCACATCAACAAGTTAATGTCAATATTGTAAACGCCTAATTTACAATTACAAGCAGTAACGCAGATAAAAAGATTTAAATGAACACAATAAGGCAAAACGCCATATTTCGACAAATTATGTCTGACATAAAACATTAAAAATCACTTGATTTTAATTGCCGATTTTATTTTTTATAAATATTGACAATACCGCTATCGTATTTTTAGCTAAATTTCATTCTTTTTTTACTTTTCGTTGTCTAAAATTGCTATTAACATACCGCAATACGCGCTCAAATTTTTATAAATTACTTTCTCTATCCCCACTTATTATTGTTGACTTAATATATTATTTATTATATAATACACTTTGTATGTAAACTTCGGAGGCATATCGATTATGGACATGAAAAAAATCGAAAAAAAGTGGCAAACCTATTGGGAAAAAGACAAAACTAACCATTTCAACTTAAAGAACGTTGATAAAAAATATTACTGCTTAGAAATGTTCTCTTACCCTTCTGCTTCAAAACTTCACTTAGGACACTGGTACAACTATGGTCCTACCGACAGTTTTGTTCGTTATAAAAAGATGAAAGGGTTTGAAGTATTTCAACCTATGGGATTTGATGCGTTCGGTCTTCCTGCAGAAAACTTTGCAATCAAAACGGGCATTCACCCCAAAGATTCAACAGATAAGAATATAGAAAACATGGAACAAACGTTGCGTGAAATGGGCGCAATGTTTGATTGGGATGCCGAAATTAAAACTTGCAACGAAGACTATTATAAGTGGACACAATGGTTATTCTTAAAATTATATGAAAAAGGCTTAGCATATAGAAAAGAAGCGCCTGTTAACTGGTGTCCAAGTTGCAAAACCGTTCTCGCAAACGAACAAGTTGTTAACGGCGAATGTGAAAGATGCAAAAGCACCGTTGTAAAAAAAGATTTAACACAATGGTTCTTTAAGATTACCGAATATGCCGAAGAACTTTTACAAGGGTTAAATACTCTTGATTGGCCAGAAAAAACCAAGCTTATGCAAAAGAACTGGATTGGCAAATCAACCGGTGGTGAAATTGAATTCACAGCAGAAAGCGGAGATAAATTTAAGGTTTTCACCACACGTGCAGACACACTTTTTGGTGTTTCTTACGTCGTTTTAGCCCCCGAACACCCACTTGTTGCAAAACTTACGTCCAAAGCACAGAAAAAAGCCGTTGAAGAATACGTTTTTGAAACTTCAAAAGCAAACGAAATTGATAGACTTTCCACCACTCGTGAAAAAACGGGCGTTTATATCGGACACAACGCAATAAATCCAATAAACGGCAAGTCTGTTCCTATTTTTGTCGCTGATTACGTACTCTACTCTTACGGCACAGGTGCAGTCATGGGCGTTCCTTCTCATGATGAAAGAGATTTTGCCTTTGCTCAAAAGTACAATCTCCCTATTACGAGAGTTATTAAAGGTGTAAATTGCGACGATACCCTTCCATTTACCGAAGACGGACTCGTTATTAACAGTCTTGGATTTGACGGAATGACTAGTGAAGAAGCACGAAAAGCCATTATCAACAAACTTGTTGTTGACGGAAAAGCCGAACATAAAACAAATTATAGATTACGTGATTGGCTTGTTTCACGTCAACGTTATTGGGGCGCACCTATTCCTGTTATTCACTGTGAAAAATGTGGTGCCGTTCCTGTTCCTTACAAAGATTTACCCGTAAAACTTCCTTATGACGTTGAATTTACGCCAGACGGAGAATCACCACTTGCTAAGCACGAAGGCTTTATGAACGTTAAATGCCCTATTTGTGGTGCTCCCGCCCGTCGTGATCCCGATACGCTTGACACTTTCGTATGTTCAAGCTGGTATTATTTGCGTTATCCGGACGCTAAAAACGATTCCGAACCTTTCAACCCCGAAATCATCAATAAGGTTCTTCCTGTTGACAAATACGTTGGCGGTGCTGAACACGCTTGCATGCACTTACTATATGCTAGATTCATCACAAAAGCCCTTCGTGATATGGGATATTTAAAATTTGACGAACCGTTTAAATCTCTCGTTCACCAAGGTGTTATTTTAGGACCTGACGGACAAAGAATGAGCAAATCCAAGGGCAACGTTATCGCTCCCGACCCCTATGTACAGCAATACGGTTCTGACGTATTAAGATTATATCTTATGTTCGGTTTCTCCTATTCTGAAGGCGGTCCTTGGAACGACGACGGAATTAAAGCTATAACCAAATTCCTTGACAAAATCGAAAGACTTGCAGATAAAATTATTTCTTTACCTGTTAACAAACAAAATATTATGGAAAAAGCAGAAAAAAATCTTCTTTTTGCCACCAACTACGCTATTAAAGCAGTTGACCGTGATATGGAAGCATTCTCATTCAACACTGCCGTTGCAAGACTTATGGAATTGTTAAACGCTTTAAGTAAATATGAATGCACGTGCGCAAATCCAACGTTATTCAAGGATTGCTTTAAGACTATGTTGTTACTTCTTGCACCATGCGCACCACATTTCGCAGAAGAAATTTGGGAAAAACTTGGTGGAAAACCATCTATTTTCAACCAAAAATACCCTGTTTGCGACGAAAGCGCACTTGTTAAAGACGAAATCGAATACGCTATTCAAATCAATAGCAAAATGAAAGCAAAATTAATGATTCCTAACGGAGCATCTAACGACGATATTAAAGAACTTCTCTATGCCGACGAAAAATTATCTGCGGAAATAAGCGGAAAAGATATCAAAAAGCTTATCGTCGTTCCCAATAGGCTTGTAAACATTATTATCTAAACTAAAAATGAAAAAAAACGAAGTTTATTCAACTGACCTTGCCCGTTATTCTCCTTCCATTCAAAGTGGACTCACCACCGAACAGGTTGAAGAAAGAAAACAGCAAGGCGCAGTTAACTACACCAAGAAAAAATATTCAAAATCATACCTTAGCATTTTCGCAGGAAACGTTTGCACGTTTTTCAACCTGCTAGGCTTGATAGTTTGCGTTGCGCTTATTTGTATAGGCGCAACTCTTTCTCGTTTCTTCTTTGTGCTAATTTATATCGCAAATATGGGGATCGGGATAATTCAAGAAATCCGTGCTAAGCAAACCATTGATAAACTGTCCCTTGTTGCAAGCAAAAAAATTAAAGTTATTAGAAACGGTGAAACTGTTGAAATCTTATCTGATGAAATTGTGTTAGACGACATAATTTTGCTAGGTCTTGGCTCTCAAATTCCAACCGACTGTAAAATAATTGAAGGCTCAATCGAAGTTAATGAAGCACTATTAACAGGCGAATCCGTCCCCATCAAAAAAACTGTTGGCGACGATTTATTTGCAGGTAGTTTTATCACAAGCGGAACTTGTTACGTTCAAGCCGTTAAAGTCGGGAAAGAAAATTATATTGAACAGTTAGCGTCAAAGGCTAAAAAATACAAAAAGCCCCACTCGGAATTAATGAATTCCTTAAAATGGATAATTAAAGCCGTTGCAATTATCATTGTTCCTATCGCAATTGCATTTATCATTAAATCATTATTTTATACTGATGCCGACTGGATTAACGCCATAGACGGAACGGCAACCGTTGTTATCGGCATGATTCCATCTGGGATGTTCCTTCTGACAAGCGTTGCCTTGGCGGTAGGCGTTATTAAACTTGCCAAACATAAAACTCTTGTTCAAGATTTATATTCACTTGAAATGCTTGCCCGTGTTGACACAATTTGCTTTGACAAAACGGGCACTATTACAGATGGGCAAATGACAGTTAGCAACATTATTCCGCTAAACAACTTTGACAACGATACAATTTCAAAGATTATAAGTTCTATGCTCGGCTCGTTAAATGACAACAACCAAACGGCACTTGCTCTTCAAGCCCATTTTGGTAATTCAATTGAACTTATTGCTGATACAATTGTACCATTTAACTCAAAACGCAAGCTCTCTGCGGTAACGTTTAATTCTGGAAAAACTTATTCTTTTGGTGCGCCCGAATTCGTGTTATCAAAAGAAGAATACAAAAATATCGAAGAAACTATAACAAATTACTCAAAACAAGGTTTACGAGTACTTATTTTAGCAGAAAGCGATACTCCTGTTTATGATGACATTATCCCACAAGATTTTAAGGCAATCGCCATCATTTGCATATCCGACAATATTCGTAAAGAAGCAATCTCCACTATCGAGTGGTTTAAGCAAAACGACGTTGCCGTTAAAGTTATTTCAGGAGATAATCCTATCACCGTTTCAGAAGTTTCTAAACGTGCAGGTATTATCAACGCAGAAAAATATATTAGCCTTGAAGGAATGTCCGACGAAGAAGTTATATCCGTCGCAAACGAATATACCGTATTCGGCAGGGTTTCGCCCGAACAGAAAGCATTGCTTGTTACAGCAATGAAAGATGCAAATCACGTTGTTGCAATGACGGGCGACGGCGTAAACGATTTACTTGCGTTAAAAGAATCAGATTGCGCAATAACCGTAGCATCTGGAAGCGACGCTACGAGAAATATTTCTCACTTGGTACTAACAGATAACAATTTCAACTCACTACCCAAAGTTGTTTACGAAGGGCGCAGAGTTATAAATAACGTTCAAAGTTCAGCATCACTATTCTTGATGAAAACGTTATTCACAATGATTTTTTCCATCATTGTTCTTTGCTTACCATACATGCAAGCTTACCCGTTCAAACTTTCACACATGTTACTACTTGAAATGTTTGTAATCGGTCTCCCTTCGTTCTTCTTGTCCTTTCAGCCAAACGACGATAGAGTTGAAGGTAAATTCATATCTCACGTATTTGCAAAATCTCTACCTAGCGCACTACTTATGGTGTTCAGCGTAGTATTAGTTGAAATATTTAAGCAAACGTTAGGTCTTGGTTACTCAGAAGAAATTTACATGACGATTAGCGCATCTGTGTTAACGTTTGCAGGACTTATTAGTTTATTCTATATTTGTTTGCCGTTAAATAAGTTCCGTTCAGCACTAATTTTCCCCGTGGTAATTGTAATAACGTTAATTATCGGTTATTCACTAATATTCGGGCTTCCAAAAGTGCTTGAACTTTATCAAATGTTGCCGTTAAGTGATTTCTGGGCAGGACTTGTAATTTTATTTGGAATCGTTTTAATTGACATACCGCTCTACTATTTACTTAAAAAATTATGTCTTAAAATCAAACTCCCAAAAAATCTAATTAAATCAAACAAAAAAGAAGAACGTTAATTCGTGCTTCTTTTTTAATTAATTTACAAAAATTTAGCACGCTACATTTTAATTTTATGAAATGTGGCATGCTTTTCTTCTTTCAAAATATATTCAGTTAATTATGCTATTGCAATTACAAATTTAACATGCTTTGATTTTATTGTTTAATCTTTAACAAATTCAACAACATCTTCAATTTTGCAATCTAAATATCTGCAAATCTTATCAAGTGTTTTCATTTCTATATTTTCGTTAGCCTTTAACCTTCTTATCGTTTTACTATCTATAACACACTCTTCCCTAAGCCTATAAGTTGAAACACCTTTTTCTTTCATTGTAATAAATAATCTATCAAACTTAAACATACATCCCCCTATCTTTAATATTATGGGGGTTATAATACTTTTTATTAAGGGGATATAATCCCCATATATTCTAAAATCGCTTGACTTTATAGATATTTTTGATATAATTAATTTAATAAAAATATTATTTTTTAAGGAGAAAGACATGAAATCTATAATTGATCATGAAACTTATGGGCAAATAGTTTATGATGAAAGTTTTTGGCTTGGAAAAAAGACTTTAATGATAAACGGCAAATATTTAACAAAAGTAAATAGAAAAACTTTTTCATATTCTAATGAAACAGAAAACAAACAAGTATATCTAGGTGGCAATTTTCTTACTGGCGCACATTTAACAATTGACCAAGAAAAAATACAACTAACCCCGCCTATTAAATGGTACGAACTCCTTTTACCTATACTGGTTTTTAGTTTTATGATTATTTGGGGGTCTGTTCCTTCTTTAGTTTTAATGTTCCCACTTGTTGGCGGTGCATTAGGCGGTCTAATTGATGGCGTTGGCCTTATATCAAGTATTTTGGCGATGAAATCCATAAAAAGAGTTTCAATTAAACTTCTTGCTTGGCTTGGAATATCTGCATTGACTATTTTAATAAATTTCTTAGTTGCTACCTTCTTAATAGCAGCATTAGTGTAACAAATATAAATTTATCATTAAAAAAGAAGCACGTTATTTCGTGCTTCTTTTATTATAAAATCAAATGAAAAAGCCTTGCAAAGCAAGGCTTTTTTCTATTAAATTTAATTATTTGCTAATGCTATCAATTAGATTAGCAATATCGTCAACCGTTTTAATGTTAACTGCTTCATCTTCAGGAACAGAAATACCGAATTCGTCTTCAAGGTTCATAATCATTTCAACAATATCTAATGAATCTGCGCCAAGATCTTTAACTACTTCTTGATTTCCTGCGATTTCTTCAACCGGTTTATTTAACTGTTTTGAGATGACTTCCTTAACTTTATCAATAGTTGCCATAATATTCCTCCAAGAATTATATTGTATTTATTATACTATAAACACACAGAAATTGCAAGTATTAATTTTAATATTTCTATTTTCTGTTTTGCGGAATATCAGGAATTGTTGCAAAGCCTTTTGCTAAATCTTCTTCCGTTGGAGTGTAGTCTTGCATTTCGTTATCCTTAAACGCCGTATAAGCCTTCAAATCAAAATACCCCGTCCCCGTTAAACAGAATACGATTTTCTTCTTTTCACCCGTCTGCTTGCACTTTAACGCCTCGTCAATAGCAACCTTTATAGAGTGAGATGATTCAGGTGCGGGCAAGATACCTTCACTCTTTGCAAATTTAACTGCAGCATCAAATATTTCAGTCTGTTTAACAGTTACCGCTTCAAAATAACCATCATGATATAATTTAGAAAGTGCAGAGTTCAATCCATGATAACGAAGTCCACCAGAATGGCTAGAAACAGGCATAAATCCATTACCTAGCGTATACATCTTCATGAGTGGCGTTGTTTTGCCTGTATCACCGTAGTCATACGCATACCTACCACGTGTGAGCGAAGGACACGACTCTGGTTCAACCCCTATAATCTTATAATTTTTAGTGCCGTTTATCTTATCTTTAAGGAAAGGAGCGATAAATCCACCAAAGTTAGAACCACCACCTACACAACTAATTAAAACGTCTGGTTCAACGCCGTATTTTTCAAGCGCAATTTTGGTTTCAAGCCCAATAATTGACTGATGCAAAACAACGTAATCTAATACGCTACCTAAAACGTATTTGCAATTTTCTTTGCTCTTTGCCGTTTCAATTGCTTCAGAAATAGCACAACCAAGCGAACCAACCGTATCAGGATATTCTGCTAAAATTTTTCTCCCCGCTTCAGTTGTGGTTGAAGGGCTTGGAATTACGTTTGCATCATAAGTTCTCATAACCGCACGTCTGAACGGTTTTTGTTCGGCACTACATTTAACCATATATACAGTTAAATCCATGCCATAATAAGCACACGCCATAGAAAGTGCCGTTCCCCATTGTCCTGCACCCGTTTCAGTTGTAAGCGTAGTTAAACCTTGTTTTTTAGCATAATACGCTTGTGCGATTGCAGAGTTCAATTTGTGCGAACCCGACGTGTTGTTCCCTTCAAACTTATAATAAATTTCAGCAGGCGTACCTAAAACTTTTTCTAAACAGTACGCACGAATTAATGGAGCAGGACGCACCATTTTATAAAAATCCATAACTTCATCAGGAATAGGAATATATTCGTCAGTCATGTTAAGTTCTTGCTTAACAAGTTCCGAGCAAAAAACTTCACTTAATTCTTCTTCCGTACACGGTTTTAACGTTTTTGGATTAAGCATCGGTTCGTGCTTATCTTTCATTATGGCATTTATATTATACCAACTTCTAGGAAGTTCCTTTTCTTCAAGCAATAATCTTGTCGGTAATTTTCTTTCCATATTGATTTTCTCCTTTTATAAAAATAAACACGGATATACGCCTATGGGACGAATATATCCGTGTTGCCACCCATTTTCACAAGTTTCCTTGCCTTAAAAGTACCATCATACTTTTCCGCTATAACGCTCGGATGCGTCAAAGACTACTACTATTTCGCCCTTGCCCTCAGTAACCCATTCATTTAATATGATTTATCCGTTCACACCAACCACGAACTCTCTGTAAAACCATCAATAAACTACTATTTTACTTCATCGGTTTATTTAATTGTCTAAATAATACCACTTTTTTCGCTTATAGTCAACGAATTTATGCTATTTTTTGATAAAAACGCCAAAACTATGCGGTTCAAGCATAAAATGCTCTTCGTGTTCCGTTCCATCAATTAAATTTATAAGCGTGCCGTCAAACGACATATTTTTTTGTTTATCGCCCACGTTAACTGCAACCGCAACTTCACATTTTTCATTATATCTTGAAAATACGAATGCTCCGCCCTTTGCATAAATTTCTTTAAACTTGCCATCTTCAAACGCTGAATACGTTGCTCTAATTTTTGATATTGTGCGATACCATTCAAGCATTTCCGTATCTTCGTTTCCCCAAGCAAAACATCTTCTATTTAAGGGATCCTTAAATCCTTGCATACCGATTTCATCACCATAATAAATGCTTGGAACACCACAAAGGGTAAACTGAAGTAAGGTTGCCATTTTAACCTTTTCTTTCGCTTTTTTAAGCGCATCACCGCTAACGGTAAGGTTTTCCATGCTTTGCTTGCTTAATCCCGCCGTATTGATTCCACTCACCGCAGATAAAATTCTAAACGTATCGTGGGTTGAAATTATATTCATAAGTGAATCAAGTACGTCTTTCGGATAGTGATCAATTTGTTCAAAAATAACTTGTCTTAATTCGTCTAAATTACCCGTGGTAACATATGCCAAAATAGCATTTTTAAGCGGATAATTCATAACTGAATCTAATTCCCCGCCTAAAAAATATTCCCTTCTCTTGCCATAAGCAACTTTATTTGAAGCATCTTCCCATACTTCACCGATAATTATTGCGTTTTTATTAACCTTTTTAACGGCTTTTCTTATCGCCTTAACCAAATGTGCAGGAAGTTCATCAACAACGTCAAGTCGCCAACCACCGATACCCATTTTAGTGTATTTTTCTATAACACCATTTTCGCCTGTAATATAATCAATATAATCCTTACAATTTTTGTCGTACGAAGGAAGCGTCTTTATCCCCCACCACGATTCATATTCTTTTGGATATTTGATAAACTTGAACCATTTGCGATATTTTGACTTTTCGCTTTGATACGCCCCAAGTTCATCATACCTACCATACTTATTAAAATAAACACTATCGTCGCCAGAATGATTAAATACTCCGTCAAGTATTATTTTAATCCCAAGTTCATTTGCTTTTTGCAAAAGAGCCTTAAAATCATCTTCCGTACCAAGAAGCGGATCAAAACTCATATAATCACCCGTATCGTATCGGTGATTTGAATATGCCTTAAATATAGGATTTAGATAAATTACGCTTACGTTAAGACTCTTCAAATAGGGTAATTTTTCAGTTATTCCCTTAAAATCCCCGCCAAAAAAGTCATTATTTAATACTTGACCTGCAAAATTCGGCTTATAAATAGGCGTTTCACCCCAGTTTTCATGCAAAATCTTTTCAGGTGGAACACTTTTATTTTCTTCTCCCCTAAAAAACCTATCAGGAAAAATTTGATACATTGTTCCGCCTTTCATCCACGACGGAACTTTATAATCTTTGCTAGAAACAGAGAGTTGAAACGCTTGCGGATAACGAGAAACTTCGCCGAGATAGTTTTCACCTTTCCCGACGAATTCACCCTTCCCTATATCAAAATAATACCAATAAAGGCCAACGGAAACTTGAAGTTCTCCTTCAAAATATCCGTCTTTCTTTATAAGTTCGTAATGTTTAGAACAATCGTCTCCGTCCTTAGTTAAAATTAACGTACAAACGAAAGAATCACATTTAACTCTAAACGTAAGCGTATCGCTTTCTTTTACCGCCCCTGTAGGATTCTTACAGAACTCATCAAGCGGATTGTAGTATAGCATAAATTATTTTATCCTTTTAAGCCCCCAAATTCTGTCGGCGTATTCTTTAATACTTCTATCACTTGCAAAAATACCAGCAGAAGCAATATTATATAAACTCTTTTTTGCCCAATCAAGTTTATATAATATTGC
>SVIE01000032.1 GCA_015069625.1 Clostridiales bacterium | reverse complement strand
GAAACGATTAAAGGAGTCTGTTTGATGAATATCGCCATAGTCGACGACGAAAAAGCCGAGCTTGATGCCGCAGAACATTACTTAAAAGATTATCTGCGCGATAATTGGTCGGGAACCAATGTAAATATCCAAACTTTTTCCTCTGCAAAAGATTTTCTTAACGTTTTCAAGGTCGGAGCGTTTCAACTCGTTATTTTGGATATTATTACGAATATCGCAACTTTTAAGCGTTAATATCCTTACGGTTTTGTTATTATAATATTAAATAAAAATTTCTAAAACCGTCTATTAGACGGTTTTTTGTTTTCAACGTGGGAGTGGCGTTATGGTTTTAGATTACATTATTTTGGCAATTTACGCATTAAGCATGATAGGAATTGCCATTTACACAAGAAATCGCTCAAAATCAGTTAACGATTTCTTAATGGCAGGAAAGAAAGGGCTTAATGGTTGGATGACTGCGTTTGCATATGGCACAACGTATTTTTCTGCTGTAATATTTATCGGCTACGCAGGTAAATTTGGCTCACAATATCAACTTGCAGCAATTTGGATAGGCGTAGGAAACGCAATAATTGGATCATTATTTGCATGGATGGTTCTCGCTAAAAGAACCAAACTTATGACCCACCGTTTATCTGCAAAAACAATGCCTGAATTCTTCGAAAAAAGATACGGGAGTAAAAGCCTAAAATTTACTTCGGCAATAATTATATTTATATTCTTAATTCCTTATTCAGCATCAGTTTATAACGGACTTAGCAGTTTGTTCCAAACGGTATTTGGAATTCCTGGATGGACAATCATGATTGCCCTTGCAGTTTTAACGGCAATCTATTTGTTTTTCGGTGGATATTTTGCAACTGCACTTTCCGACTTTATTCAAGGCATAATAATGCTAATAGGCGTTGTGCTCATGATTATTTTCTTCTTAAATAGCGAACAAGTAAGTTGGGATATTTCAACGCTTAATTGGTTCACGTTTGGAAGTGAAAAAACAGGAATTTATGGTGATACCGTTTCTCTTATTTCATTAATCCTATTAACGTCTTTCGGTGTTTGGGCTCTACCACAAACGGTACATAAGTATTACGCTGTTAGAGACGATAAGGCAATTATGCAAGGCACGATTGTAAGTACGTTATTTGCATTAATTATCGGTTTCGGTGCATATTTTGTTGGTGGATTAAGTGGTTTATTCCCTGAAATTTCTGGTGTTAGTTCTGATTATATCGTTCCAGAAATGCTTAAAATCGTCATTCCGATGGGACTTATGGGGGTAATTGCCGTTCTTATTTTGTCGGCAAGCATGTCAACCTTATCATCTGTTTCGCTTGCAAGCGCATCAGTTATTGCAATCGACTTGTATAAGGGCAAAATCAATAAAGAAGCATCTGATAAACGTGTTAACTGGACAATGAGAATATTATGTTTAGTATTCATTGTAATTTCAGTTGTGCTTGCAATCTTAAATGAAATTTATCACATTTCTGCAATCGCATATTTAATGGGTTTAAGTTGGGGCACTCTTGCAGGTTGTTTTATAGGACCATACGTTTTAGGTTTATTATGGAAGAAGGTTACAAAACCTGCAGTATGGTCGTCAATTATCGGTTCGCTTGTTCTAACCGTAATTTTAATTTTTGTTTTCGGTTACGATATTAACGGTTGGAATTGCTCGTTTGGAACTGCGATTCAAAGTGGTATCAACTGTTCACCAATGATAGGCGTAATATGTATGGCATTCTCAATGCTTATAACCTTTATTATTAGCCTTATTACCAAAAAACCTAGTGAAGAAATTATAAATAGCGCATTTGCTGATCACAATGAAAAATCACAAGTTGCTTAAAATATTGGAGAAATTATGATTTGGTCAAAAGAAGAAACGCTTTCTAGAAGAGAGATAGAAGAACTTCAACTTTCTCGCCTACAAGAAACCGTTTCAAGAGTTTATGAAAAAGTAGCGCCTTACCGTGAAAAAATGGATAAGGCAGGAGTTAAACCCGAAGATATTAAATCGCTTAAAGATTTAGCAAAATTACCCTTTGTAACAAAGCAAGATTTAAGAGATAATTATCCGTTCGGATTATTTGCCGTTCCTAAAAGTCAATTAGTAAGAATTCACGCTTCTAGTGGAACGACAGGCAAACCTACAGTTGTCGGTTACACTAAAAACGATTTAGACGTTTGGACGGAATGTGTTTCACGTATTGCTTGTGCAGGTGGTGCAAAATCTGATGACGTTGCGCAAATCTGTTTTGGTTACGGAATGTTCACAGGGGCATTAGGTCTACACTTTGGTTTAGAAAATATCGGTGCGGCAATCGTGCCATCATCAACAGGCAACTCCGAAAAACAAATAATGTACATGAAAGACTTTGGAACAACACTTCTCGTTGCAACCCCGTCTTATGCGTTAAGACTTGCAGAAGTAGCAAGGGAAATGGGACTTAACCCAAAAACCGACTTAAACGTTAAAATCGGACTAGTTGGAAGTGAACTTTTAACCGAAGCCATGCGTGACGAAATGCACAAATACTGGGGAGATGACATGCTTGTAACTTCTAATTACGGCATGAGTGAACTGATGGGACCAGGTGTTTCGGGTGAATGCGAATATATGGACGGCATGCACATTAACGAAGACTTCTTTATTCCTGAAATCATTAATCCCGAAACGGGAGAAGTTCTACCAGCAGGCGAAAAGGGAGAATTAGTTATAACTTGTATCAAAAAAGAAGGGTTGCCACTTATTAGATACAGAACAAAGGATATCACTCGCTTAATTTACGAACCTTGCAAATGCGGAAGAACGTTCGTTCGAATGGAAAATCTCTCAGGCAGAAGCGACGATATGCTTAAAATTCGTGGTGTTAACGTATTCCCAAGCCAAATTGAAGAAGTTATTTTAAGTTTTACAGAACTTGGTCCACATTACGAAATTGTAGTTGAAAGAGAAGGTTATAACGATAAACTTACAGTTAGAGTTGAACTTTTAACCGCAACCGACTCGTTTAAGACGTTAGAAACAATTGCAAATAAGGTTAAATATAAAATTAAAACGGTGTTAGGTTTAGATGCTAAAATTCAATTAGAATCGCCAAACACGCTACAAAGATTTGAAGGTAAAGCAAAGAGAGTTAAAGATTTAAGGGGTAAAAAATAATGAATGATAAAACAATAATGCTCGGAAACGAAGCGATAGCAAGGGGCGCATATGAAGCAGGCGTAAAAGTTTCAAGCGCATATCCAGGAACGCCTAGCACGGAAATTAGTGAAATTCTATCTAAATATACTGATGTTTACACAGAATGGGCACCAAACGAAAAAGTTGCGGTAGAAGTAGCAATCGGCGCTTCTATTGCAGGAGTTCGTTCTCTTGCTTGTATGAAACACGTTGGATTAAACGTTGCAAGCGATCCGCTTTATACTTTTGCTTATACAGGCGTTAATGGTGGTTCTGTTATCGTTGTTGCAGACGATCCAGGATTAGCAAGTTCTCAAAATGAACAAGACACCAGAATAATTGCTCGTTCAGCACACGTTCCACTTTTAGAACCATCTGATTCAAACGAAGCAAAAGAATTTGTTAAAATAGCTTATGAAATTAGTGAAAAATACGATACGCCTGTAATTTTAAGAACGACCACAAAACTTTCTCACTCACAGGGTGTTGTTGAACTTTGCGATAGAGTGGAAGTCCAAGATAAAACGTATGAAAGAAACGTTGGAAAATACGTTATGATGCCCGCTTCCGCTATAAACAGACATAAAGTTGTTGAAGCACGTGAAAATATGCTTCAAGAAGATGCTTGCACTTTATCTATCAACAAAAAGGAAATTAACGATAAAAAAATCGGATTTATCACTAGTGGAATTCCTTATCAGTACGTCAAAGAAGTTTTTCCAAATGCAAGTGTATTAAAATTAGGGCTTATTAACCCACTTCCCAAAAAACTTATTGAAGAATTTGTTTCCGAAGTAGAAACGGTTTACGTTTTTGAAGAACTTGAACCAGTTATCGAAGAACAAATAAAATCTTGGGGCTTAAAAGTAAAAGGTAAGGATTTATTCACAAAACAAGGCGAATATAGCGCAAATCTTTTAAGAAAGGTTCTTTTGAACGAAAATAAACAAGTTTTTGAAAAGAAAGAACTTCCAAATCGCCCACCGATTTTATGCCCAGGTTGTCCGCATAGAAGCGTATTTTCAGTATTGAATAAACTTAAAATCCACGCTGCAGGTGATATAGGGTGTTATACACTCGGCGCAGTTGCTCCGCTTGGGGTTATCGATACGACTATTTGTATGGGAGCAAGTATTTCCACACTTCATGGTTTAGAAAAGGCTCGTGGAAAAGAATTTATCAAAAACTGGGTGGCTGTTATAGGCGATTCAACCTTCTTACATACGGGCGTAAATTCACTTATCAATATGGTTTATAATAAGGCAACCGGCACAGTTATTATCCTTGATAATAGAACAACGGGTATGACGGGGCACCAAGAGCACGCCGCAACGGGCAAAACCTTAAAAGGTGATGACACAAACGCAATTGATCTTGCAAATCTTTGCAAAGCGGTTGGCGTTCCTAACGTTATTGAAGTTAATGCTTTTGATTGCGCAACACTTGAAAAGGTAGTAAAAACAAGCGTAAATGGTGACGTTATGACTGTTATTATCGCAAAAGCACCGTGCGCACTCTTAAAGTCCGCAAAATCAACCGCAAAATGTGTTGCTAACGTAGAAAAATGTAAAAAGTGCGGAATGTGCTTAAAAATAGGTTGCCCTGCGCTTACAAAAAATCCTGACGGAACTATAAAAATTGATGAAACAATGTGTAATGGTTGTGGATTATGTATGCAGTACTGCAAATTCGGTGCAATAGAAAAGGTGGAAAGATAATATGGAAAACAAAAATATAATGATAGTTGGCGTTGGCGGACAAGGCACGCTTTTAACTAGTAGGATAATCGGAAAAACAGCACTTTCCAAAGGCTATGACGTAAAAATGTCCGAAGTACACGGCATGGCTCAACGTGGCGGAAGCGTTGTAACCTTTGTTCGCTATGGTGAAAACGTAAGTGAACCTGTTGTTGAAGAAGGAGATGCAGATATTTTAATCGCTTTTGAAAGGCTTGAAGCAATGAGATATGCACATTACCTTAAAAAAGACGGCATTATAATAGTTAACGATTGTAGAATAGACCCTATGACAGTTGTTATCGGAGCAAAAGAATATCCCAAAAATTTAATTGAAGAATTAACAAAAAATCACACCGTTATTGCAATCGACGGGGCAAAAATAGCAAAAGAAATCGGCAATAGCAAAGTTCTTAACACCGTTGTATTAGGTGTTGCAGCAAAACACATTGGTTTTGATAAAGAGACATGGCTTGAAACGGTTAGAAAGACCGTTCCACAAAAGACAGTTGAAATCAATGAAAAAGCATTTTTATCAGGCTATGACAAATAAAAATAGAGGTAAACTTTATGATTTGGGACAAAAAAATTGAATGCATGAGTAGGGATGAAATGTCCGCACTTCAAAGTGAAAGACTTGTTAAATTAGTTAAATACGTGTATGAAAACACACCTTTTTACCGCAAAAAGATGGATGAAATGGGCGTTTTACCTAATGACATTAAAAATATTGAAGATATAACGAAATTACCTTTCACAACAAAAGACGATTTAAGAGATAATTATCCTTTTGGGCTATTTGCCGTTCCACAAACAGATATCGTTAGAATACACGCATCAAGCGGTACAACCGGCAAAGCGACCGTTGTTGGTTATACACAAAACGATTTAGACGTTTGGGCAGATTGCGTTGCAAGATGTTTTGCTATGGCAGGTGTTGACAAAAACGATATAATTCAAATCGCATACGGATACGGCTTATTTACAGGTGGTCTAGGTGCGCATGGTGGCGCAGAAAAAATCGGTGCAACCGTTGTTCCTATGAGCACGGGTAACTCTAAAAAGTTGACCACGATGATGGAAGACTTTGGTGTTACTGCAATTGCTTGTACGCCGTCTTATTTATTACATATTTCTGAATTATTAGCACAAGAAAACAAACTTGACGCTATAAAACTTAAAACGGCAATCTGCGGTGCTGAACCATGGACTGAAAAAATGCGTAATGAAATCGAACAAAAACTTAACATTAACGCTTTCGATATTTATGGGTTATCTGAAGTTATGGGGCCAGGGGTTGCATGTGATTGTATTCACCACAAAGGGCTTCACGTTTGCGAAGATCATTTCTACCCAGAAATATTAGATTCGACAACGTTTAAGCATAAAAACGAAGGTGAAACAGGGGAATTAGTATTCACAACACTCACCAAAGAAGGATTGCCCCTTTTAAGATATAGAACAAAAGACCTTACTAGCATTGATTATTCTACTTGTGAATGTGGAAGAACTAGTGCAAGAATTAGCAGATTCAAAGGCAGAGTTGACGATATGCTTATCATCCGTGGCGTAAACGTATTCCCAAGCCAAGTTGAAGCAGCGCTTGTTGACGTTAAAGAAATTTCACCACACTACATGATGGTAGTTGACAGAATCAATAACCTTGATACGCTAGAAATTCAGCTTGAAGTAAAGCCTGAATATTTTGCAGATGCAATTAGTGGTCTTGAAAAATTAACTCAGAAGATTTCACACGTAATCACCCAAGCATTAGGTTTAAGTGCAAAAATTAAAATCGTTGAACCAAAGACGCTTGTTAGAAGTGAAGGCAAAGCCGTTCATGTTATTGACAAACGCAAACTTTATTAATAAAGGAGAAAATTATGGTAGCAAAACAATTATCAGTTTTTATTGAAAACAGAAAGGGAAGACTAGGTGAAGTTCTTAACGTATTAAAGAAAAACAACGTCAATATTTTATCGCTTTCACTTGCAGATACCACCGAATATGGTTTGTTACGTTTAATCGTTAATAACCCCGAACTTGGCAAAGAACTTCTTGCAAAAGACGGATTTTCAACCATGCTTACAGACGTTTTAATTATAAAAATCACACACAAAGCAGGAAGTTTACAAATTTTACTTGACGCACTTGCAACAGCCGATATTAGTATCGAATATATGTACGGTTTATCAATTGAAGGTGAATCTGCATCAGTTGTTGTAAAAACTTCTGAAGTTGAAAAGGCGATTGAAGTGTTAAAAGCAAACGGTGTAAACACATTATTAAACGAAGATTTAATTAATTACTAAGACTATGATTATTGATTTTCACACACACGTTTTTCCAGAAAAAATAGCGCAAAAAACCATTGATTTACTAACGAAAAAGGCAAATGGAACACCTAGCACAAACGGAACGATAGAAGGGCTTATCGAAGCAATGAAAAGGGGGAATGCGGATATTGCAGTAACACTTCCCGTTTTAACTAAGGCTTCACAGTTTGATAGCGTAACTAAATTTGCCATCGAAATTAACGAACGCTTTAAGGACGTAACAGACCATAAACTTATATCTTTCGGTGGTATGCACCCCGAGTGTGAAGATATAGAAGGGAAAATGCGTTACTTAAAGGAAAATGGTATAAAAGGGGTTAAAATTCATCCCGATTATCAAAACACCTTTATCGATCATGAAGGCTACTATCAAATCTTAAAAACCGCAAAAGATCTTGACATGATTGTTGTAACGCATTCAGGCGTTGACGACGGTTATATAGGCGAATCGGTTAAATGCCCGCCCCTTATGGTTAAAAAGGTTTTAGAGCGACTTGGTGGCTTTTCTAAATTCGTATTAGGTCATTACGGTGCACACAAACAATGGTATGAAGTTTTAGATTTGTTAGCAGGAGAAGACGTGTATTTTGACACGGCTTTCACCTTCCACGAAATTGATGAAAAACTTTTCAAAAAGATTTTATCAAAACATGGTGAAGATAAGATTTTATTTGCAACTGACTGCCCTTGGCGTGATATTAAAGATGACGTTGCAATATTAAAATCCTTCAATTTACCAAAAGAAGTTGAAGAGAAATTATTTTATAAAAACGCCAAGAAATTACTAGGGATTTAGGTTAAATTATGTCTGTCAATAAAACAATGTTAGGGCTTGGAAGCAAGCGTTCTGTTATTCGTGAAATATTTGAATACAGTAAAATTAGGGCAAATGAAATAGGTAAAAATAATGTTTACGATTTCAGTCTTGGAAACCCAAGCGTAGCCCCACCAAAAGAAATTGAAGAAACAATTAAGAACTTATTAAATACCGCAAACCCAACGCTTTTGCACGGCTATACGTCCGCACAAGGGGATTTAAGCGTGCGCAAAACTATTGCGGAAAGTATAAATACTAGATTCAAGTTAAATCTAACTGAAAATAATATTTATATGACCTGTGGCGCTGCAGCATCTCTTTCAATTTGCCTAAAAGCATTGATGAACGAAGGTGATGAGTGCATTGTTTTTGCGCCTTTCTTTACAGAATACCGTGTATTTATTGAAAATGCAGGGGGAAAAGTGGTTATTTCTAAGCCACTTGAACCGTCTTTCCAAATTGATATTGAAGATTTTGAAAGTAAAATCACCCCAAAAACTTCCGCAATTATCATAAATTCACCTAATAACCCAAGCGGTGTCGTATATAGTGAAGAAACGGTTAAGCGTGTTTGCGAGATTTTAAGAAAAAAATCATTAGAATATGGTAAAGATATCTATATTATTGCAGATGAACCTTATAGAGAATTAGTTTATGGCGACGTTTTCGTTCCTTATTTCATGAATTACTATGAAAATACGGTTGTTTGCTATTCATATTCTAAAGCATTATCTTTACCAGGTGAAAGAATAGGCTATATTGCCGTTAACCCACAAATGAAAGAAAACGTTAACGTTTACCTTGCGATTTGTGGCGCAGGTCGTTCACTTGGTTACGTTTGTGCACCAAGTTTATTCCAACAAGTAGTTAAAAATTGCATTGATGCAAAAGTTGACGTAAACGTATATAAGGAAAATAGAGATATTTTACTTAATAATTTAACCGCTTACGGATATGAATGCGTTAAACCCGACGGTGCTTTTTATCTTTTTGTAAAAGCGCTTGAAGAAGATGCTTACGCTTTCTGTGAAAAAGCAAAAAAACACGAAATTCTAGTTGTTCCGTGTGACGATTTTGGTGTAAAAGGATACGTCAGAATATCTTATTGCGTAGATAAAAAACGAATTGAAAATTCTCTGCCAGCATTTAAGGCATTAGCAGAAGAATACGGAAAATAGAAAGATAGAATAAATAAAAAGACGGCTTAAAGCCGTCTTTTAAGTTTTAAATTAATTCTTTTATTAATTATTTTGCGGTTAATTCATATAAATTAGCCTTATAACTTGCCATTGCAGACTTGATAATTTCAAGTGCAACGTCTCTATCGGCAACTCTATCAACCGTGGTGTGTTTGTTTTCTAACTGTTTGTAAACAGAGAAGAAGTGTTTAATTTCGTCAAACACGTGCATAGGAAGATCGTTAATGCTCTTATATGTATTATAGTTAGGATCGGTAGTAGGAATAGCGATAATCTTTTCGTCAACGTCGCCACTATCGTCCATTATGATAACGCCGATAGGATAGCATTCAACTAAACTCATAGGGATAAGACTTTCTGAGCAAAGAACAAGAACGTCTAACGGGTCATGGTCAGCAGCTAACGTGTGGGGAATAAAACCATAGTTTGCGGGATAGTGGGTAGAAGTATATAAAATTCTATCAAGTCTTAATAATCCAGTAGTTTTATCCATTTCATATTTTTGTTTAGAGCCTTTACTAATTTCAACAACAGCGATAAAACCTTCAGGTTTAACTCTGCAACTTTCAATATCGTGCCAAATATTCATCTAAAAGATGCTCCTTCACTTTTTTAATCATTTTATCACAAAAAACAGATACAAGCAAGCCTTTAATCAAAAAAACAGCAATTATTAAAACAAAAAAAATAAAAAACTTAATTTTTTAAATTAAAAAGATAAAACCTTGCAAAAACTATTTGATATTGATATAATAATTAAAGTTAAAATTTTCGGAGGCGCATCATGAGTGAATGTAATCACGATTGTTCAAGTTGTTCAAGTTCAACATGTAAAGATAAAAAGTCTTTCATTGAGAAACAGAACGAAATGAGCAACGTTAAAAAAGTTATCGGTATCGTAAGTGGAAAAGGTGGAGTAGGGAAGTCCCTTGTAACTTCAATGCTTGCTACTTTAACTAATAGAAAAGGATATAAAACCGCAATTTTAGATGCAGATATCACAGGTCCATCAATTCCAAAAGTGTTTGGAATTAAGGATAAAGCAGAAATTGCAGGCGAAAAATTCATTTTACCGCAAAAAAGCAAAAACGGTATTGAAATAATGAGCATCAACTTGCTTTTAGAAAATGAAAACGACCCTGTTGTTTGGCGTGGCCCGATTATCGCAGGCACGGTTAAACAGTTCTGGACGGATGTTGCTTGGGGAGACGTTGACTATATGTTCGTTGATATGCCCCCAGGAACGGGTGACGTTCCGTTAACCGTATTTCAATCCTTGCCGTTAAGCGGAATTATAGTTGTAACTTCTCCACAAGAATTAGTTTCAATGATAGTAGGTAAAGCCGTTAAAATGGCAGATATGATGGCTGTTCCCGTTTTAGGATTAGTTGAAAACATGTCTTATTACGAATGTCCAACCTGTAAAGAAAAAATTAACATGTTCGGAAAAAGCAATATCGAACTTACCGCTATGGAATACGATATTGATACTATTGCAAAACTTCCTATCAACCCTGAATTCGCATCTTTATGCGACGCAGGAAACATTGAAGATTTCTCAGGCGATTTCTTAGATAATATCGTAGAAAAAATTCTCTAATTTACAAAGCAAAGTGATTTCCTTATATCCTTATTCTAATTGTTTTAAACGCAGCGGCGGGATATTATGGAAAAATTAATATAGGATAGGGAGACATTAAAGCAAGTGGAAATAAAGTTTTTGATTGCGAGTTTGTTGGGGATAGTTCTTATATTATCAATAACACAAAATATTAACGAAAGATTCGATAAAGGGAAAATAGTTACAAACAAAAAATTGCGTCGGCTTTTGTGGATTAAAAAAGAACATGAGCATATTTCGTATCCTTCGCTTGTATTTATTTGTTTAGGATATTTTTATGCTTTATTATTGATTGTGTGTAATGTGGTTTGTTTATTTGTTTGTGAACAAATTGCTGAACTCATAACTTATATATATTTTGGCGTGGTAGTGGTTACTTGGGTCGTGGAAGTGTTTTTCATACCGTCTTATGGGTTAAGAGGCTCTTAAAAATCATTAGTGTAGGTCGCAGGTTTTATCCTGCGACCTTTTGTTCTTTAAAAACGTTTGATACAACAGTATTATTGATATATGACAACAAATTTATTTATAATATATTATACGTTTTATTACCACATGTTTTCTCTAAGCAATCTCTTCCTAGCAACAAAAAAGACTTGCATTTAGCAAGTCTTTTTTATGTTTAAACAAATAGAAGGGTGGATACTGTGATAAATCACAGGACTTTGTCCGACACGCAAGTCCGTCATTTGCGACCGAACCATGTGTTTCTCTCAGCAATCTCTTCCTAGCAACAAAAAAGACCTGCATTTAGCAAGTCTTTTTTGTTGGTGGGCAGGGGTGGATTCGAACCACCGAAGTCGTCGACAGCGGATTTACAGTCCGCCCCATTTGGCCACTCTGGAACCTGCCCGTGTTATTTAGTTAAAAATGGAGCTGGTGACTGGAATCGAACCCGCAACCTGCTGATTACAAATCAGCT
>SVIE01000031.1 GCA_015069625.1 Clostridiales bacterium | reverse complement strand
AACCGAAGAATAAATATCTCTATCGCCCACTGGTATTTTATATCTGTTTTTGCCAAATTTTTGTTTCCTTAATATTAGTTTTTGATATCTTGCGTTGACACAATAACGCATTAGTTCTTATTTTAATGCGTTGACACACTAACGGTTAATTTTGAAAGGACAAACGAAAAACAAGTGAGAGTAGTTAAACGACGAAGATAAGAGTTTACATCTTTTCAAGGAGTTTAGCGACCTATCACGACGTTTATCGTTTGCACTTTATTAATCGCTTATTGTGGAAACGCATTAGTTTTTATTACTGTGGATAGGTGCGGGCATTCTTCCGCCACGTGAAACGAATTTTTCACATGAGTTGTTGTTTACTGCCATAATAGGTGCGCTACCTAAAAGCCCACCGAATTCTACGCTATCCCCCACCTTCTTGTTTGGAACAGGAATTACACGAACAGCCGTTGTTTTATTGTTTATCATGCCGATTGCAGATTCGTCTGCAATAATTCCACTAATAGTACTTGCAGGGGTGTCGCCTGGGATTGCAACCATATCAATACCTACGCTACATACGCAAGTCATTGCTTCAAGTTTATCTAAACTGATTGCGCCTTTTTCTGCGGCGTTAATCATGCCGATATCTTCACTTACAGGAATAAATGCGCCAGATAATCCACCAACGTTTCCGCTTGCCATTACACCGCCTTTTTTAACTGCGTCGTTAAGCATTGCAAGTGCAGCGGTTGTGCCGTGCGTTCCAACCCTTTCAAGCCCCATTTCTTCTAGGATATGAGCAACGCTATCCCCCATAACTGGTGTTGGTGCAAGTGATAAATCTACTATGCCGAATTCTGCGTTAAGACGCTTTGACGCTTCTTTTGCAATAAGTTGACCTGCACGTGTAATCTTAAACGCTGTCTTTTTAATAACTTCTGCCATTTCGCCGATAGTTGCGTCCTTAGCATTTTTAAGTGCGTGATGAACAACACCTGGTCCTGATACGCCAACGTTTATAACCGTTTCACTTTCACCTATTCCGTGGAAAGCACCCGCCATAAACGGATTATCTTCAACTGCGTTACAAAATACTACTAGTTTTGCACAGCCTAGTCCGTCTTTATCCTTTGTGATTTCCGCCGTCTGCTTTATGATTTTACCCATCAAATAAACAGCGTCCATATTTATACCTGATTTAGACGTGCCGACGTTGATTGACGAACACATTCTATCCGTTACGCTAAGTGCTTCTGGAATACTTTCTAAGAAAGATTTTTCGTGTGCGCTCATGCCCTTGTGTACAAGTGCAGAATAACCGCCTAAAAAGTCAACCCCAACCGTTTTTGCAGCACGGTCTAGCGCCTTTGCAAGCACAACTTCTTTCCCTGGGAAAGATGCGGTAAGTAAACTTGCAGGCGTTATAGATACACGCTTGTTGATAATCGGAATTCCGTATTCTAATCCTAAATCTGATGCTACTTTTACTATGTTTTCTGCCTTCTTGCAGATTTTATCGTAAACTAAACGTGCCGTTTCTTCCGCATTATCTCTAATACAAGATAAAAGAGATATGCCCATTGTAATAGTACGGACGTCAAAGTGTTCCTTTTCAACCATATCTATGGTTTCAATAATTTCGTTTCTGTTTAACATTTTTATCCGCCCTTTTAATTAGTCGATTTTATGCATAGCGTTGAAGATGTCTTCATGCTGAACGTGAATTGATACACCTATCTTTTCACCTAATGCAACAAGTTCTTTTGCGAGTTCGCCAAGCGATAATTTGCTATTTTCTAAATCGCAAAGCATAATCATCGTGAAATTACCTTGAACGATAGTTTGACTGATATCTTCAATGTTTACGTTGTTTTCTGCAAGTGCCGTTGACACTTTTGCGATTATGCCAGATTTGTCTTTTCCGATTACGGTTACGATTGCTCTCATTGTATTACTCCTTTTCGTTTGCTTGTTAATTTTAAGTTATATTTTCTGGATGTCGTCATCTGAGTCATCCCATTCTATTCTGTTTGGTGCTTGCTCTTCTATCTTTTGCGTTTTTTCATCAGGCGAAATAAATTCATAAGATATTAAGAAGTTGCCTTGCGTTACGTATCTTACGTCTTGCGCCTGTGGAATTTCTGGAAAAGGTTTATCGTAAAACACCAAAACTTTTCTTTCAAAATAGTCTTTTTTATACTTGTTCCACTCTATAAAAACAAGCGACTTACAGTCAATCCCTTCTTGATATTGAATATCTTCGTCATATTCAAAGAAAGAACCTTCTGAAACTTCACGCTTGCCGTCTTGAAGATGCAAGCAGAATTTATAGTTTTTGTTGGTACGCTTAAAGGGTATTCCCATAAACACGAATAAAAATATTATTACTAGCCCCGTTAAAACAAATTCAATCGCCTTAATTACTCCGTGAGTCGGCGAAGCATACGGGAGCAAAATATACCAAGTTAAAAGCCCTGCAGTAATAAGTAAATATATCCCTACCGTTACACCAAATACCCAAAGCAGTTTGCTTCTGTGTTTTTTTAATTTTAATAATTCGTTTTCGTCAAAGTATTGCAATTTTGTTCTCCTATTTATAGTCCGTTCTGATTTTTACCAAACCGCTTCCTGTTTTCTTATATAAAATGTATTTATCCGTGTATTCCGCCATAACGAAAGACGGATTGTTTTTCACTTCGTAATAAGTTGGAACCGCTTGTGCCGGTGCATACACCGGTTGAACACCCATCTGTTGTGGCATAATTACAGGTTGTGAAATTGGCTGTTGCATTATCACAGGTTGAGAAGTTGGCTGTTGCATAATTACAGGTTGTTGAATAATAACCGGTTGAACAGGTTCTTCTTCCCCCTTTTTGCCTTTCTTTTTCTTTACGACTTCCACTTTTCCACGCTTATTTTCACGGTCCTTTTTCGCCCTTCCCGTGAAAGAATATAAAATTGCGCATAAAGCATAAAACGCACAAAGACCGATTGCTACGTCAAAAACAATTTTTGCCGTTTGATTGTTAAGTACGCCCGTAAAATATAAAACTATTCCCACGAGCCCAACTAAAAACATGGGGGTCAAATGGAAAAAGCCAAGAATTTTTAACACTACTTTTACAACAAGAGTAATCGCCTTTTCTATGATTCCAAATATTAAATATCTACCTAATCTCATCAGCAACCCTCCGCACTTACGTTAGCGCAACTTTTCATGCCGAAGAACTTCGCAATAGCATCAAGCCCGTTATAAATTTCGCCACGAATATCTTTTAATGCCACCGACCAGTTTTCTACCACCCCGACAATGCTATTTTCAGACACAGTTCCAAAATAATTGCTTCTACTGTCTAAACTTACCGAGCGATTATCCCCTAAAAAGAACACGTGTCCATTAGGAACAACCCACGCACTACGATTATCTGTTGGATAAGTTTTACTTGCCGTGTATTTTTCTATTAACTTTTCACCGTTCCTATAAACGTATCCATCCTTAATTAAAATGGAATCCCCGCCTTTTCCGATAATTCTTTTAATTATCCATTTGCCTTTGGCTTCAACAACTACGATATCCCCGTAATTTGCACTTTTTATTTTATTTACGGTTAACACGTCTTCATCTTCAAGCGTATAACACATAGACGGACCGTCTACACGCACGGTAGTATATACTGCGGTATTCAAAAACAGCACGGTTAAAATAAAAATTACAAGCAAAACAAGTGCGAGATTAATTCTTCTATCCGCACGTGATTCCCTTTCTTTACTTTCCCATAAACTGTCTTTAATCTTATACATTTTTGCCTTTACGTTTTGTTTTGAATTTAGCCTATTATCACGAAGTTTATCGTCTGCGCTTTATTGACCGTTTAATTAAGAGCCAAGGCGATGATTTAATTAGCGGTTGATTTTGAAAGGGTGAACAAGAAACAAGTGAGAGAAGTTAAACGCCCGAAGGCAATAGTTTACATATTGTCAAGGGATTTAACGCCCTATCACGAAGTTTATCGTTCGCACTTTATTGACCGTTTAATTAAATCAGAGCCACTATAACCACAACACGTTGTTGATTATGTACGTTCCGTTGAGTGAAAATTCAATTGCGTTTACTTGGCTGTAACTTTTAATAATCTTGCCGTCAACCGTCTTGAATTTGTTCATATCAATTTGAACGTTATGCCAAACTTTTCCGCCCTTTACCGCCACCTTGCACATATATTCCGTTTTCTTTCCGAAATAATCGCAAATCAGTTTAACTGTAAGTTCGTCGTCAGATTTAACGTAAACGTCAAGCATAAGCATTGCGTCGTCAACAGGCTTATCCTTTTCTGCGTTAATCTTGAACGTAACAAGCCCGTTTTCTGCATACGCACCACTTATCCCCATCGGTCCGTTCTTTTCTTTGACGCCTATATTTTTATCTATCTTTAACGAAAAACTTTCGTCAACCAGACTTCGTTCACCAAATATGCTTACTGCATCTTCTTCTCTACCTGAAAATACGATACGTTCTTTATGCTTGATATCTACTTCTTCCGCTTTGAATTTTTTTGCAGAGATAGGCGAACATACGGTAAAACCACTATCGTATCTAGCCTGCACGAAAAAGGTTACTATTCCCGATTCGGGATACGGTGAATAATAAAATACTCTGCGCCCCTTTTCATTTTTATCTCTTCCGCTTATCTTTTTCCACGCTCTTAAACATGGTATTTCCACACCTTCGGAGACGAAAACGCAAAGTTCTGAAAGTTCAGTTTCATCAGCCAAAACTTCTATTTCCATTTTGCCGTTTTTAATAACACATTTAACTTCGGGGTTAGTAGGTAAATTTTCCGCCTTTTTTAAACCACGCATTAAGAATTCATCTAAAAAAAGAATGGTGTTTCTAATTGCCGAACTACCCACGTTTGAAACGGCGTTAGGCGTATACTCTATTGCCGAATATACCTTATCGTCAATTCTTGCTATGGTATCATAAGCCCTGTCTGCATCAAAACGATTGCTATTAGTTGCAACAAGCATTAAAGTTGGACATTTTACGCCCGTTGCATACGATTGCGGTTCTACGCCTGCAACGTATTTGAACATATCTTCGGACATCTGCACGTCCGTCCCTGCCGTTTTAAATTTGAACTGATTTTTATATGCTTGCCACCCTGCGTTCATTACGGCTACGAAAGCGGAAAGTGAATTATCCGTTCCTGCAACCTGCCATAAAAGAGTTGCACCGTCTTTAATTCCGATTGCGCCGATTGAACTAACACACGGTTGATTTTTTAAAAAACCAAGCGCATACCTTACCGCAAGCCCCCACTCGTACCAACAAGAATCTTTTACTCCCTTTTTGATTTCGGTGAGATTTTCTTTTACGTTAACGTAATTTGCATACTCGATATCTTCTGGATATAAAGTGTACTTTAACTCGTCTTCACGTTTTCCTGCAACGTCGATAGATACCGCCATATATCCACGCTTTGCAAGTTCGATTACAACGTCATCTCCACTACGAGATTCAAAATCTTGCACGATTAAAACGGCGGGCATTATGCTAAGTTGCACGTTCCTTGCAATAGTTGCATACACCTTCACCTGACCTGCTTGCGTGTTTCTTCCGTCAATATAAACGTGGCTGACGATTACGTCCCCCACTTTCTTTTCGGATATAATTTCAGACTTCGGGTCTTTATCTAGTTTGAAGTTGCCCCAAAGCGCTTGCGGGGTTAAAATGTTTCCTGCCATATATTTCTCCGGTAAAACGAAAGCGTTTACTTTCGCAATTTTTAACTAAAAAGTTTTTTATTTCGGTTGCTTTTTGTTGTTCGTTGATATATAATGAAAATCCAATCGCAACCGCACGTAAGGAAATTTTCCCTTATAATTATTTAAGTTTAATATATTATAATACAATAACGTGTGCTTTGCAAGTAAAATTTTTAGTTTAAATTAATTTTGGAGTGAATTATATGACTTGTTCGTTTGCAAAAGAGTTTTCTGCTTCCGCTTTTACCGACGTGGAAAACATTTTCATATGCGAATATATGCCTTTGGCAAGCGGTGATTCCGTAAAGATATATCTTTACGGCCTTTTCCTTTGTCAACACCCCGAACATAGTCAGAGTATTGACGTTATTGCTAAAAATCTTAACCTTTCTGAAAAAGATATTCGTGATGGATTTAAACTTTGGGAAGAATTCGGGCTTGTAACGGTTATATCCGAAGACCCCTTCTCCGTTCAATATTTACCCGTGCGCATGGCGTACTCTGGGAAAGCAAGAAAGTATAAGCCTGAAAAATACAGCGATTTCACTAAAAGCGTTCAGTTACTTCTTCCAAACCGCATGATTTCCACAAGTGAATTTACAGAGTATTTTAACGTTATGGAAACTTACGGAATTAAGCAAGACGCTATGCTTTTAATCATCAACTATTGCGTTGATAAAAAAGGCACGGATATTAATTTTAGATACATATCCAAAGTTGCTAAGGACTTTGGTTCACGTGGCCTTGTTACCGTTGAAAAGGTGGAAGTTGAATTAGAATCTTACGTTTTAAGAACGGGAAATATAGCAAAAATTCTTACTGCACTCGGTGTTAAACGTCAACCAGACATTGACGACGCAAACTTGTATAAAGTGTGGACACAAGAATTGAATTTTGATAACGACGCAATTTTGTTCCTTGCTAAAAAGTTAAAGCGTGGCGGTGTGGACAAACTTGATAAAACGTTAAAAGAACTTTATTCAAGTAAGTGTTTCTCTATCAAAGAAATCGAAGGATACCTTAATAATAAAAATTACGTTTACGACTTGACAATCAAAATTAACAGAGCACTTTCCGTTTACGTTGAAGTGGTTGATACCGTTATCGAAACGTACGTTAACAAATGGCTTTCTTTCGGCTACGAAGAAGATGCTCTTTTACTTATTGCACACCGTTGTTTTAAGCAGGGTAAGAACTCACTTCAAGAAATGGACGCCCTTATCGACTATCTTAACGCACGTGGTTTCATCAGTCTTTCAAGCGTTGGCGATTACTTTGCGTCGCTTAAAAAGACGGATGATTTCATCTCTAAAATTCTTCTTACGGCAGGTATCAACCGCCGTCCTAACGACTGGGATAGAGAAAATCTTAACACTTGGAAAAACTGGAATTTTTCTGAAGATATGATTTTAGAAGCGGCTAGACTTTCTTCAGGCAAGTCTTCCCCTATCGCTTACATGAACGGTATTTTAGGCAATTGGAAAAACAACGGAACGTTTAGCGTTGATGCTCTTTCCACCGACAAGCACGAACTTACCGCAGAAGATTATAATCGTGAATACGAACGCAGAAGAAGATTTGCTATTTCTACCGCAGAAGATAACGTTGAAAAAGCAATGGCAATTGATGGATTTAGTAAAATTTATTCTCGCCTTAACTCCATTGAACGTGACTTCGCATTTGCTGAAATGGGCGGAGACGACGAACTTGTTGCTAAATACGAATTAGAACAAAGTGAACTTCTTGCTAAACAAGACGCACTTCTATCCACCATAGGCTTATCTGCAAAAGATCTCGTACCCAACTTTGCTTGCGAAAAATGTAACGATAGCGGTTATATCGGAACAGATAGATGTGATTGCTATGAAAAATTTTTGAAAAAATAGCGTTAAAACACCTTTTCACGCTATAACGTATATGTTTGAAATTAAATTTTAAAATTGAAAAGCACCGAAAATTCGGTGCTTTTTTGCTTTGTTTTTTTATTGTTATGATGCTTGTCTTTCTTCTACTTTTGTTTCTTCTTGCATTTTTTCTTCAACTTTTTCTTCAGCCTTTTTATACTTTTTTATATCAAGTATTTGCCAAATACTTACTTCTTCTTCAAGTCCAAAGAATTCGCCAAGTGCCGAAATTATCAGTTCAACCCCAAATAAAATTACGTGATGCACAATGCTTTCAGCGGTGGGTTCAACTAATAAAATTATACCTAACGTCAAGCCGAATATTGCCTGTGCAAAATTAAAAATCGAACGTTTTAATTTCTTTTTTGCTTCTTCTATTCCGTAAACTAGTTGCATGGTGCCTTTTATAATGCTTATAAGCGCCCATACTATAGCAACGTATAAAATAATAACTAGTTGATTTTGTGCTTTTACTATTGATATTATGCCAAGTGCAATTAAGCTTAATCCACATGCAAAAACCGTTGTCGTTAGATTTTTCTTGGTCAACCTAAGGGCAACCGCAAGAATTCCATAAACACCTATCGCTAAAATTATGCCCCCAAACACGTATGGAAAAACGTTAACCTTTGCAATATCTTCATGAAATACTATACTTAGTACGCCTAACGCAATCAATATAAAATGCCAATATGCATAAATTTTACTTAATGCGTTTTTTAATTTTTCCATTAGTCTTCAAGCCTTATTAAACTATCAACGGAATATACTTCTTCAAGCACCTTGATTTTATCAAGAACTCTGTTTAGCGCACTTTCTTGACAAACGTGAGTTACGATAATCATTGTAACCTTTCCGTCTACCCCTGCGAACTGTTTGATGTCTTTTATGCTAATATTGCTTTTTGCTAAAAGTCCTGTAATTTTACTTAAAGCACCTGCATTATCTGCAACAGATAAGCGAATAAAATATTGTGATGAGAAATCAGAAACGAACTTTGTATCCTTAACTCCCTTTTCGCTATTATCAAAAGTCGTATAGAAATTTTCTGCGTGTTTTGCAGCGAAAATTACGTCTGAAACGATTGCGCTTCCCGTTGGAAGTGCGCCTGCACCCCTACCGTAAAGCATGATTTCACCAACCGAATCACCTAAAAGATATACTGCGTTAAACGAATCGTTTACCGAAGCAAGCGGATTAGAGTTTGCAACGAACGTTGGATGTACCCTTACTTCTACGCCGTTTTCGGTATTCTTTCCGATTGCAAGAAGTTTAATGGTGTAACCTAACTGTTTACCATAGAAAATATCTTCTTTTGTAAGTGCGGTGATACCTTCTCTATGAACGTTATCAATAGCAACTTTGGTGTTAAACGCTAAACTAGAAAGAATTGAAAGTTTATACGTTGCGTCGAACCCTTCAACGTCCGCAGTAGGATTAAATTCTGCATATCCTAGTCTTTGCGCTTCTTTAAGTGCTTCTTCGTACGTTGAGCCTTCGTTACTCATTTTGGTGAGTATGTAGTTGGTTGTGCCATTGATAATACCTTTGAGTGAAAGGATTTTGTTTGCTTGCATACTTTCTTGAAGGGCTCTGATAATCGGAACACCACCTACGCAAGTTGCTTCAAAGAAAAGACCTGCGTTCGTACTTTTTGCCATCGCTTCAAGTTCTGGCCAGAATTTAGCGAAAAGTTCTTTGTTTGAAGTTACAACCGTCTTTCCGCAAGAAAGTGCTTTTAATACGAACGTTCTTGCAGGTTCAACACCACCGATTACTTCTACAACGATATCAACGTTTGGGTTTGCAACAACTTCTTCAATGCTTGATGCCACCTTTTCTTCATCAATGCCAAGTTGTTTTGCACGTTCAACGTACTTTTCAAGTACGCTTTCAACCGTTACGTCAACACCCTGCGTCTTCTTAAAATATTCCTTGTTGTCGGTGAGAATTTTATAAGTTCCACCACCTACTACGCCAAGACCTAATATTGCTACGCCTACTTTTACCATATTTTTACCGCCTTCGGTTTTTTCTCTAATTTTTACGATTAAGTTCGTATATTACTTTTAATCCGTCAAGAGTTAACGTTCTGTCAACAAGCGTGATGGATTTTGATTCTTTTGCTATTATTTCGCCAAGACCACCGGTTGCAACTACTTTTATTTCTTTTACGCCTAGTTCTGCTTTTATCTTTCTAACGATATTATCAACTAGCCCTGCAAAGCCGAAAATGATACCTGACTGCATACAATGTTTTGTATTCTTGCCGATAACTGTTTTCGGTGCGTCAAGTTCAACCATCGGGAGTTGCGCCGTTTTTGTTGCTAACCCTTCAAGCGACGTTTTTACCCCCGGCGCAATTACTACACCGACAAGTTCTGCCTTTTCATTTATCACGTCGAACGTGGTTGCCGTACCGAAATCTATCACCACGACAGGTCCACCGTACTTATTAAATGCGGAAACGCTGTTTACGATTATATCTGCGCCCACTTCTTTGGTGTTATCCGTTCTTATGTTAAGCCCCGTTTTTACGCCTGGACCGATTATTAAAGGGGTAATTCCAAAAAAGAATTCGCACATGTGGCACATTGTGTAGTTAAGCGACGGAATTACTGATGAAAAGATAATGTCCTTTATGTCGCTTGCCTTTATGTTTCGACTGTTTAACAAGCCTACGAGCACCGAACCGTATTCGTCTGACGTTCTAGATATTCTTGAAGAAACACGGAAAGATGCAACTAATTCATCACCGTTAAACACGCCGTATTTAATGTTAGTGTTGCCGATATCGATTGCTATTAGCATTATTTTTCCTCCGTATCGGTTTCTTCCGTTTGTTCTATTTCTTCTTGTTCGACAATTTCTGATGCGACTTTTGTATCGTCTTTAATAAAAATTCTCGTAACCCTGTGAATTACAGGAGTGAAGATTGCCGTGATTGCAACTTCAAGCACAAAGTTTAACCAAATTACGCTAAGAACAAAAGTCATAACAACGTTTAGAGATTGTTCTAATCCGAAGAAAGTTGCAACTTCTTCGACCATAAGCATTGTGCCTAAAACGTATATCCCTGTGTTAATAATAGGAATTAAAAACGCACTAAATATTGCACCTAAATATAAATTCTTTTTCTTCAAAAGGTCGAATACAAAACCTGCGACTAAGCCTGCAATCGTCGTTTTCAAAATGCACGTTAGGGTTAATACTGCGGGGTTTGATTGAAACTGAACAACCGTAAGCCCTTCCGCTGCGAATACCGCAGTTGTTAAAAAGGTTACAAGCCCACAAACAAAACCAACGACTGTTCCGCCAAACCAACCGAGAAATATACTTGCAAGCGCAATAGGGATTAACGCTAAGTTAATAGTTATTCCAAATATTGGAATCGCACTTGCAAAGATTTGCATAACTACCACAAGTGCAATTAAAATGCCAAGTAGCGCAACGTTTTTTGCCGAAAAAAATTTCTTATTCATTTTTAGCCTCCAATCAAGTTCCCAAAGGATACCTGTCGAAAAAAAGTTTTTGTGAATAATTAAGTCGGATTAATTATATCCGCTTTTCACCTTATGTTATTTTAACATAAAAAATATTATATAGCAAATAAATTGCAACGCCTATTTGTAACATTTTTAACTATATTTGCTTATTATAAAAGTAGAAATAACTTCGCCAAATTTTTATCACTACATAGGCGGAGAAAAGAAACACTTGGAGGTACTCTATGAATTTATTTGATATGGGTGGCAACAACTGTTGCCTTTGGATTTTAATTATCCTTCTTATTATCTGCCTTTGCAAAAGCGGTTGCTTAAACGGTCTTTTTAACAGTTGCTACTGCTTACCGTTAGCACTTCTCGTTATCTGCTGTGTTTGCAAAAACGGCAACGGCGGTCTTTTCGGATACAACGGTTGCGGTTGCAAATAAAAAACCCACTTTGTAAAGCACAAAGTTTTAATACAAAAAACGCACTTCCCCTATACACGGGGTAGTGCGTTTTGCTTTTTTATCGTTAAATTTTTATTTACAACTAATCACAAATAAAGGTTTAAAAACGAGCAAGACAAGGCTCGCCGACGCAAACGGGTGAGATAGAACGTCTGTTCATCAAAGTCGTTTGCTATGGCAGTAACGCAGTATTGCGAAGTTTATAAAGCTTTATTCTAGACCTTTGAATTTGCGCTTTAATCTTAATTCCGTATCTAACGTTTTCTTTCTAATACGAACGTTTTTAGGTGTGATTTCAAGCATTTCGTCATCATTGATGAATTCCATCGCTTCTTCCAAACTCATAAGTTTTGGAGTTTCTAAACGGAGCGCATCATCAGAACCTGACGCACGGGTGTTGGTTAAGTGCTTTTTCTTGCATACGTTTACGCTGATATCTTCGGCTTTTGGTGATACACCAACTACCATACCTTCATAAACTTGCGTGCCTGCGCCGATAAATAATTGTCCCCT
>SVIE01000030.1 GCA_015069625.1 Clostridiales bacterium | reverse complement strand
GTTTGGTGTTGTGGGTATGATTTACGAAGCACGCCCTAACGTAACGGCGGATGCGTTTGCACTTTGTTTTAAGACGGCAAACGCCGTGATATTAAAAGGCGGAAGTGATGCAATCAATAGTAACGTCGCAATGGTAAACGTAATCAAGCGTGCGCTTAAAGAAAACGGTGTAACGGAAGATGCGGTATCAATTATTGAAGATACTTCTAGGGAAACAACAACCGCATTTATGAAACTTAATAAATACGTAGATTTACTTATTCCAAGGGGCGGTGCGTCGTTAATTCGTTCTGCGGTGGAAAATTCCACTATTCCGATTATCGAAACAGGCACGGGAAATTGCCATGCGTTTATCGATAGAACGGCAGATCCCGAAATGTGTGCAAACGTTATTTTCAATGCTAAAACGCAAAGATATAGCGTGTGCAACGCATTAGAATCCATTGTTGTACACAAAGATGCGCTATCCGTGTTATTGCCCGTTGCTGAAAAATTAAAAGAAAAGCAAGTGGAAATCTTTGCAGATGAAGAAGCGTTTGAAGTGTTAAAAGATTATCCATATATATCACGTGCGTGCGAAGAAGATTTTTACACCGAATACGGCTCGGCAAAAATTTCAGTTAAAACGGTGAACAGTTTAGAAGAAGCTATTAGTCATATAAATAAGCACGGCACTCACCACTCTGAAACTATTTTAACAAAAGACATGAAAAATGCAGAAACGTTTATGAATTTAATCGATTCTTCTGCCGTTTACGTGAACGCATCCACACGATTTACGGATGGATTTGTGTTTGGTCTCGGAGCGGAAATAGGAATTTCCACACAAAAACTTCACGCTCGTGGACCTATGGGCTTAAATGCGCTTTTGACCCAAAAATATTTTATAAAAGGGGACGGAGCGGTTAGAAAATAGCCTAAAAAATGCAACGAAATTTCAACTTTTTATATAATAAACCCTTGCGAAATGCAAGGGTTTATTGATTTTTAAAAAAATTTTAAAAAAATTGTCTTAAACTCTTGACAAACAAACATAATACTTGTATCATATAGTCAAAAGTTAGCACTTGAACGTCAAGAGTGCTAACAAACGGCTTTAATAATTGCCAAAGGAGATAGCGGATGAAACTATCCGAAAGGAAAAAGAAAATTTTAAGGCTTGTGGTGGATGATTATATAGCGTCTGCACAACCTGTATCCAGTAAGAGTTTAACGGAAAAATATCTTACTGACGTAAGTTCGGCAACGGTGAGAAGTGAACTAGCAGGGCTTGAAGAGTTAGGGTTTTTAACGCAACCACATACGTCAAGCGGGCGTGTTCCTTCAATCGAAGCGTATAAACTTTACGTAACCGAGCTTATGGATAAAAGCAAACTTTCGGTAAAAGAAGTGCACGCTATTAAAGATGCTTTCAAAAGCCAAGCGGATAATTTAGAAAAGGTTGTTCAAAATGCCGTTAAGGTTATAAGTGATTTAACCGATTACACGTCGGTTGCCGTAACTTCGCATAGTGAACAAGAAAAAATCGTTAAAATAGATTTGTTTAGATATAAAACAGACCAAGCGTTACTTCTTATTGTAACCGAAAATACGCTTATAAGAGATAAATTTATTGAAATTCCTGAGAGTATGACGGACGGGCAGATTGCAGATGCAAGCAGAATGTTATCCGATCTATTCGTAGGAAAGGCGTTTGGTGAAGTAATAAGGTTATCGTCGGTGGTGGCAGATGAGTTTAGTGCTTACCGTGATATATTCGATAGCGTTATGAATGCGATAGAAGATTATCTAATTAACGATAAAACAAGCGTCGTTATGGAAGGTGAAAGCAAAATCTTAAAGCACCCCGAATATACTGACGTTGAAAAGGTTAAAAACTTCTTGTCCGTTGTAACAAGTAAAGACCGTTTAGCAGAACTTATGACAGGTGGCGAAGAAGGTATTGAAATCAACATTAAAGTCGGTGGGGAAGACGAGCTTGGCGATTGTTCACTTGTAACTGCAACCTACTCTGCAAGCGGTGTGAAAATCGGTTCGTACGGAGTAATCGGCCCGCTTAGAATGGATTATCAAAAAGTTGTATCCGTTTTAGAAGGTGTCGGCAAAATTTTAGAAGATATATTAAACAATAAAAATTAAAGGATAGAGACATGGCAGAAAAAGAAAAAAAGGTTAAAGCCGAAACCACAGAAGAAAATGCGCTTGTAACCGAAAACGAACAGTTAAAAGAAGAACTTGAAAAGGCAAAGGCGCAAGCCGACGAATATAAAGATAAATGGATGCGCAACGTTGCAGAATTCGATAACTATAAAAAGCGTAATGCAAAACTTTGGACTGATGCAAACAATGAAGGAAAGTCTAGCGTAATCTTAAAGATTTTACCTGTTGGCGACCATTTAGATATGGCTGTTTCATTAGGGCTTGACGAAAAGTCGTTAAAGGGTATTGAACTAATCAAAAGAAAGTTTAACGAAACGCTTGAAGAAATGGGTGTAACCGAAATAAATCCGTTAGGTGAGATTTTCAATCCCGAAATTGCAGAAGCAATCATGCAAGTTCAAGCGCAAGATGGCGAAGCAGAAGATACCGTTAAACAGGTATTCCAAAAAGGCTATAAAATGGGCGATAAAATTATCAGATACGCTAAGGTCAGCGTGGCAAAATAAAAAGGCAATCCGTTAAATCGGCAAAGCCAAATAAATTTAGATAAAAATCAAGGAGAATATAAAAATGAAAACAATTGGTATTGACTTAGGAACAACAAACTCTTGCGTAGCAGTTATGGAAAACGGTGAACCCGTTGTAATTGCAAATGCAGAAGGCTCAAGAACAACCCCGTCTGTTGTAGCATTTAGCAAAGACGGTGAAAGACTCGTAGGTCAGGTTGCAAAGCGTCAGGCGGTATCTAACACCGATAGAACGGTTGCATCAATCAAAAGACATATGGGTTCAGATTACAAAGTAGCAATCGACGGCAAAAATTACACCCCACAAGAAATTTCTGCAATGATTTTAACAAAACTTAAAAAGGATGCAGAAGCATATCTTGGTGGCACGGTAACTGACGCAGTTATCACTTGCCCTGCATACTTTTCAGACAGTCAACGTCAAGCAACTAAGGACGCAGGTAAAATTGCAGGTCTTAACGTTTTAAGAATTATCAACGAACCGACAGCCGCTGCACTTTCATATGGTCTTGACAAGGAAGGCAAAACGCAAAAGGTTATTATTTACGACCTTGGTGGTGGTACGTTTGACGTTTCTATTATGGAAATCGGTGACGGTGTATTCGAAGTTTTAGCAACTAGCGGTAACAACATGCTCGGTGGTGATGACTTTGATAAGAGAGTTATGGACTATCTCGTTTCTGAATTCAAGGTTAAAGAAGGGGTTGACCTTTCTAACGATAAACTTGCATTGCAAAGACTTAAAGAAGCGGCAGAAAAGGCAAAAATCGAACTTTCTGGTATGAACAAAACTAACGTAAACCTTCCGTTTATCACGGCAGACGCAACAGGTCCAAAACACCTTGACGTTGATATTACAAAGCAGAAATTCGACGCACTCACCGCAGATTTAGTTGAAGCAACTATCGTTCCATTGAAGAAGGCAATGAGCGACGCAGGTCTTAACTATTCAGAAATCGACAAGGTAATTTTAGTTGGTGGTTCAACCAGAATTCCTGCTGTTATCGATAAGGTTAGAGAAGTAACCGGACACGAACCTTTCAAAGGAATTAACCCTGACGAATGCGTTGCAATCGGTGCAGCAATTCAAGGTGGCGTACTTTCTGGTGAAGTTAAGGACGTATTACTTCTTGACGTAACTCCGTTATCACTCGGTATTGAAACGCTTGGTGGCGTATGCACCAAACTTATTGAAAGAAACACCACGATTCCTGTAAAGAAATCACAAGTGTTCTCAACCGCAGCAGATAATCAAACACAAGTAGATATTCACATCTTACAAGGTGAAAGAGAATTTGCAAAAGACAACAAAACTCTCGGTCAATTCCAACTTTCAGGAATTGCCCCCGCACCACGTGGAATACCGCAAATCGAAGTTACCTTTGATATCGACGCAAACGGTATCGTAAACGTATCTGCAAAAGATTTAGGTACGGGCAAATCTCAAAATATCACGATTACTTCTTCAACAAACCTTTCTGATGAAGATATCAATAAGGCTGTAAACGAAGCAAAACAATATGAAGAAGAAGATAAAAAGCGTAAGGAAGCAGTTGACAACCACAACAAACTCGACGGACTTATCTTCACTATCGAAAAGTCTATTAAAGATTTAGGTGATAAAGTTTCCGAAGAAGACAAGGCAAAACTTGAAGAAGAAATAAAGGTTGCAAAAGAAGAACTTGCAAGCGGAGATAACGATAGAATCGTTAAGGCAACCGAAAAACTTTCCGAAGCATCACAAGGCATCTTTGCTAAGATTTATCAACAAGCAAATCCTAATGGTGACGCAGGCAACGGTGCAGGCGCAGGTGATGGAACGGAATTCCATCAGTAGAAAGTAAGGCGAAAGCCTAGTAAAAGAACAAACGTTATCAAGTAAAAGCGGATACTGAAAGGCAAAATTTTGCCTTTCAGTTTGCGTATTTATAAAGGATTTTTATGGCAAAAGATTATTACCAAATACTTGGCGTGGATAAAAACGCTACGGCTGACGACATAAAAAAAGCATATAGAGCACTCGTAAAAAAATATCACCCCGACTTGCATCCAGGGGATAGTGCCGCTGCGGAAAAATTCAAAGAAATCAACGAAGCGAACGAAGTTTTATCCGACGATAAAAAGAGAAAACAATATGATTTTGAGCGTGAACACCCAGGCATGGGCGGTGCAGGTGGCTTTGGCGGTTTCGGCGGTGGCGCAGGCGGATTCGGTGGCTTTGAAGATATTTTTAGCGATATTTTCGGTGGCGGATTCGGTGGCAGAAGTAGGGCTCAAACTAAGGTTAAAGGTGAAGACATAACCCTAGAACTAACCCTTTCTTTTTTAGACGCCGCAAAGGGTTGTAAAAGAGATATCGTTTATACTCGAAACGAGCCTTGTTCGGACTGTAAAGGCACGGGCGCAAAAGGTGGCACGGCTTATAAAACTTGTGAAAAGTGTGGTGGTTCAGGTCAAGTTCAATACACCACGGGTAACGGCTTTTTCCGTTCTGTAAGCGTTCGTCCTTGTGATGAATGTAAGGGAACGGGTAAAAAGATTATCGACGCTTGCCCAACGTGTAACGGCAAGGGCTACACAAGGCAAAAAACTAAATTCTCTGTGGAAATTCCTGCTGGAGCAGATACGGGTAGTTACATTAGAAAGGTTGGATTTGGTGAAGCGAGCGTAAACGGTGGACCTGCGGGCGATCTTATTATCGTTATCAAGGTTGAGCAAAGCAAAATTTTTAGAAGAAAGAATTTTGATTTATACGTAGATCTTCCTATAAGTTTCAAAACGGCAGCACTTGGTGGAAAAGTAAAAGTTCCACTCATTGATGAAACTATGGAATACACTATTCCAGAAGGCACGCAAAACGGCAAGATATTCTTTGTTCGTGGCAAGGGTATAAAAACGAAAAGGGGAACGGGTGATCTTTACATAAGCGTAACGGTAGAAGTTCCTACAAAACTATCTAAAGAACAAAAGAAAGAAATCGAAGCGTTCGATTCGGCAACTGAAATTAAGCAGTATTCAAAGATGTATGAATACAAAGAAAATTTAGAAAAAATGTACGGTGAAAATCCGTATGAAAAGTAATATGGCAAACTATATAGAATACACGGTATATACAACTCATAACGGTGCTGATTTAATTAGTGACGTGCTTTGGGGTTATACGGATAGTGGCGTTGTAATTTTCGACGTTCAAGACGCTTTGGATTTAGAAAAAAGCGGAAAGAGTTGGGATTATATTGACGACGACGTCTTGGATAAAAATAAAGTCGTTGCAGTTACTGCGTATTTCCCCATTGAATCTGCCTCTCAAACGATAAAAGAAGTGGAAAGGGAGATGATAGCCTTAAAGGAAAATTCTCCGTTTGACCTTGGTAGTTTAGAAACAGGCAAGCGTGAAATAGACGGAGATCTTTGGCGTGTTCAATGGAAGGAAAGATTTAAGCCTATACATATCGGCAGAGTTGTTATTGTTCCCGAATGGATAAAATATGAAAAGCAAGATGGTGAAATTCCCGTGCTTATCGATTCAAATATGGCGTTCGGAACGGGAGAGCATGAAACCACTTCAATGTGCGTGGAATATTTGGATAAATACGTTAAGGATAGCGACGTTGTTTTAGACGTTGGTTGTGGAAGTGGAATTCTTGGAATTACCGCAAAAAAACTTGGTGCGAATAGGGTTATAATGACCGATCTTGACGAATGCGCCGTAACGGCAACCGAGCGAAACGTTAAACTAAATAACGTAGAAAACTGTGAAGTATATCTTAAAAACTTGCTTGATGATAACACGGTAAAAGGGGATGTTATTGCAATAAATATTATGGCGGAAGTGCTTATTGCTTTTGCACCGTATATCGGCGGGAACCTTAAAAAGAACGGCATAATAATTTTAAGCGGAATACTTGCAGATAGACTTGAAAAGGTTAAAAATGCATATACGGGGGCAGGTTTTACCGTTGTAGAAGATAAAATCAAGGGCGAATGGTCTGCGCTCGTTGTAAAGGGAAACTGATATGAAAGCGGTGGTGTTTACCCTTGGTTGCAAGGTTAACGAATGTGAAAGCGATTCGCTTATAAGTGGGCTTGCGCTTCGTGGTTATGAAGTTAGTGATAAATTAGAAAAGGCTGATTTATATATAGTTAACACTTGTGCGGTAACTGCGGAAGCAGAGAAGAAATCCCGTCAAATGAGTAGTAGGATTTATAAACTTAATCCAAATGCAAAAATCATTTTCACAGGTTGCGCAACCGAGAAAAATCCAAAACCTTTTTTAGAGAAGAAAAACGCAAGTTTAATAACGGGTGTGTTTAATAAAAATCAAATTTTGGACATGCTTGACCAAAGTGGCGAAAACATTTTTGAAAGTACTTTGGAGTTTGAAGAATTATTACCCGTAAAAAGTTTAAGGACAAGGGCATACGTTAAAGTCCAAGACGGATGTAATAATTTTTGTTCATACTGTATAATTCCTTATTTAAGGGGCAGAAGCAGAAGTCGTGCGCCTGAAAACGTGGTAAACGAGATAACGGTCGTAAACCCAAAAGAAGCGGTTCTAAACGGCATAAATCTTTCGGCTTACAATTATAACGGCTTGAATCTTGCAGGGCTAATAAAACGTCTAGCGAGCGTTGATTGTAGAATTCGTTTAGGCTCACTAGAAGCGTTAGTTATAGATGAAGAATTTTTAACTGCGCTTAAAGGCTTAAAAGACTTTGCACCACATTTTCACTTGTCCTTGCAATCTGGCTCTGATAACGTGCTTAAAAAAATGAACCGCCATTATACTACGTCAGAGTTTTTAGAAAAAGTTAACCTTATTAGAAAATATTTCCCAGATGCAGGAATTACAACTGATATAATCGTTGGATTTCCAACAGAAACGGAAGAAGATTTCATTTCCACTATGGAGTTTGCTAAAAAGGTTGCATTTTCCGATATTCATCCGTTTATTTTTAGTCCACGAAGTGGAACGGTTGCATATAAAATGCAAGATTTACCGCATGACGTTAAAAAGGCAAGACTTGATAAACTTTTAGAAGTTAAAAGTAGCCTAAAACAGGCGTTTATAGAAAAGATGAAAGGCAAAACCTTCACCGTGATAGCAGAAGAATTTATAGATGATTACACAGAAGGCTACACGGAAAATTATATTCGTGCGTATGTAAAAGGAAATATCAAATCGGGCGAAAAGATTAAAGTCGTTTTAACTGAACCTTCTCGTGATGGCGCAAGATTTGAAATTATAAAATAGGAGAACAATATGAAAGACTGTTTGTTTTGTAAAATAATTGCTGGTGAAATTCCTGCAACCAAAATGTATGAAGATGAAAACATGATTATCATTAAAGACATAGACCCTAAGGCAAAAAATCACTTTTTGTGTATTCCCAAAAGCCACTTTAAGCTTTTGGCCGATATGACTGACGCCCAAGCGGAAATGCTTAAAAAATGCTTTGAAAAAATTCCAACTCTTGAAAAAGAATTGTCCCTAGAAGGTGGTTATCGTTTAGTTATTAATCAAGGCGATAATGCTGGTCAAACGGTTTTCCATTTGCATATACATATTTTGTCTGGGCAGAAGATGGGTTGGACACCCGCTTAAAACCTTATAAACTTCGCAATACTGCGTTTCTGCAAAAAGGTTTTGACTTCAATGACCATCAAGGTCAATTTCATCCAAAACCTTTTGCGAGCCTTGTCTTGCTCGTTTCTAAGTTTTTAAGCAAAGGTTCTATCTCATCCAAAATCGTTTGCGAGCCTTGCCTAATTCGCAACTAATGCTTTAAGCTATAAATATTTATCTCATCCAAAACACTTTACGAGCCTTGCCCACCTTGTTTCTAATCCTTTAAGCAAAAAAGGTTTATCTCATTAAATTAAAAATCGTAAAACGCCAAGTGAATTTTGGCGTTTTTTTCATTATTGCTGAAATTCGTTTGACAATAACTAAATAATTATTTAATATATTAAATATGAATTTTCGGCGGAAGAAATTCCGCTATTGTTTTTTAGGAGAAGTTATGGAACAAACGAAAAAGAGAAACGGCTTTGCTTCGGGTTTCGGGTTTATTCTCGCCGCAGCAGGCTCGGCAATCGGGCTTGGTAACTTATGGAGTTTTCCATATAAAACCAGCGCAAACGGTGGTGCAGCCTTCGTTATCACGTATATCCTAAGCGTTTTAGTTATAGGTATCGTCGTAATGGTCGCAGAAATTTATATCGGCAAAAGGGCACAAGCAAACCCTATAACAGCATATAAAAAGACGCATAAAAACCTTGGTTGGTTAGGGCTTTTTGCAATACTTATTCCCTTTTTTATTATCTGTTACTACTCGGTTTTAGGCGGTTACACGGTAAAATTTGCGCTTAACTCTTTTAGCGGAAACGCAGGCAACGTTTATTCTTTTGTCGGAAATGTCGGAGACGTTATTTTATTTACCGCAATTTTCGTTGTCCTTGCCGTAATCGTTGTTATGGCAGGTGTTAAAAACGGTATTGAAAAGGCTTCAAAAGTTTTAATGCCCGCATTATTCTTTATTCTAATTGCAATCGCAATTTATGCGTTGTGTTTGGGAGAAGGGGTAAGCGAAGGCTTAAATTTTTATCTCAACCCCAACTTTGCAGAATTAGGCTTTGAAGGTATTCTTGCCGCAATGAGCCAAGCATTCTTCTCGTTATCGCTCGGTATGGGTATAATGGTAAGTTACGGTTCATATGCAGGTAAAGAAATCAAAGTTGGTAAGTCTGTAAGCATGATTGCACTTTTCGATACGTTAGTTGCTCTTATTGCAGGTCTTGCAATATTCCCTGCCGTATATCACTATCAGGCTGTAAATCCAGGTAGCAATCTTGCAACAGGTGGCGTGCTTTTAATGTTTGAAACAATGCCACTTGTATTTGAAAGCATGGGCGCATTAGGTCAAATCGTATCACTTTTCTTCTTTGCAATGGTTGTTATTGCAGCACTTACTTCTGTAATTTCACTTATGGAAGTTGTAACGCAATTCATTATCCAAAAATATAAGGTAAACAGAAAGAAAGCGATTTTAATCGTTGCAATCATAACGTTTGCTATTTCAATTCCGATTGGAATTTCACTCGGCAAAGTGTTAAACGGTGATAACTCAATGCTCATCTGCGGTGAAAACTGGTTAGACTTCTTAGATAAAGTTACCAACGTAGTATTGATGCCACTCGGTGCACTTGGCGCATGTATCGCAATCGGTTGGTTTACGTTTAAGCCTAATAAAAAGTCGGATATATTCAATCCTATGAGTTTGCATCGTCAACTTGAAAAGGACGGATTAAAACTTGGATGGTTTGGTAAAATATTCGCCGTTATGGTTAAGTACGTAACTCCATTATTGATTTTAGTAGTAGAAGTAGTTGGCGTAATTGATTTTATCGCCCCAGTTGTAAACGGGGTTAGAACGTTCAGCTTAAACGGTCTTGGAATTGTGCTCACAGCATACGGGTTATGCGCAGTAGCAATTACAATTTACTTTGTTTTATATAAGAAACATAATACCGGTTGCAATGCAGATGAACTTGAACTAGATAAATCTACCGCTAGCGAAAAGGAAGAAGTTATAGAAAACGTAATAGAAGAACAAGCGGTTGAAGTAGCAACGGAAAGGACAGAAGAAATTAAAGAGTAAAAAATACGAAAAATGCAGTCAAATCCGTTGACAATCAAAGGAAAGATTTGGTATATTAAATATGCTTTTGAAATAAGTGCACTTTGGGTGTAAAGGAAGGTGAAAAACAGATGTCTACAGTAAGAGTTGGTGAAAACGAAAATCTTGACAGCGCATTAAGACGTTTTAAGAGAAAATGTTCTCGTGACGGCATTATTAGCGACTTAAAGAAAAAAGAACATTACGAAAAACCTTCCGTTAAGAGAAAGAAAAAATCTGAAGCGGCAAGAAAGAGAAGCATTAAAGGCTAAAACAAGGAAACCTACCGAAGATAAACTCGGTAGGTTTTTTTATTACCGTGCGCAATTTGTTAATAAGTGTCGAAGAAAGGAGAAATAAAGGTGGAAGAAGAAAAAAGCCTAAAACAATACTGTAAAGATGCAAAAAATAGATTAAAACACGGGTTTTGGCAAAACTATCAAACTAACGTTGACGCTAATTTAAAGCGTGCAAGAGAGCAGGGGATATCTGAGTCGAAAGTTAGAGAATTCTATGCTAGTAAAGTAACGGAAATAATCCGTTCAAGCACAGAAAATGAAGATTCATTTTACCTTAAAGTAAAAAAGATTTTAGATGAAGAAGGTGAAGTAAGTAACGTTATCGGCAGGTTAACCGATAAAAACGTTTACGAAAGTATGACCTATGCCGAAAAGCAAAGATACACGTTATCGTTATCCGAAAAATATTTAAAAGCGTTAGAGCGTTACAAAAAAGAAAAGGCGATAGGGATAATATAATATAAAATAAAAATATAAAACCACGTGCGAATGCTTGTTAAATTATTAAACTTTTGTTATAATAAATCCGTTTTATAAAAAGGAAGGTAGAGAAATGGGTGAAATATTAGCATTCGTACTATATTTTGTTGCAATGCTCTGTATCGGTCTTTTGTTCTGGTGGAAGGACAAAAAACGTGGCGCGGAAAATGAATCTGGTTACTTCTTGGGCGGAAGACAAATGGGACCGTACGTAACGGCTCTTTCGGCACAAGCATCTGATATGAGTGGTTGGCTTTTAATGGGACTTCCAGGATCGATTCTTGCCGCAGGTTTTGGAGAAGTGTGGGTGGCAATCGGTCTTGCAATCGGAACTTATCTTAACTGGTTATTCGTTGCAAAAAGACTTCGTAATTTTTCGCAAGTTGCAGGTGATGCTATCACTATTCCGCAATATCTCAACAATCGTTTTAAGGCTAAGGGAAAAACACTTCAAGTTATTTCTGCTGTTATTTTCTTCGTTTGCTTTACGCTTTACGTTGCAAGTGGTTATAAAGCAGGCGCTGCGTTATTTTCAACTGTATTAGGGATTAAAAGTGAAGCAATTTCTATGTTGATTTTCGCAGTTATCATGCTTGCGTACACCTTCTTTGGTGGATTTAAGGCGGTTTGTTGGACAGACTTCTTCCAAGCACTTTTAATGCTTGTTGCAATAACGTTTATTCCGATATTTATTTTATCAACTGAACCACTTAATTTTGCAGGTATTACCGCTGCAAATCCTAACTACTTTAATTTCTTGCCAAGCGGTAAGTTTGACTGGGCAAGTATAAGTACTATTTTAAGTGGGCTCGCTTGGGGCTTAGGTTATTGTGGTATGCCACATATTCTCGTAAGATTTATGTCTATTAAATCTGCAAAACTCATTAAGCCGTCTCGCCGTGTAGCAACCGTTTGGGTTGTCATCACGCTTGCTATGGCTGCGCTTATCGGTGTAGTTGGCGCTGCTATGACGGGGCTTGTTGAAGCAGGTAAAGAAGAAATGGTATTTATCAATATGGTAAGAAAAACTCTTCCACCGTTTATAGCAGGTATATTCTTGTCGGCAATCTTAGCGGCTGCAATGAGTACGGCAGATAGTCAACTTTTAGTTGCTTCAAGTGCTTTTACAAGTGATATCTATAAGCCTATCATCAAGAAAAATGCTTCTGAAAAGGAAGTTATGTGGGTAGGTAAAATCGTCGTTATGGTAATCGGTGTGCTTGCATACGTGTTAGCATTGTTCTTGCCTTCAAGCATTATGGATCTCGTTGGCAACGCATGGGCAGGCTTTGGTGCTGCGTTTGGTCCTGTAATCATACTTTCACTTTACTGGAAACGTTTCACTTATAAGGGTGCAATTGCCGGTATGATAGCAGGTGGTGTAACGGTTATCGTTTGGATTTCAGTTGGTCTCGCAGGTATTACAGGTCTTTATGAATTATTCCCAGGATTTATCGTTGGCATGCTTGCTTGTATCGTAGGCTCTTACCTTGATAAGAGTGATAGAACGGAAATTGAAAAACTTTTCGATATTGCCGTTAAGTTTGAAGATATCGAAGAAGACGCACAACCTAAGGAAGTTGTTGCTGAATAATATTTTATAAAATTAAAACGCTCTCAGTTGGAGAGCGTTTTTTTATACTCCGATAGAATCCCCGAAACCTAAACTGATTAAAAGTGCAACGTTAACTTTTTTCATAGTAGAAGGGGAGAGTTCGCCTATGCGTTCAGAAAGTCTGCGTTTATCAAGTGTTCGTATTTGTTCAAGTAGAATAACCGAATTTTTTTCTAAACCGAACTCGTTTGCGCTAATTTCAATATGTGTCGGAAGTTTGGCTTTATTTAGCTTGCTTGTGATAGCTGCGGCTATCACGGTAGGGCTATATTTGTTTCCTGTGTCATTTTGAACGATTAAAATAGGTCTAACGCCACCTTGTTCGCTGCCGACAACGGGGCTTAAATCGGCATAATATAATTCTCCACGTCTAATCATAATTTCGTCCTGCATAAAAAAGTAAATCCCCTTAACAGTTTATGTAATACCACGAAATAGTGATACCACGTAGTATTTTTCCCTATTAAAGTTTTATTATACTATTTTTGCGAGAATTAAGTTTTTATAGTTTGACACTTTTACTATATTGTAGTAAAATAGTTAGCGAAATACCGAAATTTACTTTTTAATTATTAAAATTCGGTTTAATTGTGAAATGGATATCTTGACGTAGGTCAAGGGCGTTTACATCTAGCGATGCTCGGCAAAACGGACCGTTAATCCATTATTAACTAACAATTAAACATGCTTCCATAGTTAAATGGATATAACAAGCCCCTCCTAAGGGCTAGTTGTGGGTTCGATTCCCGCTGGGAGTACCAAAAAAACCACATTTTTTGTGGTTTTTTAC
>SVIE01000029.1 GCA_015069625.1 Clostridiales bacterium | reverse complement strand
AGCGGGTTGTTTTGTTCAAGGCGCATCCATTGAACTTTCTGCCGATGCACCGGTAAAACCGCCGTATATTGCGTATTTGCAAGGCGGTATAACGTATGAACATTGCAAAATTGCACTAAAAAATATAAAATTATAATAAAAAATTATTATTATTAAAAAAGAAAAAGCGGACTTAACGTCCGCTTTTTAATTTATTAATAAACATATAATATTTAACTAAAACTTTCTAATTAAACCCTTAACCGTGCCTAAAATGGTTACGCTATCGTATATTAAATCTTCTAGTTCGTCATTTTCGGGGTGAAGTATAATTTTACCGTTTTTTTTATAAAAACGTTTAACGGTAGCGCTATCATCAACAAGGGCAACAACTATTTCACCATTATTTGCGGTATTTTGCTGATTTACTATAATAATATCGTTTTCATAAATTCCAGCATTAATCATACTGTTACCTTGAACGCGAAGTGCAAATTCGTTGCCGTTACCAGAAAAATCATCGGGCAATGGGCAATATCCTTCTAAATTTTCTACTGCAAAGATGGGTGAGCCTGCACGAATTGTACCAACTATCGGCACGCTAATAAACCCACTAACTTTGTTAGATGGAACTATAGCACGCTTTTTAAGGGGCGATTTTTCTAATAGACCCTTAGATTTCAACTTTTCTAAATAGGAATACGCCGTTGCGGTAGATTTAATGTTTAATTTTTCACAAATATCTCTAACCGTAGGGGAATAACCGTTGTTTTGAATATATTCAACAGTAAAAGTATAAACTTCATTCAATTTTTCGTTTAATTGTACCTTATTCATACGTAAATAATAACACTAAACTTATAAAAAGTCAAACATTTGTTTGTTTTATTTTTATAAAATTATGTTGATTTTTATATTAAATGTGGTACAATATATTTATAAAAGGAGATATTATGAACAAAGATTTAAAAACCGCTAACGAAAATTTGATAGATGAATATTGCGATGACACGTGTGATTTAGACCCTAATAAAATTTGCGATAGTTGTGGTAAATGTATTGAAGAAACCGCAAACTATAAAGTAATTAAAATTACCAAAATTATTGAAGAACAATAATATTTTTTAACATTAAACAAAAAAGCCCGAAATTAATCGGGCTTTATTTTTTTATCAATTAAATTAGTAAAAAATATTAATTAAAAATTTTCAAATAAATCAGATAATTTTTTTGCGCTATTATATAAATCTTTTACACCTTCGAAAACGTTTTCTTTGTTAAATTTTCTTAAATATGCATCAGATTCTAAGGTTAGTTCGCCCTTATAATTGACGTCTTTAAGAGCTTTCATAATGGGGTAGAAGTCTATATTCATTGACATAGGTATTTGATGACTATCGTGCCATTTATCGTTATCGTGAACGTGCAAAGCTTGTAATTTATCTCCAAGTTTATAAATCATATCAACCGCACTAGTATTTAATCCGCGCATTTCCGCGTGACCAATATCTAAGCACGCAACTAAATTTTCGTCGTTATTTACCGCCTTAAAATGTGCATGAAAACTTTCCGGGGTAGAGCACGCTGCAAAATCTGCTTGGTCAAGTTTATCATCCCAACCCCACATATTTTCCGTGGCAATTTTAACGTTAAAAGGTTTTGCAAATTCTAGTAGCATATTATACATTTCAGCATTTTTTTCAGGAGTGCTAAAGTTGTCTGGGTGAATTATGCATATTTTACCACCAGCTTCAGCCGTACATTCGATACTACGCTTTAAATAATCGTAAATAAAAGGATTATCAACGGGAAATGGGGCATGAGATTGATTACAAGTTATACCATTATCAAGCCCAATATCTTTAAGTTTTTTGGCGAATTTAAGGTAATTATTCGTTCCTAGCGGTTCAATAGATAAAGTCCACGTGCGTTTTTCCCAATCGAATATGCACATGTTCGTGCACATAGTAAAATCCCAATGGTCAAAACCAGCTTTAGCAATTAACTCAATGGCTTTTTCTTCGCCAACGTGTTTACTAGTGGAAGAAATTTCAGTAGAGAGTTTCATTTTTAGAAAATCCTTTATATTATTAGTCTTTTTCTTGGTCAGCACCGGTAATTTTATGGGCACGCCCAGCTTGTTTTCTTACGTCTTCGTTTATAGCGGCGTAGTGGCGACGGGTTGTGTTAACGTCTTTATGACCTAAAACGCTTGCTACAACGTAAATATCACCGGTTTGGCGGTATAGGGAAGTGCCGAAAGTACTGCGAAGTTTATGTGGAGTAATTTTTTTAAGCGGGGAAACGATTTTAGCGTATTTTTTTACTAAATCTTGCACCGTTCTAGTGGAAATTCTGCGATTTTGCAAGGAGATAAAGAAAGCTTTTTCATTAGCGGGGATATTATTATCATCGTGGCGAATTTCATAGTAAGTGCGCAGAGCATCGGCAACTTGTTCGTTAAAATATAAAATTTCGCGATTTCCACCTTTTCTGGTAACAACGAAACTATTAGTATTAAAATCTACGTCTTCTAAATTTAATCCAACCAATTCACTAATACGAATACCCGTACCTAAAAATAGGGTAATAATGGCACTATCGCGGAACTTTGTGTTGTTATGAAAAGCGCGTTGTTTTTCAGTTAATCCGCTACCACTTTCAACAACGTAAAGCATTTCACCAATTTCATCAACTTTGCCGTTAGAATCAAGCCTAATAATCTCTTTTTCGTGGATTTTGGGCATATTTACTTTAGTTGGCGTGTTTGCAGGCAATACGTTTTTATTAAAAAAATACTTATAAAAAGCGCGTAGGGTAGACAGTTTTCGTGCCTTACCGCTTTCAGTACATCGTTCATATTTACCATTAATCATATAACGACTTAAATAACTTAAAAACATTTCAAAGTCGCTAACTTGTAAAAGGGCTAAATCGTTTAACTCTATATCCGTAACGTTTTTATTGCGAAAAACCTTTTTAGATAAAAAATCAAAAAAAACGCGCAAATCATACCCGTAGTTTAAACGGGTTAACGGCGACGTTCTAGATTCAACGCCAATAAAAAAATCTTCAACGTAATAGGGTAATTCGCTGATAATTTTGTTTAGGCGCTCTATACAAGCAATTTCACGCTGTTCAAAATAAGAATCGATTTTCATAACTTAATTATAAAACAATTTTAATACTTTGTAAATACGTTTTGCGCAAAGTTGAACTGAATTTTTTAACTTAATTAACAATTATCAAAATGAAATATAGCGGGGAATAAAAAAGTTTATCAACAATTATTCACAATAAAAAACGCTAGATTTTTACTGACATTTCTTATTTTTGCCCTAGCGGGCGATATATTTAACTATGCGCAAAACACGGCTTTTACGCATAGTTAACCCCATATAAAGTGGAATTCTTTATATTTTATATTAATTCTAAAATTTCTTCACTTTTTATAATTGTTAAGCTATTTATAAATTTGTTTAATTTGTATGTTATTTTACTATTTGATAAATTTATTAATCAAAATATCTCTATTTTAAAAATTGTCATTTTAACGCGCTCAGACAGAATGATTTTTATTTTTCGCACTATTTACTGTACTTTTTTAATATACGTTTAATGCACGCCTTTAATTAAAAACAATAAATCGCTAGTATTTTACAAATGTTTTTAGTATTGATTATATTTAACATAAATATTATAAATTGTAGTAAAATTGTAAAATAAGCCTTGACTTATACTATTTTTAATAGTATACTTTAAAAAAATCTATTTTTGGTGAATTTATGGAAGAACGTGCAATAAGCAGTGATTTAATTCGTGGTCATATCGACACCATAATTTTAAATACCTTAATCGACGGTGATAAATATGCGCAGTTAATTAGCGAAACCGTTGAATTTGAAAGTGGCGGTAAATATATTTTAAATCAAGCCACTCTTTATAGTTCGCTTAAACGCCTTGAAAGTACTAATTTAGTAAAATCATATTGGTACGATGCGCCTGAAGGTCGTCGTAAATATTTTGCAATTACCCATGATGGCAGAAAAATTGTTGAAGAAAACCTTTCTCAATGGGCGTTTTCTAAAGGTATAATTGATAAGTTAATCGGTGCACCTGATAATTCAACACCAATTTATTCAATCGTGCAATCACCCGTTGTTTCAAACGAAATTAATGAAAACATTTTTACGGAAAATACTAGCGAAAATATAGCGCAAATTAACGAAGTTAAAGAAGAAAAAATTGATGATAATTCTAAAACTGACATAATTCAAACACAAATTGATGAAACTAAAGATGAAATTAACGAAACACAAACTTTTACAGAAGAAACTGTAGAAGAAAAAACCGTTGATTTTAGACTGTTGCTAAACAATTTAATAGATACAAACGTTCAAAACACTACTGTCGAAAATAACGTTGCATTTGAAAACGTTGAACCCGAAAAAGTTGAAGAAAAGACTGAAGTTGAAAAAGTTGCCTTTAAGGATACCGTAAGCGCAAACATTAGCCACGAACACATTAAAAATTATGGCATTATAAATTACGACGATTTATCACTTAAAGCTGCTAAAGAAGGCTATAAAATTCGTTTTTCATCAAAAGATTCTGCAAAATCTAGCGGAACTTTGCTTATTAATAAGGTAAATTTTGCCGCAATGTTCGTTATGTTTTTAATTTGCATGATAGAATTTGCCATGTTGTTTACTATAATTGGCGACAAAATGCACGTTGACCTTATTACTAAAATTGTTTTAGGTAGCATCGCCCTATTAATTATGGTTATCACCGCAATAATTTATCGCAAAAACCCACAAAAAACCGTTACTAAATCTATTCGCGCTGACTCAATATTAAATACTGCAATAATTATTTTCAACGTATTGCTTATTACGTTTGCCGCCGGAATGATTGCTAACGTTAATTATCACAGTCCCGTATCATTCTTTTGGTTTGCTGCAATTCCTTGCGGATTATGTTTTAACGTTTTAGTATTTTTTGTTGCAAGATATTTTATTGCTTATAACAATAAATTTAGCCACAGAAAAATTGACAAATAAATTATTAACAAAAATTAAAAAACCGCTGAATAAACCAGCGGTTTTTCTTTTACTCTTATATTTTGCCCCTTAATAAATATTAGTTAAAATTGAGCCAAAATTATAGGTTTTGAAGGTAATAAACTTCACTTGCAGACAAAGACCTAACTTCACCGCGATTAAGACCAGAAAGCGTTAAATCGCCAATTTTAATTCGTTTAAGAAGGTCTACGTTATTGCCAATGGATTCTATCATTTTTCTAACTTGTCTATTTTTGCCTTCAGTTATGGTTATATGTAATCTAGACGAACCTTGAACTGTATCAAGAAGTTTAACCTGACATTTTTTATTTTTAACGCCGTCAATGTAAACACCCGCGCGCAACTTTGCCAAATCTGCATCAGTAACGGGTTTTTCCGTTTTAACTAGGTACGTCTTAGGAATTTCATTTTTAGGGTGCGTAAGCCTAAAAGTTAAATTTCCATCGTTTGTTAAAATCAATAAACCTTCGCTGTCGTAGTCAAGTCTACCAACCGGAAAAAGACGTTTTTCGTTGTTTGGCAATAAATCTAAAACGGTTTTTCTGCCCTTTTCATCTTTTACTGAACAAATATAGCCTTTCGGTTTATTCATTATATAATAATCGTATTTTTTTACAGTTTGAACAACTTTGCCGTTTACCGTAACCGTGTCGTTAGATGGGTCAACTTCATCACCCAAATTGCATATTCTACCGTTAATTTTAACAACGCCGTCTTCTATTAATTTATCAGATGCGCGCCTAGATGCAACGCCACTTTCGGCCAAAAACTTATTTATTCTCATAATGAATTCCTTAATTTAATCTACATTTAATATAGTATAGATTTTTTCGCTAAAAATCAAGTTATTTTCACTATAAAATTTAATCAAACCAATTTCAGTATCTTTACTTAACGGCTTTTTAATCTCATCGATATATTCAATTTCAAATTTCAACGTTGATTTTTCCGTATTTGTTAGGGGTAAAATTACGTCGTTTTTAACAGTAACGGGAATTTCTTCATTTGTTCCATTAATTTTTACAAAATCAATAATTTCATCCTTTTTAACAGCATTATAACTATGATATGATTCAAATGCGTTTTGAAGTATCGATGTAGAACGCTCCCACATTGGCCCGCAGTTTAGTACAACACTAACTAATTCTAAACCGTTCCTTTCACAACTTGTAACTAAACATCTGCCCGCTTTTTTGGTAAATCCCGTTTTAATGCCCGTGCAACCATCCATTTTACTTAACATTTTATTTTTATTTACTAAATGACGTTTAGAATTTTGTGTTGTAAAAGGAATATCTACACTTTTCGTTGAACAAATCTCTTTAAAATCAGCATTTTTTATTGCTTCAGATGAAATTAATGCTAAATCGTATGCTGTTGTATAATGATTATCATCGTGTAAACCGTGTGGATTTACAAAATTACTTGATTTTGCACCAATTTCTCTAGCACGTTTATTCATTAATTTTGCAAACTTTTCAACTGAACCGCAACAATGCACCGCTAAAGTTTCCGCACAATCGTTTCCAGAGCGCAACATTAAGCCATATAAAAGGTCTTTTACGCTTAATACTTCACCTTCTTCTAAATATATACTGCTACCTTCAATTCCAACCGTTTTTTTAGTTATTTTAACGTTTTCATTTAAATCACAGTTTTCAATTATACAAAGCGCAGTTAAAATTTTAGTGGTACTTGCCATATATTTTTTTGCATTTGCATTGTTTGAATATAATACTCTATTAGTATTAACGTCCATTACAATTTCTGAACTGTAATCATTTGCCATATATTCAACGCGATTTTGTAAATTTACCGCTTTGGCACTTGTTATGTGTGGCATAATCGTTGCTAAAATCACATTTAATATACAAATAATACTGAACTTTAATCTTTTATGTTTCAAATTATACTTCCGCCTTGATTTTATCTATAAATTCAACTATTTTTTCTATCGCACCATCTAAGCAATTGTTGTTTACGTTAACCATTTTATATCCGCTAGATTTATCTAATATGAGAAATCCACACGGCTCTATTGATGCGATACTCCCATTACCCGCTGTAAAAGGCATATCATCGGATTTTTTAAAAACGCTAACGTGACCATATTCTCCACCGCCCGACAAAACGCCAAAAATCACTTTGGCAACAGGAAATATTATTTCATTGTTATCAAGTTTGATAGGGCTACCTATAACGGTATTAACGTCAATTATTGTACTTAAATTGCTTAGACTTGTTTCAAATATTTTATTAATTCTTGACCGTTCTTTTTCTTTTACCATTTATAACCTTTTCAACCCCTATTTTAATTAAACTTAAAATCACCGTTAATATATTGAATACTAAATAACCGTTGCAATATATCTTTAATTTTTTTTCATTGGCATAAACCAAAATATCGTTTTCATTATATAAGTATGGCTTAACCGATTTTATTGCAAAACCTAAATTTTGAATTATTATATTAATAAAATTACCCAAACCAATTGCTAATAAAGGATTTTTACTACCAATTTCAACAATCGAATTAAATTTTATAATATTAAAATCTTTTAGCGGGTTAATTTTATTTTTTAACCCAATCAGTTTTCTATATGAAATTAATATATCTTTATTAAAATTGTTTTTTATTACAATATTTTTCAAATGAAAATTAATACTTCCGTTAAAAACATTAACAAAATTAAACAATTTTATTTCAAAATATACTTTTCTTGTGTTATTTAAATAATGAAAATTAAACCCAATAAAAATAGGAAAAATTAATATTAAAAATATAATTACGGCTATTTTTATCACAATTTTAATATAAGCATTTATATAATTAATATACAATTTTATAAATTTACGATTTTAAAAAACAAAAGACGCCTTTTTACAGACGTCCTTTTTTAATATTTATATTTATTTAATTAAAATTTTTCTACTTCTTCACCCGCTAAAAATTCTGGCAGTTCTTCATCTTCAATATCGGGCAAATCAAAATCTTCATTAGAATCTTCGTTAACCAAGGAATTAGAATTCGACGTTACGGCAACTTCATCATTTACCAAATCACCATTTTCTTCAGAAGAGATAGCGTCGTTATCGCCTTCATTTTCAACGTATTCGTCTTTTTTATACAAGTAATCATCTTGTTCATCGTTTGCGTGTAACGATTGAATTTGAGTCATAAGTTCTTCGTATCTTGGCAAATCATCTAATGATGATATTTGGAAACGCTTTAAGAATTTATCTGTAGTGCCAAACATAACAGGTCTACCAACAGCATCTTTTCTACCAACGGGCTCAATTACGCCAAGTTCTAATAATTTTTGAATTGCATATTCACTATTTGCCCCACGTAATTCTTCTAAATCGATACGCGTTACGGGTTGACGGTATGCAATAATTGCAGCAACTTCTAGCATACTTCTAGAAAGTTCGCGCTCTCTTATTGGGTTAAGAACTGAAGACACTTGGTCGGCATATTCCGGGTTAGAACAAAATTGAAGTTTTTTGTTAAAAACCAAAATTTGAACACCGCTTTCTTCGTTATATTTTTTATTAAGTTCGGCAACAGCACCCATGATATCCTTATCAGAAACTTCAAGTTTTTCAGCAATATCTTTAATAGCAACTTGAGTACCTGACACAAATAAAATGGACTCAATTATATTCGTCAATTTCGCCAATTTCTTCATTTCTATCTTCCCTTAAACTTAATGTAATATCATCAAAAACACCGTTTTGTTCAACGGTAATGTATTGAAGTTTTAACAATTCTAGCATTGCTTGAAACGTTGTAATAACTTCGTTTTTAGTACAGTTTGCGCTAAACATTTCATAAAAACTTGCGTGTTGTTTTTCTAATAAAACTGCGCGAATATCGTCAACTTTTTGCCTTACAGTAAATACTTCTTTAGGTATTTCTTTTAAGGTATTATCTTGTCTGCGCTTATCATCAACGCGCATCATCATTTTAGAAAAAGCAGCAATTAAACCTTCTAAATTAAAGTCGTTATAAACAATTTTGACGTCGCCAACAGATTTATCCGGCTCTTTATAAAAGCGCAAAACGTTTTCTTGTTTTTTAAGGTCTTCACTTGCTTCTTTCAAAAGTTTATATTCTTCTAACTTTCTAATAAGTGATTGTTGTGTTTCTTCTAAATCGTCAAACTCTTCTTCCATTACGGGTAAAATTGATTTAGATTTAATTTCAAGCAAGGTTGCAGCCATATTTAAATATTCGCTTGCTTTATCGACGTCTAAAAAAGAAAGCCCGTCAATATATGCCAAAAATTGCTCTGTAACCTTTGAAACGAAAACGTCTTTAATTTCAATTTTCGCCTCTTTAATAAGGTGGAGCAATAGGTCTAACGGCCCTTCAAAATTATCAAGTTTTGTTGAATAATCTACAATTGATTCAAACGCCATTTTATAATTACCTTATACAATTTGCCCTATATTATTTCAGCAACTACGTCATTTTTTATTATTATATAATAAAAATATACAAAAAGCAAGAAAAACCCACTAAAAAGCGGGTTTTCGTTTGTTATAAATCGTTTCTAATAACGTCCTCAAAAGTTTGGGGCTTAACTGCCAAATAATCTTTTCCGTCTTCTACCATAACGACTGCGGGAATGCGGTTTCTGTTATAATTACTTGCCATTGAATAGTTATACGCACCCGTTGAAAGAACAGCGACTATATCACCACTTGTCATCACAGGCAAATTGCAATCTTCAGCAATAATATCGCCACTTTCACAACATTTACCTGCCAAAGTATAAACCTTAGATGGTTTTTCTAATCCTTTGTCAACGGGAACAACACTATATTTTGCCTGATAAAGTGCAAATCTTGGGTTGTCGAACATACCGCCATCTATTGATAGGTAGTTTTTTATACCCTTTATTTCCTTAATTCTGCCAACGGTATAAAGAGTAATACCGGCTTCACCAACAATTGACCTACCGGGTTCTAAAATCAAATAAGGCTTTTTAATACCTTTAGAATCTATTGTTTTTTTAAGTTCACGCGCGATATTCACAACGTAATCAGTATAGTCTTCAACAGTATATTTTTTATCTTCATCGGTGTAATATATACCAAAGCCACCGCCAAGATTAAGCACGCTAAATTCCAAACTTAAAGAATCGCGAATTTGCTTGTAAAAATCAGTCATTTTATCAACTGCAATACTAAATGATTTACGTTCAAAAATTTGCGAACCAATATGACAATGTAAACCAACAAGATTAAGATTTTTATAAGATGAAACTTTTTGAACAGCCGTAACAGCAGAACCATCCGCTATTGCAAAACCAAATTTGGAATCAATTTTTGCCGTTTGAATATAGTGGTGAGTGTGAGCTTCTACACCTGGGTTTACCCTAATTAAAACGTCTTGAACGATACCTTTATTTTGGCAAATAAAATCAAGGTCTTCCGCTTCAGATAAAGAATCAATAACAACGTATTTTACTTTGCTTTCAAGCGCATATTTTAGTTCTTCAATGGTTTTATTATTACCGTGAAAAATAATCTTTTCAGATGGGAAATCAACGCTTTGAGCAGTATACAATTCCCCACCGGAAACAACGTCACAACCAATACCAACAGAGTTTACAATACGGTAAATTTCCTTACATGAAAAGGCTTTAGATGCATATGCAATCATACCGTCGCCATATTCCGATTTAAGCGCGTTATCAAAAGCTTTACATACGTTTATAATATGCGCTTTATCCATAACGTATAAAGGCGTACCGTATTTTTTTGCAAGGTCGCTTGCCTTAACCCCACCAATAATAAGATGCCCGTTTTCATTAAATTTTAACGTCTTTCTTTCGTTCATATGTTTTACTCTATAAAAATTTACTTTTAATAATTTTACAAAAAAAAGATATAAAAGTCAATAGTATATACTTAAAGAAATACTTAACAAGTATTTAATAAATACTTATACGTTTAATATAAAAAATAAAGGCAAGCAGTAAACACTTGCCTTAATTTAAATCGATAAATATTTTAGCCAATTAACGACCAATTATCCGCTATATCCGAAAGGGTGTCAAAATAGGTTTTAGCTTGCACGTCTTCATCTGCCAAAACGTTAACACAATCAATTTCAACACCGTTCTCAAATACGATAAGTTTTCCAACGTAATCACCCTTGCAAATAGGCGCTTTAATTTTATCTAAAGGTTCAAAAGTGAATTCAAAAGCACGTTTTTCGTTCTTTTTACAAAATGAAAATAACGATTTTTCCGCCTTAACTTGAACATAATCTTGTTTCCCCTTTTCTACGTTAACCGATAACTTAAGCGGACGGCTATCATCAACTATCTTTTTAGTTGCATAGTTAGCAAATCCATAGTTAAACATTGAAGAAACTTCGCTAAATCTTGTTTTACTATCGGGTGCACCGATAACAACGGCAACTAGTCTTGTGCCATCACGGAAAGCTGATGCCGCTAAACAATGCCCCGCTTCACTAGTGTATCCCGTTTTACCACCGTCGCAACCTTTATAAAATCTTATTAATTTATTAGTGTTTGAAATTTCAGTAACTCTATCGTTAGGGTGCGAGATTTTATCCATCCAAATTTTTGAAAATTTATAATAATCCTTAAAAGTTAATAATTTAGAAAACATTGTTGCAACGTCTTTAGCACAAGAATATTGCCCTGCTTTTGGTAAGCCCGTGCAATTAACAAAACACGTGTTATCCATACCAAGCTCTTTTGCTTTTTCGTTCATTTTTTCAACAAAAACGTCTTCACTACCGCAAATTTTTTCCGCCATAGCAACGCAAGAATCATTTGCCGATGCTACAACAATACTTTTAATAAGTTCATTAACGGGATATTCAGCGTTAGATTCTAAAAAAACTTGCGAACCACCCATACCTGCGGCGTTATCACTAACACAAATATTATCATCTAATGAAAGATTGCCGTTATCAATTTCTTCAAAACATAATATCAACGTCATAATTTTACACATACTTGCAATTGGTCTTTTTTCCATTTCATTATTGCTAAAAATAGGCGTATTAGTCATGGCGTCCATGACAAAAGCAGACTTACATTTAGAATCTATAATTTTTTCCGATTTAATCTCATCGTTTTTATAATATGCATTTGCACTTCTTTTACTATTAATACCCGTAAAACAACCGATTGTAATAATAAAAGCAAGAAATATAAAAAATACAGAATACTTTTTCATAAAAAACTCCTTTTTACAAAAATATTTTCTGTATTATTATAAAAATTATTCATTATGTCACACATAATCAATGTTAAATTAGCTTGATTTTAATTATTAATCATATTTTCTATCATAATTCCAAAGCCACGTGTTGGATCATTTAAGAAAACGTGCGTAATTGCACCTACTAACTTGCCATTTTGAACAATAGGACTACCACTCATGCCTTGCACGATACCGCCCGTTATTTTAAGCAAGTTATCGTCAGTTACCTTAACTACTAGGTTTTTATCCTGCTTTGTTCCAAAATCCGTTTTAACTATCGAAATATCGTAAAAACAAGGCTTGTTACCTTCAATCGTACAATAAATTTTAGCATCACCAATCTGCGCCACACCCGTTTCAACTTCAATTAAGTTATCATAATCAAAATTTATATCGTTGCAACATCCGTATACCCCACATATAAGGTTTTTATCTACGGAACCTATTGAATTATTTTTTATAAATACGCCCCTTAGTTCTCCCGCAGATCCTCTTTCACCCTTATGAACACCTGAAATATTACATTTATAAATATCACCGTTAATAATAGGTAAAATTGTACCTTCTTCACTTAAAATTGGGTGCCCAAGCGATGCAAATCTATCGCCTTTTATATAAGTTACAGTACCTATACCATTAATTCCATCTCGAATAAAAACACCCATTTTAATTTTACCAGCAACGTCTTTAATAGGAGTAAGATTACCAACGACACTCTCACCTTGTCTTTCCAGCACGACAATTTTAGTAGAAGTATCTTTTAGATTCTTTTCAATATCTAAGGCATTATTAACTTCTATACCGTCAATAGATAAAATAACGTCGCCAACACAAATTCCCGCTTCTTTTGAAGGAGATTTAATATTTCCATCTTTATCAACTACGTCGCATATCCCCATAACGTATGCACCGCGCGTATGAACGGAAAAACCCGCAGTAAAACCGCCTAAGTAGAGTTTATCGTTAGCGTTAGTATTAAATGCATATGAACTATATATATTGTTTAAGGGTATAAAGGCAATTGCAAATAAGCAAATTAAAAAAACTTTTAAGAATTTCTTCATAAAATCACCGCTTAAACTATAATTTGCAATTAAAAATAATTTATACAAAAAAACACCGCTTATAGCGGTGCTTTAATTGTTAACGTTCTATTTATTGTTAAGTTTAAATTGGTTTGCGTTTTGTATAAGGTCATTTGCCAACGCTCTAGCTGAAACGTTAGATTCATCTCCACCAACAAGCCTTATAACTTCGTTAACCTTTTCTTCAGCATTTAGTTGTTTAACGGTAGAAATGGTTTTTCCATCTATAACCGACTTAGAAATAAGATAGTTGCTATCACCCATAGCCGAAATTTGCGGTAAATGAGTAATTGCAATTACTTGAGCATCTAAAGAAATTTTTACAAATTTTTCAGCAACAACGCGTGCAACGTTACCGCTGATACCAGAATCAATTTCATCAAAAATAAAGGTAGAAACGTTATTATATTTAGCCGTTTGGGCTTTTATTGCAAGCATGAATCTACTTAATTCACCACCACTAATTATAGAAGACAATGATTTTAAGGGCTCCCCAACGTTTGCGGTAAAGTAAAATTCCATATTGTCAATGCCGTTTGCGGAATTAAATAAACAATCATTTGCGCCAGCTAATTCATCAAATTGAACGGTAAACTCAGCCTTATCCATACCAAGTTCTTTAAGCTCGTTTTGAACGTTTTTAGCAAAAGATATAGCCGTTTTTTGCCTTGTTTTTGATAAATCAAGGTATAAATTATATAAGATTTTTCTA
>SVIE01000028.1 GCA_015069625.1 Clostridiales bacterium | reverse complement strand
GCAAACGTTTTAGTTGATATGATTAAAAACATTGATGCAGAGGTATAAAGTATGTGTGGAATAGTTGGATATGTTGGAAAAGACACGGAAAGAGTTTTGATTGAAAAATTAAAACAACTTGAATATAGGGGATATGATTCTGCTGGTATTGCAGTAAAGGCAGAACAAAAAATTAACGTTTTTAAGGCTAAAGGTGAAATTAAAAACCTTGAAAAAACGATTGTTCCGTTAAAAGACGCTCAATTTGGTATTGGACACACACGTTGGGCAACACACGGCAAGCCTGATGAAATAAACGCACACCCGCACGTATCTTCAGATGATAAATGGGTTATCGTTCATAACGGTATTATTGAAAACTATTTGGAAATCAAAGACGAACTTACTAAAAAGGGTATGTCCTTTTATAGTGAAACGGACACGGAAACGGTAGCAAAACTTTTAGAATTCCACAGCCGTAAAGTTGAAGATAAAATGGAAATTATAAGTGAAACTTGTGATACCATAAAAGGCAGTTACGCTCTCGCTATTCTTAATAAAGAAACGAACGGAATTTATTTTGCTAAAAATAAAAGCCCGTTATTTATTGCAAAGAAAGGCGAAAACGTTATGATCGCAAGTGACGTTATCTGTTTTTACGGGTTTGCAGACGAATATTATTCTGTTGAAGATGGCGAAATCGGTTATACAGATGCAAATACGTTGGTTTTTAAGAATAAATTCGGTGAAGTTGTAAAAAATCCGATTAAATGTGATTTTGGTAATTATAACAATGCTAATACGTATAAGCATTTTATGATAAAAGAAATTTACGAAACAAAAAATGCAATTAAAAACATAATTGAATATTATTCTCAGGAAGAAAATAGAAACAAAATTTTATTGCGTAAACTTGATGGTATTAAAAGAATTAAAATCGTTGGATGTGGAACGGCTTATCATGCGGGTTTAATGGGGTCAAAGATTTTTGAAGAAAAACTCGGAATTGAATGTACGGCATACGTTGCAAGTGAATTCCGTTATCAAGATCCTAAAATAGGTGATGATACGCTTGTTATTCTAATTAGTCAAAGTGGTGAAACGGCAGATACGCTTGCTGCTCATGAAATATCAAAGCAAAAAGGTGCTGTTACGCTTGCACTTGTTAACGTTGAATACAGCGCACTTGCAAAGAGTGCAGATATCAGCGTCCCGATTAAAGCGGGTGTTGAAGTAGCGGTAGCGTCTACAAAGGCTTACAGTTCACAACTTACCGTTTTATATATTCTTGCAGGGCTTTTAAGAGAAAAATTTATTGGCGACAAATTCAACATGGCGGACGTTGAAAAGTTGTATAACGAGTTTGATTACGGCAATATCAATAACTTTAAGTTATTGGCAGACGTTTTCCAGTATAACGATAAGATGTTTATGATTGGTAGGGGGGCAGATTATTGTACGGCGCAAGAAGCAAGTCTTAAAATAAAAGAAACGTCGTATATCAATTCTGACACTTATTATGCGGGCGAATTAAAACACGGATTTTTAGCACTTATTGATGAAAAAACTTACGTTGTTGTTTTTGCAACTGAAAAGAACGTTTTGTCTAAGACGTTATGTAATGCTGAAGAAGCAAAGGCTAGAGGAGCAAAAATTATACTATTCACCTGTTTCGACCTAGAACCATCACTTACAGAAAATTTCTATTTCGTAATTAAGGTTAAAGAATTAGGAAATGCACTTCAAGCAGTTTTAAATATTGTTCCATGGCAGATTATTGCGTATTACACGTCGGTAAACAAGGGATACAACCCAGATAAACCGAGAAACTTGGCGAAATCTGTAACGGTTGAATAAACGATACAAAAACGGTGATTTTACAAAATCGCCGTTTTTTATTGATGTTTTAACTAAGAAGTAAACAACTAATTTTATAAAATAATTTACAAAATAAATTATTTGTGTTATAATAACCGTTAAATTGGAGGTAATTAAAAAAATGAGTAAAAACAGAAAAATTTTAGGCATAAGTTCAATTGCGATTTTTGTAGTAGCACTTGCAGTAATGCTTATGGACTGGTTTATTCCACTAAATTTATTGTTTCACCCAGCAGCAAATTTTGCAGCGATTTTATTTTTAGGCTTTGGAATTATGACGTTAGTTTTGGCATTTAGAAATAAATCGCCTTGGTTTTTATTTTTGAGTGCAATATTAGTCGGTTTGTGTTTGTTGTACGTGTTATTATACGTGCTTTTACCAGATTGGTGGATTGCCGTTGTTGTAGTTGTAGCAGTTTGGGCAATATATGCTATTCTTTCAGTTACGCTTTTTGGTAACAAAACTGAAGCAATTGCACTTAACAAATCCCCAGAATATAAAAATTACGAACAAAGAAAGGCGGAAAAGGAAGAAGCTGAAGCAAACAAGGAAGAAGAACCACTTCCGGAATTAAAGAGTTTCAAATAATATATTTAACATTTACATTAGACGAAAGATATAGTATTTCGCTTGCGGGACTTTATTGACTTCTGATTGCGAGCGGTTATTTGGAGAGCAATAAATTAAGCAAAATTGCTGTTTTATACCTGTCTTTCTGTTGAAATAACAGAATAACGTGTTTTTTTAATCAAAAGATGAAGTTTTTTTAAGAATAAAAAGGTGAGTTATAATTATAAAAAGATAACTTGTCTAACGAACTTTTGAACTTAAAGAAAAAAGTTAACAATAAACAAAAGCAGAAAAATTTCTAATTTGTTTTATGGAGATAAAGGTTTGAAACTTGACAAGCGAAGTTACAGGCGTGTGGAAGTGCAAGCACTTTTAGATGGTGTAATAAACGATTACGAAAGTAAACTTTTTGAACAGAAAAACCGAATTTCTGATTTAATTGTTCAAAATGAAAAACTTATAAGAAAAAACGATTATTTTCAACGTAAAGAAGAATTAATAACTGAAACGCTTAAAAATGCGACGAAGAAAGCGCAAGAAATTATTGAAGACGCCAATATTATATATAATATTGCTAGCGAAAGATTAGCGATTTTAGAAAAGAATATCGAAGTTTATTGTAAAAAATATTTAAGTGGGATGATTTCCCCTAAAAAATCAGAGAAAATTAAAGCAATCAAGTCAGAATTAACCGCTATCGCAAAATCTTCTAAAAATGACGAGGAACGAGTTGTTAACGCAACCAAAGTGTTTTCTAATAGCAAAGTTATAGAGATTAAAAACGATAGAATACCTGAATTTAAAAGGCAAAAAAATGATGAATTTAACCCCGAGATGCTGATTAAGGAATACTTTGAATCGGCATCTTCTAGCGGGTTTAATATGGAAGAGATAACTAACGCAAAAGATGCAGATTTGGAGGATTTATGCAAAGAAATGGGACTAACAGAAAAAAAATAATATTAGACGTATTGCCCATAATCATGCTGGTTCTTTTAATCGTTATTGACCAAGTAACAAAAACTTACGTTGTGCATTTGGATAGCAACACAGAATGGGAAAAAACTGTGGTAATCCCTGGTTTTTTCGAGTTTGATTTTATATTCAATACAGGTGCTGCGTTTGGTTTTTTGCAAAACGCCACTTGGGGACAGTTGTTCTTTAAGATTTTAACGGCTGTAGCACTTGTTTTATTCGTTGCGTATTACGTTTACGCTTGTAAGAAAAATTATGCATGGGCAAAATTTTCCATTGTAATTATTATTGCGGGAACGCTTGGTAACTTCATTGACAGGCTGTATTATGGTAAAGTTGTCGATTTTATAGCGTTAATATTCGGTGAATATCATTTCCCGATTTTTAATATTGCAGATGCGTGCATGACAATCGGTATAATTATGCTAGTTATCCATTTTTTATTTTTAGATAACAATGCAATATTCAAAAAGAGTAACAAGAATGGCTAATTTTATCGTTGAAGAGAAAAATATAGGTAAAAGAATAGACGTCTTTTTGTCAGAAGTTACCGATTTAACTCGTTCGCACGTTAAAAAATTGTGCGACGAAGGGTACGTTAAAGTTAACGGGGTAGAAGTAAAGGGGAAAAAAGAACTTAAACTTTCCGATCAAGTGGAAGTTTTTATTCCCGAAGTTCGCTCGCTTGACGCCGTTCCTGAAAATATTCCGATTGACGTGATTTATCAAGATGAAGATATTGCAGTCATCAATAAACCGCAGGGGATGACCGTTCACGCAGGTAACGGCACGGAAGGTGGAACGCTTGTCAATGCACTTTTATATCATTTAGACAGTTTGTCTGGTATAAACGGCGTTATAAGACCTGGAATAGTGCATAGAATCGATAAAAACACGTCGGGTCTATTAGTAGTTGCAAAAAACGATAAAGCACATACAGACCTTGCAAAACAGCTTGAAGATAAAACGTGCAGAAGAATTTACGTAGCATTAGTAGAAGGCAACGTTAAAGAAGATAGCGGAACAATTAGTACGGATATCGGAAGGAATAAAAACGATAGAACCAAGATGGCGGTAGTTCCCTTTGGTAGAAATGCCGTAACGGATTTTAAAGTAATTAAACGTTACGAAGGGTATACGCTAATGGAATTTTCGTTAAGGACGGGAAGAACGCATCAAATTAGAGTGCATTGTCAACATATAGGGCATCCTATTGTTGGGGATAAAGAATACGGATTTAAAAATCAAAAGTTCAAACTTGAAGGACAATTATTACATGCGAGAAAATTGATTTTTATTCATCCCACCAAAAAGGTTGAAATGCAATTTGAAGCACCCGTGCCAAATTATTTTACGGACATAATTAAAAAACTAAAAGAAAAAGATAATTAAGGTGATATAAATGGCTAAGCCGTTAGTTGCGATTGTTGGTAGGCCCAACGTCGGAAAGTCCACTTTTTTCAATAAAGTAGTGGGTAAAAAGATTTCAATAGTAGAAAATTTCCCTGGTGTTACTAGGGATAGATTATATGCAGATGCCGAATGGTGTGGTAAGTGTTTTACGCTTGTTGACACAGGGGGATTAGAGTTAAAATCCACCGACGTTATGTGGAAACATATTCAAAAGCAAGCGGAAATTGCTATCGAAACGGCAGACGTAATTATTTTATTTGCAGACGCAAAGGCAGGATTAAACGCTTCTGATGAAGACGTTGCAATGAAACTTAGAAAATCAGGCAAGCCTGTTGTTTTGGCTGTAAATAAATTAGACAATTATAACCCTGAAAAATTATTTGAATTTTACAATTTAGGGCTAGGTGAACCTTTTGGTATTTCTGCCGAACACGGTACGGGAATAGGCGACTTGCTAGATGAAGTTACTGCTAAATTTGACGAATTAGGTAGTGTTGAAGATGATGACTCTCTTAAAATTGCCGTTGTCGGTAAGCCAAATGCGGGAAAATCAAGTTTATGTAATAAAATTTTAGGTTTTGATAGAACGATTGTTTCTGATATAGCTGGAACAACTAGAGATGCTATTGATACTCCGTTCACTTATGACGGGCAAAAATTTACGCTTATTGATACGGCTGGTATCAGAAAAAAGCGTAGCGTTGAAGAAGATTTGGAATATTATAGCGTTTTGCGTGCGTTAGGTGCTATTAGGCGTGCGGACGTTTGCATTATCATGATTGATGCCGAACAAGGAATAACAGAACAAGACGTTAAAATATGCGGGTACGTTCACGAGCAAGGTAAACCGTCCGTTGTTGTTATGAATAAGTGGGATCTTATTGAGAAAGATACGCATACTATAAACAAATACAACGACGACTTAAAAGAAGCGTTAAAGTTTATGGATTACGTTATGCCTATTTACGTTTCTGCAAAAACAGGACTTAGAACGGAAAAAATCTTAATGCTTGCCCAAAAAGCAATAGAAAATGCAAATAAACGTATTTCAACAGGTCAACTTAATGATTTAGTGCTTGATGCGGTAAGGGCAAGTGAACCACCGTCAGTAAACGGAAAACGTCTTAAAATTTTATTTGTTACCGAAGTTTCAGTTGCACCACCAACGTTTGTGTTATTTGTAAATGAAACAGCGCTTATGCACTTCTCGTATAAACGTTATTTAGAAAATAGAATTAGAGATGCGTTTGATTTTCAAGGGACACCTATTAAAATACTCGTAAGAGAAAAGGACGAAAATGAATAATATTATATTACTTGTTGTTTTAGGATTAGCTAGTTATTTCTTTGGAAATATAAACTGGGCAATCATCATTTCTAAACTAAAAAAACAGGATATTAGAAAAATGGGGAGCGGTAATCCAGGGACACTCAATATGAGTAGAAACCTTGGATTAAAGTTAGGTCTTTTAACTTTCTTGCTTGATATATTGAAGGGGGTTATTCCGTCGCTTATAGCAGTTATTGTGTTTAAGGGAAGGGGATATTTTGAAAATACGGAGTTCGCTCTTGTTGATTTTGCTTCATATATGTGCGGGTTGTTTGCGGTTTTAGGACATATTTATCCTGTAATATTCAAATTTAAAGGCGGAAAAGGAATAGCAACTACTATCGGTGTTTTCATTGTTTGCGAATCAATGCACGGTTGGGAATGGAGTATCGTTGTAATTATGGCGTTAGTTGCCGCTTTGATATTTATTTATCTTACGGAATTTGGCGCAATGGGCTCGTTTATTGCAATAACACCACCTGCAATCGGTGGAAGTATAAGACTGTTCTTGTTGTATGGAAGTGAAGAAAAGTTGGCAACGTGTCTTGCTTTTTATATCGTAACTAATATGATTATATTCGCAATATGTTTTTTCACGTGGTTTGCACACAGAAAGAATATAAAGCGAATGCTTGAAGGGGATGAGCATCCAACTTCTATAAAAGAAATGGTTGTAAAGATGAAAGCGAAAAAGGCGGCGGAAAGAGCGGAAGCATTAGCAAGGGCGCAAGCGGAACTTGAAACAAATAATGAAGTTCAATCTTCACAATCACAAGAAGAATCAAAATCGTAGAGAAACTAAAAAATAATTAAAAAAATCATAACTGAATTAAACCTCTCATATATTACCTATGTAACGTGTGGGAGGTTTATTTTATGGAAAAATACGATATTTATAAAGATATTGCAATGCGTGGAGACGGGGATATTTATATAGGTGTAGTTGGTCCTGTTAGGACAGGAAAATCTACTTTTATAACTAAGTTTATGGAAAGTGTGGTTATTCCTAATATTAGCAATAAATTACAAAAGAAAATTGCAACTGATGAAATGCCACAATCGGCAGATGGTAAAACAATTATGACAACTCAACCCAAATTTGTGCCGGCAAATGCAGTAAAAGTGCAGTTTAAGAACAAATCTAGCGCAAACATAAGGCTGGTTGATTGTGTCGGGTATATCGTTGATGGTGCTAACGGGTATATGGAAGATGATAAACCAAGACTTATTAAAACACCTTGGAGTGATGATGAAATTCCGTTTGATAAGGCAGCGGAAATAGGCACGAGAAAAGTTATAACCGATTATTCAACGATAGGAATTGTTGTTACGACAGACGGAAGTTTTGGCGAAATTCCACGTGCAAAATACGTTGATGCCGAAAAAAGAACTATAAATGAATTAAAAGCATTAAACAAGCCATTTGTCGTGCTCCTTAATAGTGCTAATCCAGATTCCGCAGAAAGTATAAGCTTAGCAGAACAATTAGAAAGAGAATATAGCGTAACCGTGCTTTGCAAAGACGTTAGTAAATTAGATGCAGACGGAATTGAAGAAATTATGGAAAAAATTCTTATGGAATTTCCTATGTTTGCGTTTAACGTTAATATTCCCGAATGGCTACGTGTCTTACCAGTAGATTCACCGATTATTGCCGAATTTGTTTCTTCAATAAAAGTTGCATCAAGCAAAATGAGCAAAATGCGTGATTTTTATCAAATGAACGATATTTTTGACGATAGTGAAAATTTTGAATCCCCAATGCTTACTGAATTAAAATTAGATAAGGGAATTGTGGATTATTCAGTTAATGTAAGAGAAGGAGTGTTCTATAAAATATTATCTGAACAATGCGGAAGGATTATCAATGATGATTGTCAGCTTATGACGTTTGTTAAAAATTGTGCAGAAGATAGCAGAAAATATGAAAAAATAAAATCCGCCTTAACAGAAGCCGAAGAAAATGGTTATGGAATTGTACTTCCAACAATTGAAGAAATGAATTTAGAAGAACCCGTATTAGTTAAGCAGGGTGGAAAATATGGTGTTAAACTTAAAGCGTCAGCACCAAGTTTACACATCATGAAAGTTGACGTAAAAACGGAAGTTGCACCGATAGTTGGAACGGAAAAGCAGGGGGAAGATTTAGTTAATTACTTAATGGGAGAATTTGAAGATAATCCACAAGGTATATGGGAAACGAACATGTTTGGTAAATCTTTGCATGATTTAGTGAACGAAGGATTATCAAGTAAAATCTCTGCAATGCCAAAAGATGCACAAAGTAAAATGAGAGCAACACTTTCTAAAATGGTGAACGAAAATAAGGGTGGAATGCTTTGCATTTTATTATAGTTAATTTTAATAAAATTAAAACTTTAAGAAAGTTTAGATTAATATTGCAAGTTTGATTTGACAAAAAAAATTTAATTTGCTAAAATACCATACGTTGACCAGCCAAGCAGGGCGTAGAATCTCAACAGATTCTGCGCCCACTTTTTGCGAAAGTAACTAGAATAAATATTGTTGTATAAGGTAGAATATGGAAGCAATAGAAAAATCTCAATATTTAGGAAAAGAAAAACTTAACAAATTAATAATAAAATTTTCGTTACCGTGCATATTATCGCTGTTAATAAGTTCACTTTATAACATAATCGATCAAATTTTTATTGGCAATAGCGAACTTTCTGCGCTTGGAAATGCGGCTACGGGCGTAGTGTTTCCGATTTTTATAATTGCACAGGCGTTTGCGTGGTGTTTTGGCGATGGTTGTTCTGCTTATTTAAATATATGCCAAGGCAGAAGGACGTCGGAAAACGCACATAAGGCGATAGGAACGGGGTTGGTTTTAACGCTTATTATTAGTTGTGTTTTACTTGCGGTTTTCTTTCCGTTAAAGTCGCAAATTTTAACGTTGTTTGGAGCATCTGAACAAAGTATAGGATATGCTATTGAATATTTTGATTGGATTCTTGCATTTTTTCCGATTTTTATGCTTTCAAACATGATGAACCCTATAATCAGGGCGGACGGTGCACCAGGTTGGGCAATGTTTGCAATGGTATTTGGGGCAGTTACAAACATTATATTAGACCCTGTATTTATTTACGCTTGCGGGTGGGGAATGGCAGGCGCAGCAATTGCAACTGTTATCGGACAAACGGCTTCGTTTGTAATATCAGTTATTTATTTTTGCCGAACAAAAACGTTCAAACTTACCTTAAAAAGTTTTATAGTGAACGTTAAAAATTTCTTGCCGGCATTAAAACTTGGGATTTCATCATTTATAACTCAAATTGTAATCGTTATAATTTCATTGGTTTGCAATATAATGCTTGTTAAATATGGAATGACTTCAAATTACGGGGTTGACGTTCCGATTGCAATTATTGCCGTTGAAAGCAAGGTGTTTACTGTTGTAATTAACATTGTCGTTGGTATCGTTTTAGGTTGTCAACCGATAATTAGTTACAACATGGGTGCAAAAAATTACGATAGAATTCGTGAACTTTATAAAAAAATATTATTTTGTACGATAATAATCGGGCTAATTGCAACGTTGATTTTTGAAATTTTTCCAGAAGCGATGGTCGGTATGTTTGGAACGCCAAGCAATATTCCAAACCCTGATGCGTATTGGGAATTTGGCGTTAAAACGTTTAGAATATTCTTGTCGCTTGTAACGTTTACGTGTATAGAAAAGATTACGTCGATTTTCTTTCAGTCTGCAGGAAAGCCGTTTAAGGCGGTTATATCGTCAATGGTTAGGGATTTACTGTGCTTCGTTCCTTTAATTATCGTGCTTCCTATGTTTATGGGGATAGACGGTATTTTAATTGCCGCACCTATTTCAGACGTGGTTTCTATGGTGCTAGTAATTTCTCTAACCGTATCGTTTATGAAATCATTGCGCAAAGAAGAAAAAGAACAAACGGTGGAATCGGTTATTAAACCGTCGAAAGCGGGAGTGATTATAACTATTTCAAGGGAACACGGAACAAATGGCAAACAGATAGGAAAAGTGGTCGCAGAAAGGCTAAATATTCCTTATTACTATAAGGAAATGACCGCACTTGCGGCACAAGAGAGTGGATTGGATAAGAATTTTATATCCGATATTAACGCAAACGCACCTGCAATTTTACATAGTTTGTATTTAAGTACGGACGTTGTTCAACAAGCAATAACAGCGCAAGACCAAATCATTAAAAAGATTGCGGATAACGGAAGTTGTGTGATAGTAGGAAGAGCGGCAGATTACGTTTTAAGAGAGTATGATAACGTTGTTAAAATATTTATTCACGCCCCCGAAGATTATAAAGTAAAAACAGTTATGAACGTTTATGGAGATAGTGAAGAAGATGCGATAAGGAACGTTAAGCGTTCAGACACGGCAAGGGCATCATATTATAAAAACATCTCGGGTGAAAAATGGGGCAAAACGGAAAATTACGATTTATGTATAGATGCTTCAATCGGTATAGATGCAAGTGCAGAACTTATACTAAAATACGTTGAAAACAAGTAGAAAAGGCAAAGATTTTTATCTCGACTAAAAAAGTTAGGATTGATATTCTAACTTTTTTGTTTGGATGGAAGAATTTAGAATTTTATGCGGGATTGAAATAATATGTAATTATTGAAATTATATTATTTATGTGATATAATTTAATATATTAGGAGAAGGAAATGTTTAATTTTACTAAAAAGAAAACTCTTATTGGATTAATAGGTTTTGCGCTTTCTGTTGGGTTAGCGGTATTATTGATACAGTTTTCTAAAACGGGAAGTATTACGGAATTGGATGCGGCAGGGATAGCCATGCGTATTGGCTCAGTTTTGCTTTTATCACTTGCGCTTGGTTGCTTATTTTACGTGTTTTTTGACTTAAAAATGTGCATTATAACTTTCAGTGCATTTTCCGTTATATTTTTATTTAGAGTATTGATTGAATTTACATCTGAATCTAGCCCAAGTTTAACTTTATTTTTAATTTCATTGGTTGTTATTGTTGGGTTATTTTTCATGTCGTACCGTCAATACAAAAATAACAATTTTAACATCAACGGAAAGAATGCATTGTCGAAAAAAGAGCAGAAAAAACTAGAAAATTATGAAACTGAAATTAGTGCCATACAAAAAGAAGATGAAGAATTTAGAAATTCTATTAGTTACGGTAGCCAATCTATCATATTAGGAACACAAGGGATGGGAACACTATTTCAAGTTATTAAAACGACAAGTGGACTATTGTTTCATCATGTTGGTAGTATTTTGAAAGGTGTTGATCAAACAAAATTAATCGATGATTTTTCTAATATTGAAACCATCAATTTAGGTGAAAAAGATTACGTTATAAAGTTTGAAGAAATAGATAAAATTACCGCAAAAATTAGAGATCATATGCAAATGATGGATTATGGTAATATAAAATTTACTCTAAAAAACAGTAAAAATAAGAGATATGGCTTTATAAATAAGTTTACAGAAAATGAATTAAATGCATTTTTTGATAATAAAGTAGATATTGCTAATAAAACAAAAAATGATGATGAAAGTAGTATTAATGATCAAGAAAAAAGTAAACTTAGTAAATTAAATGTTGCTTTCTTTGTTCATTCGATAGTGTCTGCTGTTGCTTTTGGCGTTTATTTTATGTCATTTAATAATATTGTGAGTGCCATTTTTGCAACGCTGTGTATTATTTTGTGCTTGTTGCCATTTGCGTTGTATATTGCTTTTCCAAAGTATATTTCCATAAAAGATCATTCAAGATATGCTTCAACAGTACAAAACGGCAAGTTAAATATACTTTTGAATGTACTTATGTTTCCAATATTATTTGCCTTAATTTCTTTATTAAAAGGTACGGTTTTCACCCATTATAATACAATAAAATTGCTAATATATTCAGTTGTATTGTTTTTGGTGTTAATTGCAAGTTTGTTTATATTTACAAAGGAATACAAGAAAGAAAAATCAGTTATTTTTGTGGCTATTATGGTTTTCTTAGCGCTATCTCCTTCAATTGTTCATAACGTTAACGTCGCTTATGATTTTTCTAAACCAGAACAAATTCATTGTCAAATAGTAGATAATTCAACTTGGGTGGATAAGAAAAATAATATAACGTATTATTTAACATTTAAATACGGAGAACAAGAAATTAAAACTGAAGTAAGCAAAGAAACATATGAAAAGTATAACGTTGGGGAAGAGATTTCAGTAATTAAAAAGCAAGGTGCATTAGGAATTGATGGTTTGATATTGATAGAATAAATATCGTCAAATAAGGATGATTAAATAAAAAAAGAACTCCGAACGGAGTTCTTTTTTTACTTAATATTTGTGTTTAATTATAACTTTTTCTAAAAGCGCAACAAGTGAATACATTAGTGTTGCTAATAGACAAAGAACAACTGTTGCCGCCATAACAAGATCTAATTTGAACACTTGCCCGCCGTAAACTATTAGATATCCAAGCCCTGCTTTCGATACCAAATATTCGCCCATTATTGAGCCTATCCAAGCCATGCCAACGCTAATTTTTAGCATGCTTATAAGAGTGGGCAGGCTACCTGGGACAACGAGTTTTGTTAAAATTTGCAACTTGTTTGCACCCATGGATTTTAGAAGTAAAATTTTGTTCTTATCCGTGGCTAAAAAACCATTTAACATAGTGATTATGGCTACTATAATTCCTATCAAAACCGCCATAAAAATTATAGCTTTATTGCCACTTCCACACCACACGATAATAATAGGTCCAAGTGCGATTTTGGGAAGGCTATTTAGCACCACGATATAAGGTTCTAAAACACGCCGTACTCGTTCTGACCACCATAGGATTAGTGCAATTACGTAACCGAGCCCAACGGCGATTAAAAAGCCTAAAACGGTTTCGTAAAGGGTTATCCCCATGTGGTAGAAAAGATTGTTTTCAGTTACCAAATTGCCGATAGTTATTGCAATTTTAGAAGGGGAACTAGATATGAACGAATCAATTATACCCGACCACGCAAAAAGTTCCCAAAGTCCTAAAAAAAGTATCAATATGGAAAACCTTAATATCCATACGAGCAAGGTTTCCCGTTTAACTTTTTTAACGTATTTAATGTGTTCCGGTGAAAATTTTCTTTCGTATTTCATTGGTTTAATTCCTTCCATATTTTTTCAAACCAAAGTCCAAAATCTGCGCTTTCACGCCGTTTTAACGGTGTGTCGCCTAAAATGTTTGGGCGGTGAATAGATTTAACTTTGGCAGGTCTTTCAGTTAGCACGACTATTACGTTAGACATTGCTATTGCCTCAGAAATATCGTGCGTAACTAAAATGGTTGTTTTGTTTTCGTTTTTGATTATTGAGTAAACGTCGTCGCACACGGCGAGTCTAGTTTGATAGTCAAGTGCGGAAAACGGCTCGTCAAGAAGAAGTAGTTTAGGGTTTGAAACTAGCGTTCTAATTAAGGCAACACGTTGTCGCATACCGCCCGATAATTGATCGGGATATTTATCCTTAAAAGCAGATAAACCATATTTGCAAAGAAGCGCTCTAGCATATTCTTTGTTGGCGTTAGTTTTTACACCCTTTATTTCAAGTGGTAAAAAGACGTTTTTTTCTATGGTTCGCCATGCGAAAAGGTGGTCTTTTTGAAGCATGTAGCCTAAACTTAATTTCTTCGTGTCACGAACTTTTCCTTCAAACAATATTTCTCCTGAACTCGGTTCGATTAGCCCTGCAATCATAGATAATATTGTTGTTTTTCCGCACCCTGACGGCCCGATAATGGATATGAAATCACCTTCGTGGCAATTAAGCGATAAGTTGTCTATTGCCGTGATTTCATCATCCATTGTCTGATAGGTTAAAGAAACGTTTTTGAGTTCAAGTATCTTATTCATAATTTTTTCTGCCGTAAAAATTTTTATTTTATCCGAAAACTGATTTCGCTAGTGAATTATTGACGATTTTATCAAACGGAACACGGGTGGAAAGTTCACCTGCGTTAGACATAATATCTTGTAATCTTGTGAAACTTCCTTCCGTTGCTTGAAGGTCAGTTTTCCAAGCGTCGATTGATTTGTAACTTTTAATTGACGTTTCAATCGAAGTAATCGTGGTAGAAGGGAATTGCTTTACAATTGCTTCTGCAACTTCGAGTTCTGAGTGTGTATCAATAAATTCATGAGCTTTTTTAATTGCCCTTAAAAATGATTTTAGTGTATCTTGATTGTTTTCAATATAACTATTGAGTGCGATAAATGAAGTGTATGGAATATCGCCACCTTGCGCACCAACGCTTGCAACGATATGCCATTTGCCTTCCGCTTGATATTCAGATGCGGTTGGTTCGAATACGGTGCAATAATCTGCCGTGCCGTTTATGAAGGCGCTTGTCATTAGGTTGAATTGTACGTCGTAGTTTAAACTAACGTCAACACCATCTTCTAAGCCCAACTGGTTAAGAATATATTCAAAAGTCATAGCGGGGACACCGCCTTTTCGACCTGCTAAAATTTCCTTTCCCCTTAAGTTTTCCCAACTGAAATTGGGTTCGGCAACTCTAGATACTA
>SVIE01000027.1 GCA_015069625.1 Clostridiales bacterium | reverse complement strand
TTCGTTTGCTTCTTCTAAAATCGTCATATCTGCGCCAAAGTTTACGTCGAACACTTTGTCAAATCCAAGATAACGGAGTGCAGTAATCATCTTGCCGTTTACGTTCGTGCCGATTGGCATGCCGAACTCTTCACCGAGAGTTGCACGGATTGAAGGAGCAGGTCCAACAACAACGATTTTTTCAGGATCTGCAAGTGCTGCTTTAACCTGAGCAAGTTCACTCTTTTCCGTAAGCGCACCCGTTGGGCAAACGTTAATACATTGTCCGCACGCTACGCAAGGAGAAGTTGAAAGTGGTTCTTCAAAAGCACAACTAATGTTGGTTTTGAAACCACGTTCGTTTGCGCCGATAACTGCAACTTCTTGAATCTTAGCGCACGTTGCACTACAACGACGGCAGAGAACACATTTTGCGTTATCTCTTACAAGATAATCAGTTGATACGTCAGGAAGTTCAGTCTTACTGATTGCGCCACCGAAACGGTATGCGTTGCAACCGTATTCAAGTGCAAGTTTTTGAAGTTCACAGTTTAAGTTCCTATCGCAAGAAAGACAATCTTTCTTATGGTCTGATAAAAGAAGTTCAAGCGTGGTTTTTCTTGCCTTAATAACCTTTTCTGAATTGGTGATAACTTCCATGCCTTCAGATACGGGATATACGCAAGATGCAACCATGCTTCTTGCACCCTTAACTTCTACAACGCAAACACGGCATGCGCCGATTTCGTTAATTTCTTTCATGTAGCAAAGGGTTGGGATGTTAATACCTATGCTCTTTGCTGCTTCTAAAATAGTCGTACCAGCAGGAACGCTTACGCTGATACCATTGATTTTCAAATTTACCATTTTAACTTCACTCATAGTAATTCTCCTTCTTAACCCTTAGAAATCGCTTTGAACTTACACGTTGGTAAGCATGCGCCACATTTTACGCACTTGCCTGCATCAATCGTGTATGACGGCAATTTATGACCAGCTGCAACGTAATCGGTTTTAACGATTGCGCCGGCAGGACATTGTCTTGCACACATTCCGCATCCGATACATTTTTCTTTATCAATATTGAAGTTCAAAAGTTTCTTACATACGCCTGCGGGACACTTCTTGTCTCTAACGTGCGCAATATATTCGTCTTTGAAATATCTTAAAGTTGAAAGTACGGGGTTTGGAGCAGTTTGTCCTAATCCGCAAAGCGAATTGTCTTTTATGTAATAGCAGAGATTTTCCATTTCTTCAAGCGTCTTTTCGGTAGCCGTTCCTTCGGTAACTTTGGTTAAAAGTTCCAAAAGTCTCTTTGTACCTACACGACAAGCCGTACATTTTCCGCAAGATTCATCAACTGTGAATTCAAGGAAGAATTTTGCAATATCTACCATACAGTTGTCTTCGTCCATTACGATAAGTCCGCCTGAACCCATCATTGAACCGATTGCGATAAGTGAATCGTAATCAATCGGAGTGTCGATAAGTGATGCAGGAATACATCCACCAGAAGGTCCACCTGTTTGCGCTGCTTTGAATTTTTTGCCGTTAGGAACGCCACCACCGATTTCTTCAACAACCGTACGAAGCGGTGTACCCATCGGAATTTCAACAAGACCTGTGTTGTGAATTTTTCCACCGAGTGCGAATACTTTCGTGCCCTTACTCTTTTCCGTACCAAAGCCCTTGAACCAATCTGCACCTTTAAGAATAATTTGACAGATGTTTGCGTATGTTTCTACGTTGTTTAAGAGCGTAGGTTTAGCAAACAAACCTTTGATTGCAGGGAACGGAGGACGTGGACGGGGTTCGCCACGGTTACCTTCGATACTAGTCATAAGTGCAGTTTCTTCACCACAAACGAATGCGCCTGCACCAAGACGGATATCAATATCGAAATCAAATCCTGTTCCTAAAATATTCTTTCCTAATAATCCATATTCTTTTGCCTGTTCGATAGCAATTTTTAAACGGTTAACTGCGATAGGATATTCTGCACGAACGTAGATATAACCTTGCTTTGCACCGATTGCATAACCAGCGATTGCCATTGCTTCAAGTACTGCGTGTGGGTCGCCTTCTAATACTGAACGGTCCATGAACGCACCTGGGTCTCCTTCGTCCGCATTACAGCAAACGTATTTGATATCACCCGGAGCATCTTTTGTAAATTGCCACTTTCTACCCGTTGGGAAGCCTGCGCCACCACGACCACGAATACCAGAAGCTAAAACAACGTCGATAACTTCTTGTTCTTTCATTTCGGTTAATACTTTGATTAATGCTTGGTAACCGTCGAAAGCGATATATTCATCAATACATTCGGGGTTGATTACACCACAGTTACGAAGTGCAACACGGGTTTGCTTCTTATAGAAGTCCGTTTCGGGAAGTGATTTAACTTTTACGCCACCTGCTTCACCATGTAAGAACTGTTCGCAAATCTTACCGTTAACAAGGTGTTGTTCAACGATTTCTTTAACGTCTTTAACTTCGATTTTACTATAGAACGCTTCTTCCGGATATACGATAACAACCGGACCTACCGCACAAAGACCGAAACAGCCTGTTTGAACGATAAGCACGTCCTTTTCCATTCCAACCGCTTTTAATTGAGCGTTGAATTCATCAATAATTTTTGCACTACTGTTTGAGTGACAACCAGTACCGCCACAAACGAGAATTTGATATTTATAAGGACCAACAGCCTTGCCGTTTACACCCTGCGTTCTCATTTGAACAACGGATTGCATCTTTTCTCTTATTGCCTTAATATCGGCTATACTTTTCATTGTAAATTCCTCCGTTTTAACTTATAACCGATACCGGCTTAGTTGTATTTTTCTAAAATACCCTTAACGTCTTTTGCGGTAATTCTGCCATAAACGTCATCATTAACACACATAACGGGGGCTAAACCACAACAGCCGATACAACGGGTTGCATCAATAGAATATTTTGCATCAGGGGTGATTTCGCCTGCCTTAATGCCTAATATCTTTTCACATTCTTCTAAAAGTTCGCCTGCACCTTTTACGTAACAAGCAGTTCCCATACAAACAGATACTCTGTATTTGCCCTTAGGAACAATCGTAAACTGCGAATAGAACGATACGATTCCATATACTTTTTCCAAAGATACGCCGAGTTCTTCCGCAACTATAATCTGCACTTCCTTCGGCAGATAACCGTAAATTTCCTGAGCTTCTTGAAGCGCAGGCATAAGTCCGCCTTGAACCGATTTGAGTTCGGCAAGTCTTGCCCTAAGCTTTGCTTCTTGCTCTTTTGTACCACTGAAAGGTACGCCTGACGTTTTTGCCATAAATCCCTCCATATGTATTTATATATAAGTAATTTTTTACTATCTAATGTATTCTATCATATTCGTTTTGCTTTTTCAACCCTTTTTCATGATTTTTCACCTGCTTTTTAGAGGATTTTTATTGTAAGTTTTTTCTAGCGATTTTTTATGATGCTTTCAAATATTCTTTCTTAGAAAGAAAGATTGCGCACTTGTTACGCTTTTTCATGTGTTTTTTATGCACATTTGTTAGTCTTTTGCCCTTTTTTGTTACAACTGCGCATACGTCACTCTAATCAAAGACATTATTATAAAAAACATAAGTAATTCTTATAAAAAAATTATTGTCAAATTTTTTACGGTGTGTTATACTTATTGTAAATTAATTTCACCTATTTTTAAGGAGTTTTAGGTATGCTTAACAAAAGACCTGACGATATGCAAAGAATCAATACCCTTGAACTTGCAAACGCTTTTATCGACGAACAAGTTAAGGAAATCCGTGCGCAAGTTAAAGACAAAAAAGTTCTTCTCGCTCTTTCTGGCGGTGTAGATAGTTCGGTTGTTGCCGCACTTTTAATTAAAGCCATCGGCAAACAATTAGTTTGCGTTCACGTTAATCACGGACTTATGCGCAAGGGCGAAAGCGAACAGGTTATTGAAGTTTTCGGAAAAGAACTTGGAGCTAACCTTATTTACGTTGACGCTACCGACAGATTCCTTGACCTTCTTGCCGGCGTTAAAGAACCCGAAAAGAAAAGAAAAATTATCGGTGGTGAATTTATTAAAGTGTTTGACGAAGAAGCAAGCAAACTTGAAGGCATTTCTTTCTTAGCGCAAGGCACAATTTATCCCGACATCTTAGAAAGCGACGGAGTTAAAGCACACCACAACGTTGGCGGTCTTCCCGAAGATATGCAGTTTGAACTTGTTGAACCTGTTCGTCTTCTCTATAAAGATGAAGTTCGTGTTGTTGGCGACGCATTAGGCTTGCCTGCAAACATGGTTTATCGTCAACCATTCCCTGGTCCTGGTCTTGGCGTTAGATGCCTTGGCGCTATTACAAGAGATAGATTACACGCTCTCCGTGAAGCAGACGCTATTCTTCGTGAAGAATTTGACCTTTGCGGACTCGCTGGAAAAGTTTGGCAATATTTTATCGCCGTTCCCGACATGAAGAGTGTTGGCGTTAAAGACGGCAAGAGATACGAAGGTTGGCCTGCAATTATCCGTGCGGTAAACACCAAAGATGCTATGAGCGCAACTATCGAAGAAATCCCCTATCCTATTCTTCATAAGATTACCGATAGAATTACAAAAGAAGTTGAAGGTATTAACAGAGTTCTTCTCGACTTAACGCCAAAGCCTATCGGAACTATTGAATGGGAATAAAAATTATGAAAAATTAAAAGCGGTGAAAATTCACCGCTTTTTTATTTTGCTTTTTAATTTTGTGCTTATTTTTTGTATAACATTCTTCCGCAGATATGTTCTACTATTTCGCCACGTTGTAAGCGTGAAAGGTCAAGCCCGAACACTTCGGTATAACATCCACCACAAACACTTCCCGCTTGCAATTCCACGATAACAGGGAATATCTTTTCCTTCCTTTTCTTATTGTATTTTTCCAAAAGTTCAGGATCGATATCCTTTGCCATAACGGCAAGTTCCTTTTTGATTTTTTCCATGTCTGGTTGTTTTTGTAATCTAACTTCGTTATATTTTGCTCCACTTTCTGCAAACTGAACTTGTGCAGCCTTGGTTTTTGCTTTTATCGTCTTATATTCGGTCAATACGTTTTGAATTTCAGAAGCAATTTTCCCTGCGTCTTCACCAAGCGTTTTAATCTGATAAAGTAATTCGTCTATCTTTCTTAAAAGATAGTTCGCTTGGTTTTCATCTTCTAAACCTTCGATAGCAACAATAAAATCTTGTTCTTGTTCTTTTAACTGCGCTTCCTTTTGAACGGTTGCCTCATACATTACTGAAAGTTCTTGCGCACGTGCATCAAGTTTAGCGATTGCTTCTTCAACGCCTTCTAAAAACTTCTGTGCAACTTTTGCTTTCTTTCTGTCTTCATTTGCAAGCAATTCCTGTTCAATTTCTCTTAATTTTGCATCGGTATTCTGATAAGCTAAAATCTTTTCTATCATATTCCGTCTCCTTTGATACGCAATTTTTTGCGTTTTAATTACTTAAATCTTTTATCGGCAAAATAATGTGTGGGAAGACTGCCGATTTCTTTTTTCGCCCACTCGTAAAATTTATTAAAACCATATTCTTCCGCCACGTAATGAGGCAAAATTATAAGGCTTTTTCCATTTTCTATTATTTCTTTAATTTCATGATGAGAAATATCCGACGTTACTATTACGTCCGCTATTCCACCGTTAGCAACGTATTTAACGGCATCATGCCCGCCTGCACCACAAAAAGATGCAACGCTTTTTATTTGTGCGTTTTTATTCCCGTAACATATCACCTTTTTTGTTGCAAAACGCTTTTTTATATCTGCTGTGAATTTGCCGAGCGTTGCGCTCAACTTAAACTCTCTGCCATAACCGTGCGTTTGGTCGATATAATTTATAATTTTATATTCTTTACCGCCAAGTGCGGTGCAAAGGCTTGCGTCTATTCCCTGTTCACATATATCTAAATTTAAGTGCATGGAAATTACGTTTAATCCGCCCTTTATCGCACTTGTTAACGCTGAACTCTTTTTATCGAATGCCGATAATTCTATGACGGGATTATATATTGCGGGGTGATGAGTTACTATTGTGTTTACCCCAAGTGCTTTTGCTTTTTTTACCGCAACGTCGCTTAAATCTAACGTAAAAAGTACGCCCGTTACGTTTTCAGTTAAATGCACTAGCAATCCACTATTATCATATCCGCCTTGTTCAACCATTTTTTTGCTAAGTTCAAGTGGTGCAAAACTATTTAGTTTTTCCAAATACTCGGTTGTTTTAAGCATATTCTTTTAACCTTAATATTTCTTTTTGAATTTTCACGCTTACGTCTTTTGGAAGATTTACCGTTTTTAGCCTATTTTCAAGCGTTTCAATCTGCTTTCTAATTCTATTTGTAAACGCTTCGCCACGTTCTATAATATTAGTTCTTCCAAATTCTTCTTCTGCTTGCGTAAGGGTGTCTTCACCCTTTTCTAAAATCATTAAATCGTAATACTTTTCTTCGGCGAAAAACACGAAGTCCTTATTTATCCTATATCCGTTATCCACTAAAAATCTGCGAAGTTTATCACAGTTTTTCATAGGTTGCAAAACAAGCGTGTTCGGCAGAGTGATAGCCTTACCTATAATGCTTATAATCTCTTCACCCCCCATACCTGCTATAAGGGACACGTCGGAAGGGGGCAAATTATCAAACCCGTCCGACACTATTGCTTGCGCTTTTTTATTAGATATATAACCACGCAACAACCGTTCGGCTTTGCTAAGACACTTTGCGCTAACGTCAGATACAATCGCCATCTCACATTTTCCGCTATCAAGCATAGCCTTAGAAATATAACCGTGATCGCAACCGACATCTGCAAATATTCTGCAAGAAGGGATTTCGGAAAATATTATTTCCAAACGCTTAGTCATTAGTCGAGAAAATCCCTTAAACGTTTTGAACGGCTTGGATGACGAAGTCTGCGAAGTGCTTTTGCTTCTATTTGACGAATACGTTCACGGGTAACGTTAAATTCTTTACCAACTTCTTCAAGTGTTCTTGGTCTGCCGTCGTCTAAACCGTAACGAAGGCGGAGCACCTTTTCTTCTCTAGGGGTAAGCGCAGCTAACGCACCGATAAGTTGTTCTTTAAGCATACTTTCTGCAACCGCATCATTTGGAGCAGAAGATTTATCGTCTTCAATAAAATCGTAAAGATGGCTATCATCTTCTTCACCGATAGGCGTTTCTAATGAAACAGGGTCTTGTGCAATTTTTTGAATTTCTCTCACCCTTGCTTCAGGAACACCCATTTCGTTTGCAATTTCTTCGGTTGTGGGTTCTCTACCAAGTTCTTGTAGTAGTTTACGTGCAACCCTTATCTGTTTATTGATAGTTTCAACCATGTGTACGGGAATTCTTATCGTTCTTGCTTGGTCTGCAATAGCACGGGTGATTGCTTGACGAATCCACCACGTTGCATAAGTTGAAAACTTGAAGCCTTTGGTGTAATCAAACTTTTCAACCGCTTTCATAAGTCCAAGGTTACCTTCTTGAATTAAATCAAGGAACTGCATTCCCCTGCCCATATACTTTTTAGCGATAGATACTACAAGCCTTAAATTCGCTTCGGATAAAACACGCTTTGCTTTTTCATCCCCTTCCATCATCTGTTTTGCAATAACGGCTTCTTCTTCTGCACTTAAAAGCGGAACTTTACCGATATCTTTAAGATACATTTTAACAGGGTCGTCCATGCTTACTTCTCTATAAATTTCATCATAAACGTCCTTGTCTTTTTCGTATTCGTTTACAATTTGAATACAAGAGTTATCAAGCGATTTATAAACTTCTTCAAGTTCGTTTGCATCAAGTTGAATTTTATCAAACTTTTCAAACAATGCTTCTGTTGTTATCATGCCACGCTTTTTATACTCTGCAATAATATCCGATACCGTTTTATTGATTGTTGCAGTTCTAATCATAAGAAGTTCTTCTTCACTTAATTCTTCAGTTGCTTCTACTGTGGTTTGTTCTTTGTTTTCCATGGTTTCTCCTTTGAATCTATCTGGAATATTTGTTGAGTTTTATTACCAAAGTGCTTAATTCTAGCGTAAGTTTTTTTCTCGCTTCCGCATCAGTTTCACTCTTTATCATCTCGGTGATTCTATGAATTTCACTTTCCGTTTTTTCTTTTAATAACGCCTTTTCGCAATCTTCAAAATATCTCTGTTTGTCGAAATCTTTGTTTTCTGCCGTGTCAAGTTTCGCAAGGGCAGAAAGTTCTTCTTCGTATTCATCTTCAAACAGTTCGTAAAGATCGGAAAATCTAATTTCCTTGCCTTCTTTTCGTTTTTCCAAAATATACGATTTAATTTCGTTATGGACGCCAAGCGGAAATTCTATTTCGCTAATATCGTAATCACTTGCGAACTTCCAACCGAATAAATATGCCGCAAGCACAAATCTTGCCGCTTTAACCGACTTACTTCCTTCGCTCTCTACAGGCGTTTCAAGTTGATGCACGGTAGGTGTGATGTTTATAGGCTCTTCACTATATAAATCACGTTTTAACGCTTCTAGCGTTACGCCCGTTAAATCTCTAACCGTTTTTAATAAATCTTCCTGCTCGACGGCTGATTCACTTTCTCTTATAACCTTAATGGCAGAGGCAACGAACTTGCGTTTTTCATCAATCTTTTTAACGTCGTAAGTACGCCTTAAAATATCTATCTTGAAATCAACGAGCGGTTTGGCGTCCGCAAGCAATTTGTCATACGCTTGCTTTCCACCTTCTCGAACCACGTCATCTGGATCTTTGCCGTCGGGGAGAGCAACTACTTTTACTTCCAGCCCTTCGTCTTTTAGAATTTCTAACCCACGAATCGCCGCCTTTTGCCCTGCAAAATCCCCGTCGTAACTGATATAAACTTTATCGGTATAACGCTTCAAAATTCTTGCTTGATCTTTGGTGAGCGACGTTCCCATTGATGCAACGACGTTTTCTACCCCCGCAGCAACAAGCGATATAGTATCCATATAACCTTCTACGATTATAACAGAATTTAATCCACGCTCGTTCTTTATCTTTTTAAGATTGTTGATATTGTATAAAACGTTGCTTTTGGAAAAAACTTTGGTTTCTTTCGTGTTCTTATATTTTGCAAAATCCGCCTTTTCTAAAAGTCTTCCGCCAAACGCTATAACTTGATTAAACGCATCAATTATAGGAACGATAAGCCTTCCGCCAAGCGCATCATAATATCTGCCGTCTTTAACGTCAACTGCTCCGGATAACACCATCTCTTCTTTGGTGTACCCCTTTTCTTCTAAAAACTTAGGAAGTGTGTTAAAGTCTAACGACGCACCTATGCCAAACTTCGTTAACGTTTCCGTACTTAGCCCACGTTTAACCGCATAATCACGATGTTTAACAGCACCTGCCGTTCTTAAATTCTTAACGTAGAATAACGCCGTATCTTTTAATAACGAGAGTAAACGTTCTTTCTCCTTTTTCTGCGCTTTTGCCTTTTCGTCATCATACTGAATTTCAGGAAGGGGCAAATGCGCACGTTCTGCCAAAAACTTAACCGCATCATTAAAATCAAGTGCTTCAAGTTCACGAACAAGACTAATAACGTCCCCACTCTTATGACAACCGAAACAATAGTAAAATTGACCAGAAGAATTTATGCAGAAAGACGCAGTTTTTTCATGGTGAAAAGGACACCTACCCCAAAAGTTAGTGCCACGTTGTTCTAATACGACGTATTTACTCGCCACGTCAACTATATCGTTTTTGTTTTTGAGTTCATCAAGAAACTCGTAGTTAAATCCTTTCATTATATCGACCACTTGTTTGGTATAAATAGTTCGGTGAACGTTTTTACAACGTACACGTCAGACATGCTTGATATATAATCGCAAAGCACGGTATCAATATCGTAATTATCTAAAAGCGAAACGTAAAACTCAGGCATAGCCTTAACGTTTGACGCAAAATATTCATACAACGCAGTTATCATTCTTGCTGCTTTTTCTTCTTCTATGGCAAAGCGTTTATCCCCGTAAACCCTTTCAAATAAGAATTTTCTAAGATTCATGGTTGCCGTTAACACTTCTTCTTCCATAGCAACGCAATTCTTTCCGTCGCTTTCCTTCATAACCGAACTTATCATTGTGTTAATGCGCTTACCAGACGTTTTTCCAAGTAACTTTATTTCTTTTTTAGGAAGGTCTTTTTCAGTTATAAACCCACCCACTATTGCGTCGTCAATATCGTGATTGATGTATGCAATTTTATCGGCTAATCTGACCGCTTGTCCTTCAAGCGTTTTAGGATTTCGGCTCATTTTATGATTTAAAATCCCGTCAACTACTTCTCTTGTTAAGTTTAAGCCCCTACCGTCTCGCTCTAAAAAGTCAACAACCCTTGCAGACTGTTCGTAATGTCTAAATCCTTTGGGATTTAACTTATTTAAAATTCTTTCGCCTGAATGCCCAAACGGAGTATGCCCTAAATCGTGGCCGAGCGCCATTGCTTCCGTTAAATCTTCATTTAAGGATAGTGCCCTTGCTATTCCCCGTGCTACTTGCGAAACGTTTAGCGTGTGGGTTAAACGTGTTCTGTAATGGTCCCCTTCGGGCGAGAAAAATACTTGCGTTTTATTTTTTAATCTGCGGAACGCTTTACTATGAATTATCCTATCTCTATCACGCTGAAAATCCGTGCGCATAGGGCAAGATTCTTCTTCTCTTAATCTACCCACGCTGTCTTTGGATTTGAATGCATATGGTGATAAAAATTTTTCTTCCATTAAATAGGTTTTTTCTTTCACGTTTCACTACCTTTTTTCTTCGTAAAATAAATTATTTAAATAATTAAACTATTATTATATTAACCCTTACGCTTAAATTATACTTGATATTTTTTAAAAACCCTTTTTTTATTTTACAATTTTTTCAAATTTTTTTATTTTATTTTCAAATTAGGCTCTGTCGCAAGAAATGACTGATTTTAAAAGGACAAATAAAAAGCAAGCAAGAGTAGGCAAACGCCCGAAGATAAGAGTTTATAATATTAGAAATTGTAAACTTGCTTGCAAGGATTTGCAATTTCGACATTTTTCAACCTGTAAACTTTTTACAGGTTACATCTTATCAAGGGTTTTAACGACCTATTGCGCTGTTTTTTATTTATCCTTTATCAGTCAGAGATTGCGACAGAGCCTCAAATTAAAAAGCCGAACCTTTTTTGATTCGACTTTTTATATTTTTAATTGTTTAATATTTTCTTTAAGAATACACCTGTTCGGCTTTCTTCTACTTTTGCTACTTCTTCAGGAGAACCGCACGCAACAACCATACCACCGTTATCCCCGCCTTCTGGGCCTAAATCAATAACGTAATCTGCAATTTTAATCACGTCTAAATTATGTTCGATAACAACAACCGTGTTTCCTGCCGACTGCAATCTTTGAAGTACGGTGATAAGTTTATCTACGTCGTAACTATGAAGTCCTGTGGTTGGTTCGTCTAACACGTAAAGAGTGTTGCCCGTGCTACGTTTAGAGAGTTCGGTTGCTAGCTTTACCCTTTGCGCTTCACCGCCAGATAAAGTTGTGGAACTTTGCCCAAGTTTTATATAGCCAAGCCCAACGTCTTGCAACGTTTTTATTTTATTATATATCGAACTTATCGGGCGGAAAAATTCACACGCTTCATCAACCGTCATTTCTAAAACGTCGCTTATGCTTTTGCCTTTATATTTAACTTGCAACGTTTCCCTATTGTAACGCTTTCCCTTACATACTTCGCAAGGAACGTAAATATCTGGAAGGAAGTGCATTTCTATTTTAATTATGCCGTCGCCATCACAGTTTTCACAGCGTCCACCTGCAACGTTAAACGAAAATCTGCCCGACTTATATCCACGCTCTTTTGCATCAGGCGTAGAAGCAAATAAGTCTCTTATTGCAGAGAACACGCCCGTATAGGTCGCAGGGTTAGAACGTGGCGTTCTGCCTATCGGAGATTGATCGATTGCTATGATTTTATCGAAAAACTCCACCCCGTCTATGCCCGAATACTTGCCTTCCCTTACTTTTGCACCGTTTAATCTACCTGCTAATGCAGGATACAAGATTTCGTTTACAAGTGAACTTTTCCCACTTCCCGAAACGCCCGTTACAGCCGTGATTAACCCAACGGGGAAATCCACGTTAACGTTTTTCAGGTTGTTTTGGCTAGCCCCTTTAATTTTAAGCCATCTGCCGTTAGGTACACTTCTAACCTTTGGAACTTCAATTTTTCTTCTGCCCGAAAGATAATCACCCGTGATAGATTTTTCACAAGAAATTATATCTTCCACGCTACCCGTTGCAACTATTTCTCCGCCGTGAACACCTGCTTTTGGCCCGATATCAACGATAAAATCTGCCGAGCGCATGGTGTCTTCGTCGTGTTCAACCACGATAAGCGTGTTGCCTAAATCACGCAATTTTTTAAGAGTTGCTATCAGTTTTTCATTGTCCCTTTGATGAAGTCCGATACTCGGTTCGTCAAGTATATATAATACCCCTGTAAGTCCACTTCCTATCTGTGTTGCAAGCCTTATTCTTTGCGCTTCACCACCAGATAAATTGCTTGCGCTTCTTGAAAGGGTTAAATAGGAAAGTCCAACGTCTATTAAGAAATTTAACCTTGCTTTTATTTCTTTTACTATCGGTTTTGCTATTAACGTTTGCGTTTCGGTTAAACTTATTCCGTCTATAAACTTATATAATTTATCCACCGACATATCGGTAAGTTCCGCTATATTTTTACCGCATATTTTAACCGCTAACGCTTCCTTTTTAAGCCTTTTTCCACCACACGTCCCACACGGTTTAACGTTCATATAACGTTCAATTTCCATCTTGGTGTAATCGCTTGTGGTCTCCCTATATCTGCGTTCTAGGTTGGGGATTATTCCTTCCCAAGCACTTTCATAACTACCGCTGAACGTTCTTGTGAAATATTCCATCTTGATACGTTCGCCACCGTTTCCGTATAAAAGCATATTATATATGTTTTCGGGAAGATCTTTAACAGGCACGTCTAAACTGAAATTATAATGCTTTGCAAGTGAAGATAAATACATTTCCGTCATCTTGCTACTATCTAAGTTCCAACCGCTTACCGTCATTGCCCCTTCACGGAGCGTTTTATTTTTATCTTTAACCACTAAATCGGGGTCAACTTCGTTTTTAAACCCTAAGCCGTTACACTCTGGACATGCCCCGAACGGACTGTTGAACGAAAACAATCGTGGCTCGATTTCTTCAATACTAATGCCACAATCAGAGCAAGCAAATTTGGTGGAATATAGAAGGTTTTCCCCGCCAACTTGTTCAATAACAACTAGACCGTCTGCAAGTTTAACCGCCGTTTCAATACTATCGGATAAACGACTTTCAATGCCCTTTTTAATTACTAGTCTATCGATAACAACGCTTATATCATGTTTAACGTTCTTTTCAAGTTTTATTTCTTCATCAAGGTCGTAAACGATTCCGTCCACTTCTACCCTTGCAAACCCACTCTTTTTATATCCTTCAAACTGTTGTTTATATTCTCCCTTTTTGCCCCTAAACGTCGGTGCTTTAACGATAATTTTACTTCCTTCGTCAAGAGCCATAACCTTATCTGTAATTTGGTCAACCGTTTGGCGTGAAATTTCCTTTCCACATTGTGGACAATATGGAACGCCTATACGTGCAAACAAAAGTCGCATATAATCGTAAATTTCCGTTACTGTTCCAACGGTAGAACGTGGGTTATGCGAAGTAGTTTTTTGGTCGATAGAAATTGCAGGCGATAACCCTTCGATTGAGTCCACGTCTGGCTTTTCCATCTGTCCTAAAAACATTCTTGCGTAACTTGATAAACTTTCCACGTAACGTCTTTGCCCTTCTGCATATATAGTTTCAAAGGCAAGCGTACTTTTTCCACTCCCAGAAAGCCCTGTAAAAACCACAAGTTTATCTCTTGGGACAGTTAAATTTACGTTTTTTAAGTTGTTTTCTCTTGCTCCTTTTATAATTAAATCGCTATTCATATTACTTTCTCATTTTCATTTTAAGTTTTGCAATCGTATCACGAATTTCTATACAACGCTCGAAATCCAAGTTTGCCGAAGCAACCTTCATAAGTGCTTTTAACTTTTCTATCTCGTCGGGAATATCTTGACGCTTTATATCTTTCGTTCTATCAGTTGCTTTTTTAGTTATCTCTAACGTGTTAACAACTTTCTTAGTTATCGTCTTTGGCGTAATATTGTGCGCTACGTTATATTCGTTTTGAATTTTTCTTCTTCTTTCCGTTTCGCTTATTGCACGTTTCATGCTTCCCGTGATAACGTCGGCATACATAATTACCTTGCCTTCTGCATTTCTTGCAGAACGACCTATCGTCTGAATAAGCGACGTTTCACTTCTCAAAAATCCTTCTTTATCCGCATCTAGTATCGCAACAAGTTTTACTTCGGGAAGGTCTAGCCCTTCTCTTAGAAGGTTAATTCCACAAAGCACGTCAAACTCTCCGTTACGAAGCCCCGATACAATTTCAATTCTTTCCATGGTGTCGATATCGCTATGCATATATCTAACTTTAACACCGTTTTCTTTTAAGTATTCAGTTAAACTTTCCGCCATCTTTTTTGTGAGCGTAGTTATTAGCACCCTACCGCTATTTTTAACCGTACCGTTTATTTCTTTTAATAAATCATCTATCTGATTT
>SVIE01000026.1 GCA_015069625.1 Clostridiales bacterium | reverse complement strand
AAGGGATACCCACAATCAAGTGAGTATCCCAATTTTTTATTCCTAAAATAGGTTATTTAGTGCGTTCAACGCCTTTTCTTGCGTGTCGGGCATAAAGTGGCTATAAACGTCCAAAGTAACCGTTGATTCGCTATGTCCTATATATTTACTAACCGTTTGTAAGGGAACATTTTGCGATAAAAGTAAACTGCAATAGGTATGGCGTAGTTCGTGACGGCAAACGTGCTTAAAGCCGTTGTCTTTTTCAAACTTGTCTAGCCATTGCCTAACCACGCCAATCCCTGCGGGTTGACGATAAACGTTAGAGACTATGTACGCAGAGTTCAAGTGTTGGTCAAACTTATCATCCGTTTTTCTAAACCAATCTTGGAACTTAATTAAGTCGTCTACCAAATCGTAGGGCGGGGGGAATAATACGTTTTGAAGTTTTGGTTTTCGGGTCTTTTTCGTGCATAGCAATGGCATTCAACGGAACCCTTTACACGTTATTTAACTGCCACAAAGTAGAACATATGTTTGCTTTGTAATTGTATTATAGCATCAGATTTTACCGTTGTCAAGCCTTAACTGTACAACGTAATGTACACGTTAAAAGATTTTTAATTTATTTTGTTGATAAGTTTTGTGTGTAAATTAAAACTAATTGAGAAAAGTTCAACAATATGATATAATTAAAATAGTATTTGTAAAGGTGGCAACAATTATGGAATTACAAAAGATTAGAATATTAAATTATAAATCTATAAAAGAATCTATTGAAATACCTTTTACCAACGAAGGTGGCATTGTAACTTTTATTGGTAAAAATGGCTCTGGAAAGACTAATATACTGCAAGCTATAAGAAAGTCAATTGTTAAACAGACGGGTTATTACAAAGGGGAAAAAGAAACCATACGTAGTCAATACACCTTGAAAGTAAGTAAAAAAGATAAAGAAAAATATTTTTCTTCCGTGAATGTTGAGAAATGTGAAGATGAAATTGTAGTTGATTTTACTAATGGCGAAGAGCATGTCAAAAAGGTTAAAGCGCCTATATTGACGGAGTCTGTGGGTGGTTATAAATCTAAAATTGAAAAGTTATTAAAGAACTTAAGTGTTGCGGGGAAAAATTATATAGCAAAACTAAAAGAAATTGAACATTCATACGATTCTCCCTATTATCTTAATTTAAAAGTTGAATCAGATAAACGAGGTAATTATGCTTTTTTAACAAGTTCAGAAATTTCACGAATTGAAAGTAATATAAAATATGAAGTAAATAACATTAAGAAATACCTTAAAGAAAATTTTGAGGGTGATTATATAACGATTACCGATCATAAAGATTATAATTACCTTAGTACTTTTTTGGATTCAATTGAATTGTATCAAATAGCTACGGATGAAGAGATTTATATTAGTTCTATTATTGCAAAAAGTCTTGGGTTAAGTAAGGAAAATATTGATAGGGCCAACAAAAAACTTAATAAAGAAATAATAAATATTGATGATGAAGAATTACCGTTTTAAGAAGCGAAGAAAAAGGAAGTGTCAATACTTCCTTTTTTCATGGCAAAAATGGTATAAATTTAGTTGTAAAGTTGCCTTAAAATGCAAAACTAGGGTGGATTAGTGGTGATGGTGGCAATGTGTTTGGTTGATTTCGGTGCTAAGTTGACAAGCTTGATCAAGGCAAAGTTCATTTTCGTTTTCAAATTCAATGGTGGCGTGAGAGATGCCTAAATGATGCAACGTGTGTTTAATTTCGTGTTTTAACTCGTTGCTTTGAAAATTACTAACGACGTGCATTGTGGCACACGTTACGTTTTCTGAAATATTCCAAATATGAATATGGTGCACGTCAGTTATTCCGTCGATATTTTCAAGCGTTGATTTAACATTGTCAGGACATATATTTTTAGGCGTTTTGTAAGTGAAGATATGACAAATAGGAATTATATTAACTATTGCTTTATAAAGAATAAATAGAGCAACAACAATGTATAAAATAGGATCTAAAAGTGTAAATCCAGTAAAACGCATAACGATTGCCCCGATAAGTACAACTAACCAGCCGAAAACGTCTTCAAGCATGTGTAGATTAACCGCCCTTTGATTTAAGGAATGGCCATGCTTTGTAAATATGGTCGCCAAGAAATTTATAACCACACCGACTACACCAAAAATAATCATCAAATCAAAATTCACAGGAGTAGGATTAACAATTTTTTCGATAGAAAGATATATCATAAGTATTGAGCCGATAATTAGCATTAGCGTTGTGAAAAATCCTCCAAGCAAGGAAAAGCCACCGTATCCGTAAGTGTAAGTTTTATTTGCTTTCTTGATGCTCTTTCTTTCTAGCAAGAAAGAAAAACCTATAGACAAAGCATCCGCAAAGTCATGTGCTGAATCGGATAAAATTGCAATACTTCCAGAAAATATTCCACCTATAAGCTCAAAAATAGCAAATGCTAAATTTAAGACAAAAGCCAACAAAATTTTAACGTGTGATTTCATAATTTCCCCCTTGACGAGTGTACATAATAATGATATAATATGTTCGATACTGAACATGTTGTTCGATTAAAGTTTATAGGGAAATGAAAAATAAAACAACATATTTTTTGTGTTAAACGTTCAATACTGAACAAATTCAAAAAATTGTACTAGGAAAAGTTATGGATAGAAGACAAAAAAAGACGAGAGAAGCCATTTTGAAAGCATTTACAAGTTTGCTTTCAGAGAAAAAATTTAATCACATAACGGTTGAAGAAATAATCAACAAGGCGGACGTGGGCAGAGCAACCTTTTATGCGCATTTTCCTACCAAAGATTTTTTACTTAAAGAACTTTGTGTGGAACTATTTGAGCATATATTTAAGTCGCATGAAGAAAAGGGAAATTCGCATACAGGAATTTTTAATTGTGATGCGCCCGATTCTATATTTTTGCATTTGTTTACGCATATAAAAAGGAACGACAATAATATTTTGCAACTGCTTATTAGTGACAATACAGATTTGTTTTTAGAGTACTTTAAGAGTAATTTTAGTAGCTTAATTTCGAGTGGAATAGTTCAGTTTAATCACGAAAAACCTAAAGATTTACCTGATGATTTTTGGGTTAATCATATATCGTCGTGTTTTATGGAAACGGTAAAATGGTGGATAAAAAATGACGTAAAACTTCCACCAGAGAAGATAACCGAATATTTCGTGTTGTCTGTGTAAATTAAGTAAAGGAGAGTATAATGTTTAATATCCTTGTAATTGATGATGAAAAGAATATTCGTTTTGCAATGAAAGAAATTTTGGAAAACGAAAAATATAACGTTATAACGGCAAGTGACGGAAGTGAAGCGTTTGAAAAGTTTGCAACAATGCATATAGACCTTGTTATAGTTGATATAATGATGCCGAATATGGACGGGTATGAATTTACAAAAGAACTAAGAAGACTAAACGAAGAATTGCCCGTGTTAATGGTGTCTGCAAAGCAACTACCAGACGATAGAAAAAAAGGGTTTGTTGTGGGGATAGACGATTTTATGACAAAGCCCGTTGACGCAGAAGAATTGCTATTACACGTTAAAGCGTTGCTCCGTCGCTCGAAAATTATAAATGAAAGAAAGATAACGATAGGCGAAGTGGAACTAGATTACGATTCATACACGGTGAAAGGGCACGGAAAGGAAATTGAACTTCCGCAAAAAGAATTTTTGCTCTTATACAAGTTGCTATCATTCCCTGGGAAAATTTTCACGAGAATTCAACTTATGGATGAAATTTGGGGGCTTGATTGTGAAACGGGTAGTGAAACTTTAACGGTACATATCGGAAGGTTAAGAAAGCACTTTGAAGACTTTGAAGAATTTGAAATTCAGTCTATAAGGGGGCTAGGATATAAGGCGGTTAAGAAGGTATGAAAAACAAAAAAGCGTATAAAGGTTGGACAAAACTCGGATTTATTTTAGCATCTGCCGGCGTGCTTGCGGTGGCATTATTGCTAGTTGTATTGATTGAGTTTTTAATTTTGGCAGTAGGTATTGTAGGCAGAGATGAAATACTAAATTCGGGTGTATTTTGGGTGCTTATTTTCGCACTTGTAAGTATGATTATCGGGCTAACAATGGCGACTATAATCGGAAGATTATTTATTAACCCGTTCAATAAAATTATTAATGGTTTACATAATCTTAGCGACGGGGATTTTTCTTGCAGACTAGAATTAGGTAAAAAGGGTGTTATGAGAGAGTTTAGCGACACTTTCAATACGCTTGCAAGCGAACTTGAAAGAACGGAAATATTACGTTCAGATTTCGTTAACGGCTTCTCGCATGAACTTAAAACGCCTATTGCGTCGGTAAGCAGTTTAGTGCATTTATTAAAAAACGAAGATTTACCAAAGGAAAAGCGTCAAAAATATTTAGAAGTTATTGAAGAAGAAATAAATAGAATTTCGGGTATGACTACAAATATTTTGAACCTTTCTAAAATCGAAACGCAAAACATATTAACTGACACCGCAAAAATCAACGTATCCGAACAAATTAGAACTTGCGTGCTTATGCTTGAAAAACTTTGGGAAAAGAAGAACCTTAATTTAGTTGTGGATTTTGATGAGCATTACGCAACAATCAACGAAGATATGTTTAAGCAAGTATGGTTAAATCTGTTAGATAACGCAATTAAATTTTCGGATCCGAACACCGACTTAAAAATTGAAATTTTAAGCGAAGGTAATGAAGTTAAAGTTGGGATTACAAATCATGGCGTTACGATTGATAAAGAAGATTACGATAAGATATTCCAAAAATTCTATCGTGCGGATAAGATAAAAAAGGACGGCAACGGCATAGGGCTTTCAATCGTTAAACATATCGTTGAATTACACGGTGGAAAAATAACGGTAGATAGCGAAAAAGGTGAAACAACGTTTACCGTAACCTTACTAAAAAAAATTAGCTGATAAAAAATTTTTCAATGAAAAATCAAGGTGGTTTAGTTATAGTTTAGATTAGTGTGGTAAAATAAATAACGAAAGTGGTCGAAATATAACTAATTTTGGCATACGAATTTCTTTAATAAATACAAAATTTTAGACGCAGATATTTATTTCTAGATAAGGAGAAAGTTTTGATATACGAAGGACAACAAAAGAAAATAGACGGCATATTGTTTGAAAAACTCATTAAAAGTGGCGCGATGAACTTGAAGGCTCATCTAAAAACGGTTAATGAGCTTAACGTGTTCCCTATTCCTGATGGTGATACGGGTGATAACATGTTTATGACGTTCAACGGCGGTCTTAATTCAATGAAAAAATGCACGGAAAACTCTGTTTGGAAAAAGGCGCAAGCACTTGCAGAAGGAATGCTCTTAAACGCTAGGGGAAATTCAGGTGTAATACTTTCTCAACTTTTTGCGGGAATTTCAGACGGCGTTAGAGATAAAGAAACGATAACCGTTCAAGAGTTTGGAATAGCGATGGGCGAAGGCGTGAAACGTGCATATTTGGCCGTGGCTCAACCCGTAGAGGGAACAATGCTTACCGTTGCAAGAGAATCTGCAGAATTTGCAGTAAATATTTCAGACGGATATATCCTTGCAGATTTTTTAAAGGATTTTGTTAAAGCAGTAACTCAATCACTAAATCGCACGCCAGAATTGTTGCCCGTTCTTAAAGAAGCAGGCGTAATTGATAGTGGCGGAGCAGGATTATTATATATTGCAGAAGGCATGGAATCGCTTGCTGAAGGCAAAGAAATTGCAGATAGTGATGGAGTTGAGTTCGAAGCAGAAGAAAATAAGTCCGTATCGTTTGATTCGTTTAACGAAAATAGTGAGATGAAGTACGGATATTGTACGGAAATGTTAGTTCAGCTTTTAAGTGCAAAGACTGACGTAAATAATTTTTCCGTTCCTGATTTAATAACGTTTTTAGAAAGTATAGGCGATTCGGTGGTGGCATTTCAAACGGGAACGATTATTAAATTGCACGTGCATACAATGGTGCCATATAAAGTGTTAGAACATTGTCATCAATTCGGTGAATTTTTGACTGTTAAAATTGAAAATATGACAGTCCAACACAATGAAGTTCGTAATGAAGAAGACAGATTTAAAGTGCAAAAAGCACGTAAAAAATTCGCTGTCGTAACGGTGGTTAACGGAAAAGGTCTAGTTGAAACGTTTACTGAACTTGGTGCTGATGAAATAATTATTGGCGGTCAAGGAAACAATCCATCAACAGATAGATTTTTGAAGGCGTTTGATAACGTAAACGCAGATTACGTGTTTGTACTTCCTAATAACGGAAATATAGTTATGACGGCAAAACAGGCTGGCGAAATGTACAAAAAGTCAGACGTAAGGGTTATCGAAACAAAGGATATAGGGCAAGCGTATTCGGTTATGTCGATGCTTGATTTTGAATCTGATTCGGCAGATGAAATAGAAGCGCAGATGAACGAAGCGAAGAACGACGTGATTACAGGGATGGTAACTTCTTCTGTTCGTGAAGCAAACTTAAACGGTGTTAAAATTGCGCAAGGTGAATACATAGGTTTTAGCGATAAAACTATTTACGTTTCGGAAAAAGAAAAAATCAAAGCATTTTTAGGACTTGCCGAAAAACTTTCTGTAAGTGAGAAAAGTTTTATGATTGTTTCGTTTGGTTCGAGCGTAACGCTTGGTGAAAAAGAAGACTTGCAAAGAGAGATAAATACAAGGTATCCACACATTGAATATTACGCCATTGACGGTGGACAAGAAATTTATGATTTTATAATGATATTGGAGTAAGCACATATGAAAAAATTTGTAATTGTAACCGATTCTTGTAGTGAACTTGACAAGGAATTAAGACAGAAATATGACGTGGATTATATTCCCATGCATATTCGTTACGGCGAAAGAGAAGATATTGCCGATCTTGATTGGGGAAATATTACGATAAACGAATTTTATGATTTATTGCGACAGGGTGTTCGTATGACAACTGCGCAAATTACCGTGAACGAATATAAAGAAAGATTTAAATCTTATTTAGATGCGGGATTTGACGTGTTATCTATTTCATGCTCGTCAGGGTTATCGGCATCAGTTAAAGCAAGTTTTATGGCAAGAGATGAATTGCTTAATGAATATAAGGATAGCAAAATTATCTGTATTGATAGTTTAAATGCTTGTTTTGGATTAGGTTTATTATGCTTAACTGCTTCGGATATGCGTGCTGAAGGAAAGACGATTGAAGAAGTTGCTGAGTTCATTGAATTAAACAAAAAGAGAGTTAATCAAGAATGTACCGTTGAAAGTTTAACCTATCTTAAACGTGCTGGTAGAGTGTCTGCAACAAGTGCGTTCTTTGGCGGAATACTTAGCGTTAAACCTATAATCGTTTCCGACCTTAAAGGAATTAATCACGCAGTAGAAAAGGTTAAAGGTAGAGCAAAATCATTTGAGCGTTTAATTGAAAGATTTAACGAAGAATATGAAGACGTACCGCATCAAAAAATTTATATCGTACACGCCGATTGTTTAGACGGTGCGCTAACGCTTAAAGAAATGATTGAAAAGACGGTCAAAGATAAAGAAATATGTATCGGCAACATAGGCCCGATTGTTGGTTCTACTACGGGACCAGGAACGGTTGCAATTTATTTCTATGGAAAACCTGTAACGGTGGAATAATCTTTCTTAACAGGGCAAGGGCTAAAAAATTATGGCTGATAAAGAAATTAAGTGGAAAGTTCCCAAAAAAAGACAACCTGTCTGGTGGTTTTTTGGGAAGATATTCCATCTGTTTTATAACGTAAAGGAAGTTGTCAACGTAGGTGAAAAACTTCCTAAAAAATGTATAATAGTATCTAACCATCATAATAAGCGTGGACCTATGGTTTACGAACTTAATATGCCTATTAAGCATGCAACTTGGGGCGCATATCAGATGCTTGGGAATTACAAAATGAGATTTAAGTATTTAAGGGACGTTTTGTATATTCAAAAGAACGGCAAAAAGAAGTTTCCAGCAACGCTTAAAGCAGGCTTTGAGGCGTTTTTCTCTATATTTATTTATAGAGGGATGAAAATAATTCCGTCTTTCCCTGATGCAAGGTTAAGAAAAACGATTCAATATAGTATGGAAGTGCTTGATTCAGGTATGGCGGTATCAGTTTATCCTGAAGATTCTAACGATGGATATTTTGAAGAGATGGGGCATTTCTTCCCAGGCTTTGTAATGCTTGCACAACAGTATTATAAAAAGACAGGCGAAGATTTACCTGTTTATCCAGTTTATTACGGACAGAATAAAAAGAAGATAGTAATAGGAACACCGCTTTACGTGCAACAACTTGCAAACGAAGGCAAAAATAGAGAAGAAATTGCCGAAGTATTTAGACAAGCGGTAAACACGCTTTATTACGATCATTTTAAGGATTAATATGATAGGATATTACGAGCGTAAAATTAGATATTACGAAACGGATAAAATGGGAATAACACACCATTCAAACTACGTAAGGTTAATGGAAGAAGCAAGAACGGACTATTTAGAAGAAAACGGATGTTCATATGCCGAAATGGAAAAGCAAGGCATGATTTCTCCTGTTATTTCTTTTCACGTTAACTATAAGCTCCCCACAACCTTTAACGATATCATTATTATAAGAACGGCGCTTGTTTTTTATGATGGCGTTAAATCCAAATATGAATACGTTATAACGGATAAAGAAAGTGGAAAACTCATTGTAACAGGATATTCCGAGCATTGTTGCGTTAATCAAAATGGTAGACCGGTTATAATGAAACGTGCCTTTCCAGAGTTTAACGAAAAGTTTATTAAACTTCTAGAAAGTCAATCTATAATAGGTCAATAAAAACGGAAAAAATTCATATATTTTTTATAAAAAATATTGACAATGCTATTTTATGAGCGTATAATTATAAAAAAATTATTAAAGGACGAACAAAAAACCATGAAATATTATGCTTACTTTTACTTTAGAATCTTGAATAGATAATATGTAAGTAAAGGTAAGATTAAGTCCTTGTTTTTTAACGTGCAGAAAACTCCGAAGTAATCTTTCGGGGTTTTTTATTTTTTATCGCTCTAACTAAATCAAACGGTTGACAAAGTGCAAACGATAAACTTCGTTATAGTGCGTTAAAACCCTTGACAATATGTAAACTATTGCCTGCGGGTGTTTAACTTCTCTAACTTGTTTCTTGTTCGCCCTTTCAAAATCAACCATTGATTGAGTTATCGCTAGCGTTGATACACGGTCTAGTTGATAAAGCGAAAAATATAAACTGCGTGATAGTTCGTTAAAAGATAGGATAGCTAGATAGGAGATACGGTTATGATTATTGTAATTAAAAAGGACAGTTCTGAAAAACAAGTTAAAAACTTAATATCTTGGATTGAAAGTCAAGACCTTCGTGTACACGTTTCAACGGGTGAATATAACACGGTTATCGGACTTATCGGCGATACGAGCAAGATTGACGCTGATTTAATTGAAGGGCTTGATATTGTTGAAAGCATCAAAAAACTTTCTGAATCTTATAAAAAGGCAAACAGAAAATTCCACCCAGACGATACGGTTATCGATATCGGTGGCGGTGTGAAAATCGGTGGCGGGCATTTCTCAATTATGGCAGGTCCGTGTTCTGTTGAATCCAAAGAACAGTTAACTTCTATTGCTACTTCCGTTAAAGAATCTGGGGCAACGGTGCTTCGTGGCGGTGCGTTCAAGCCTAGAACTTCGCCTTACGATTTCCAAGGCTTAAAGGCGGAAGGCATTCAATTGCTTCTTGAAGCGAAAAAGCAAACGGGGCTTCCTATAGTAACCGAAATAATGAACATTAATCACTTAGATTTATTTGAAAACGTTGATATTATTCAAGTTGGCGCAAGAAATATGCAAAACTTTGATTTGCTAAAAGAACTTGGCGGAACAAAAAAACCGATACTTTTGAAACGTGGGCTTGCAAACACGCTTAAAGAACTTTTAATGAGTGCCGAATACATTATGGCAGGCGGTAACGAAAATATTATTTTATGTGAACGTGGTATAAGGTCGTTCGACACGTTTACAAGAAATACGCTTGATTTGTCAGCGGTGCCAATGCTTAAAGAATACACACATTTGCCTGTTATTGTTGACCCATCTCACGCAACTGGTATTTCAAGACTTGTTAAACCAATGTCGCTTGCAGCAACAGCAGCAGGGGCAGACGGACTTATTATCGAAGTTCATAACGATCCCGTTCACGCACTTTGCGACGGGGCGCAATCATTAACACCTGCGCAATTTAAGGAAGTTGCAGATAAGGTGTTCAAACTTAGAAAGGTAATAAAGGACTAATTATGACGATAGGAATTATAGGTTTAGGCTTAATCGGTGGCTCGCTTGCAAAAGCGTTTAAGCATAGCGAAAAGGCAACCGTACTTGGATTAGATAGAAATCCTGCTACAACAAAAATTGCAGAGATGTCAGATTTTATTGACGGAAGCGTAGAAGGCAGACTTAACGAATGCGATTTTGTGTTTATTGCAGTTGACGCTCAATCCACCGTAGATTTTGTAAAAGAAAATGCTCAAAATTTCAAAAAGGACTCAATCGTAATCGACTGTTGCGGTGTTAAAAGTGCGGTTTGCGAACCATGCTTTGCCGTAGCAAAAGAAAGCGGATTTAATTTCGTTGGCGGACACCCCATGGCGGGTACGCAATTTTCCGGATTGAAACACAGTAAGTACGATATGTTTTACGGTGCGAACATGGTGCTTGTTCCTAAAAAGGATGAAGACGTTTCACTTTTAGCAAGGCTTAAAGACGTGTTAACGCTTGCAGGTTTTCAGTCTGTATCCGTAACGACGGCAGAAAAACATGACGAAATAATAGCGTTCACTTCACAGCTTGCGCACGTTGTTTCTAATGCGTACGTAAAAAGCCCTAACGCAAAAGTGCATAAGGGATTTTCTGCGGGGTCGTATAAAGATTTAACGAGAGTTGCATGGCTTAACGAAAGCATGTGGGCAACCTTGTTTTTACAAAATAAAGAAAACATTTCTTTCGAAATCGAACATTTAATCGAGGAACTTAAAAAATATAACGAAGCCATCAAAGCAGGGGATTTTGAAGGGTTAAAGCAACTTCTAAAAGATGGTAGAGAATGTAAGGAAAGGTGCGATAAACACTAATGAAAAGCATAATTGTAAAGGCGTCTAAAACGTATGAAGTGAAGGTCGGAAACGGGCTTTTAGATAGGATAGGACAGACCTTAAAGGAAAAAAATATTCAAGGAAGAATAGCCGTAATCTCTGATAAAAAAGTTTTTTCCTTGTACGGAAATAAACTTATAAGTTCCTTGAACGTGGCAGGATACGATACCGTAGCCTACACGGTTAAGGGGGGAGAAGGAAGCAAGAGCGGTAAGGACTACCTTAAAATCTTAGAGTTTTTAGCGAAAAATCAATTTACCCGTACGGACACGCTTATTGCGCTTGGTGGTGGGGTTGTTGGTGATTTAACAGGATTTATTGCAGGTACGTATTTGCGTGGAATTAAGTTTATTCAAGTCCCCACAACTTTACTAGCGTTTGCCGATTCTTCGGTTGGTGGCAAAACTGCAATCAACCTTAAAAGCGGGAAAAATTTAGTTGGTGTATTTAATCAACCGGAAGCGGTTATTTGTGATATTGACGTGATTAAAACGCTTTCTAAAAAAGATTACGCTTGCGGTATGGCAGAGATTATAAAATACGGCATGATTTTTGATGAAGAACTTTTAGAACTTTTACAAGATGGCATGGAAAATCATGCGGAAGAAATTATTGCACGCTGTATTGATTTAAAACGCATCGTGGTGGAAAAAGACGAACGTGATAACGGGGACCGTCAACTACTAAATTTCGGGCATACGCTTGCTCACGCCATTGAAAAAGCAAGTAAGTTTAGAATTGCACACGGACAAGCCGTTGCCGTCGGTATGCACTTAATTACCGAACGTGCGGTAGAAAAGGGATTATGCGAAAAACAGGTGCTTGATAAACTTGAAAGTTTACTTGTTGATTACGATTTGCCTGTGGCGGTTAATATTGAAACGGAAGAACTGTTTGAAATTACGCTAGTGGACAAAAAGAGAAAGGGCGACGAAATTACTGTTGTTATGCCTGAAAAGTTAGGAAAGTGCTATCTTAAAAAGATGAGTGTTAATGAGTGGAAGGAGTTTATTCTCTAATGAACGCCTTGATAAGTCAAACGAAAAAAGTTAAGGGAAAGGTTAATATCCTTTCTTCTAAATCCGAACTTCACAGATTAATTCTTATCTCTGCTTTTGCTGACGACAAAACGGAAATTTCTTTTAATGGCGAACCGAGTAAGGACGTGATTGCAACAATTTCTTGCATACGTTCAATAGGCGCAAAGGCGGAGATTGAAGAGGGGAAAATCACGGTAACGCCCGTGGGTGAGATAACAAGCGACGTTGCGGACGTTTTCTGTAACGAAAGTGGTTCAACCCTTCGTTTTATACTTCCAATGTTTTCTGCGGTTGGAAAGAATATATCTGTTACGGTTAGTGGAAGATTAGGCAATCGCCCGCTCTCGCCTATGTATGAAATTCTAGAAAATAACGGTGCAAAGCTTAGCGGGAACGGACAATATCCACTAATTGCAAGTGGAAGATTTTCTGGTGGTAACGTGGAGATTGCAGGCAACGTTAGTTCACAGTTTATAAGTGGACTATTGATGGCTATGCCACTAACTAAACAAGGTGGTTCGGTGAAAGTTATCGGTACTTTTGAATCCCGCCCGTACGTTGATATTACTATCGGAATGATGCAAAAATTCGGTGTAACGGTAACGGAAAAGGATAACGTGTTTACCGTTAGCGGGAAGTATAAAAGCCCTAAAAAAGTAATGGCAGGCGGGGACTGGTCGAACACGGCGTTCTTTGCGTGCTTAGGGGCTATAAGTGGTAAAACTGTTACCACGGGGCTAGACTTTAAATCGCTACAAGGGGACAAAAAGGTAGCGGAAATTGTAGCAAAGTTTGGTGCAAAAGTTAAAGTAAAAGGAGATGCTTTAACAGTAAAAAAGCATAAACTTCAAGGACTAGAAATAGACGCAAAAGATATTCCCGATATGGTGCCTGCGTTATCGGTCGTTGCAAGCGTAAGTAAGGGCGAAACGGTCTTTAAGAACGCTGAACGACTAAGATTAAAAGAAAGCGATAGAATTAAATCTGTCGTGGATATGATAAACGCTCTTGGCGGAGAAGCAAAAGAAACAAAAGGCGGGTTAATTGTAATAGGCAAAGAAAAACTCAAAGGCGGAACTGTTGACGGAGCAAACGATCACAGAATAGTTATGAGTGCAAGTATTGCAAGTGCGGTATGTGAAAATCAAGTAATAATAGTAGGTGCAGAAGCAGTTGCAAAATCATATCCGCAATTTTTTGAGATAATTAAAACCTTTGGTTTTAACGTGGAGGAAAAATAGTATGTCGTGGACGATAGGTGAAAAACTTAAAATAACGGTTTTCGGTCAATCGCATAGTGAGGCAATCGGTGTGGTGATTGACGGATTTCCGTCAGGCGTAACGGTGAACGTAGATAAACTAGAAAGTTTTATGAAAAGACGTGCACCAGGTCAAGCCTTTTCTACGCCTAGAAAGGAAGCGGACAAAGTGGAGTTTTTATCGGGGCTAAACGTAGATGGAAAAACGTGTGGTTCGCCTATCGTTGCCATCATTAGAAATACCAACGTGCAAAGTAAAGATTACGATAATATTAAACTTTTACCAAGACCTTCTCATAGTGATTTAGTTTCACTTTTGAAGTTTGGTGAAGGCAGAGATATTCGTGGCGGTGGTCAATTCTCTGGTAGATTAACCGCTCCCCTTTGTATTGCTGGTGCGCTTTGTTTAGACCTTTTAGAAAGCAAGGGTGTTAAAATCGGTGCGCATATTTATAGCGTTGGAAATTCCTTCGACCTGCCTTATGATAAAGTAGATGAGATTATTCCAAATAACCAAGTAGATTTCCCTGCGATTGACAAAAATCAGTCTGCGAAGATGCAAGAAGAAATTTTATCGGTTATGAAAGAAGGGGACAGCATAGGCGCAAGTATCGAATGTAAAATAGTTGGTGTTCCCGCCACAATCGGCGAGCCTATGTTTGACGGCATTGAAAATTGCCTAGCAAAAGCAATGTTTGGTATTCCTGCCGTAAAAGGTTTTGAAGTGGGCGCAGGGTTTGACGTTTGCAAGAAAAAAGGTAGCGAAAACAATGATGAGTTAACCGTAAAGGAAGGAAAAATTACAACCGTAACGAATAACGACGGCGGAATAAACGGTGGCATAACAAACGGAATGCCTATAACGTTCAGAGTGGCAATAAAACCAACCCCGTCAATAGCGAAAGCGCAACAAAGCGTAAACGTAGAAAGTATGGAAGAAGAAACTTTAGAGATTCGTGGCAGACACGATCCGTGTATAGCCGTTCGAGCCGTGCCGGTAGTTGAAGCCGTTTCTGCAATCGTATTTGCAAACTTATTAATTTAATGGAGAAATAGTATGGACATAAAAGATTTAAGAGAACAGATTGATAGTATAGATAATCAAATCACAGATTTATTCTGTAAGCGCATGCAAGTTGCAGAAAATATTGCGGAATATAAAATGCAAAACAATCTTCCCGTTCACGACGGAGAAAGAGAACGTAAACTTTTAGCCCGTGTTTACGATAATTCTGATAGTGAAGTTGCGGGCTACACAAAGGTGCTTTTTTCCACAATAATGGATTTAAGTAAGTCGTATCAAAATAAGAAACTTCTTAAAGAATCTGAACTTGGTAAAAAGATTAAAAGTGCAGTAGAAGAAACTCAAAAAGTATTTCCCGCACGTGCTAGGGTAGCGTGTCAAGGGGTAGAAGGTGCGTACTCGCAGAAAGCCTGTGATAAGATGTTTGCTTTGGCAGATATTATGTACGTTAACACCTTCTCTAACGTTTTCTCTGCGGTGGAAAGCGGACTTTGTGATTATGGTATAGTTCCATTAGAAAACAGTTCTGCGGGGTCTGTAAACCAAACGTACGATTTACTTGCAAAGCACGATTTCTTTATTGTTAGAAGCCTTAAAATGCAAATCAATCACGTTCTTGTTTCTAAGAAAGGTGTTCGCCTTGAAAACGTTAAGGAAATCTTCTCACACGAGCAGGCAATCAATCAATGCGGTTCATTTTTGAAAACGCTTAAAGGGGTTAAAATCACGGTGTGTGCAAACACGGCTATTGCAGCGCAATCGGTTGCTTCGTCGGATAGGAACGACGTTGCCGCTATTTCTTCTTACGACTGCTTGGAACAGTATGGTTTAATTGCACTAAAAGAAATAGCGGCAACGTCGTTCCTATCCGA
>SVIE01000025.1 GCA_015069625.1 Clostridiales bacterium | reverse complement strand
CCGCATTGTATCTCCGCTACGCTACGATAGCTAACGCCCGAGTGGCTCGCTCGTTATGACCACTTCGATACGTCTCCGAGTATTGAATTGTTAATGTTATGTAAAAGAAGAACGAAATGCGGTACCCGCATTGTATCTCCGCTACGCTACGATAGCTAACGCCCGAGTGGCTCGCTCGTTATGACCACTTCGATACGTCTCCAACAATATAATTACTTAATAATTATACACAAAGAAGTACTAATTTGCAAATAAAAATCAATGGAAATTAATAATCGTTGACAATTTTTGCGCTTAATATTATAATAAAATAAATAAGGAGATAAATATGTTACCATATTCATTATTTGATTTTGTTGATATACGTATGTATGGTATCTGCATAGGTGTTGGTATTTTAGCGTGTATAGGTGTGTTTTATCTGCTAACTAAAAAGAAGAAGATGCCGTCGTCCGTGCAAGACTTTGTGTTTTTTGTTGCGATTGTGGCAATAGCAGTAGGATTCTTGTTCGCAAAACTCTATCAGGCGCTATATAATTATATAGAAAATCCAGCGAAAGGTTTTGATTTCTATAATGCAGGTATCACCGTTATGGGGGGACTTATCGGGGGCGCAGGAATGTTCCTTGCAACCTATTTCGGTGTAGGACACTTTATTTTTAAGGGTGAAAAGAAAGGCTTGCATATTAAAGAGTTTGGTAAAGTGCTTAACGTTGCACCTATCTGTATATTAGTTGCACACGGATTTGGAAGGGTCGGCTGTTTAATGGCAGGTTGTTGTCATGGCGCATATCTTGGGCAAGAATACGTTCCTGGTGGTATTTGGATGTTGGGTGCTACAACAGGTGTGGCGGGTTACTATGTCCCAACGCAATTATATGAAGCATTGTTTTTATTTGCTACCGGTGGAGTATTGTCATGGCTTTATTTGAAAAAGAACTGTAACATTATAATGGCTCTTTATCTTATTGCTTACGGTGCGTGGAGAATATTTATCGAGTTTTTCCGTGATGATCACGTAGGCGAACTTATCCCAGGTCTTAAACCTTCTCAATGGCAGTCAATAATATTTATAGCTTTAGGTGTTGCCTTAATTTTATTTTATTATTTCAAAAAGATTCCATTGTTTAATAAGAATAAAGAAGATGACAATCAACCGTCTTTAGAACCGATTTTAGAAACGGAAGGAGAAGAATGGACGGTTGAAGAAAAATCGAACGAAGTTGAAGAAATAACTAAAGAAGAAGTAGAAGAAGTAAATAAAGATAATAAATCGGAATAAAACGGAGAACAAAAAATTCCACGAAAAATAGCCATCGCAATTGCGATGGCTATTTGATTTTATTTAATTAATTATTCAGCAGGAGCTTCAACCTTTTTTGCTCTTGGTTTTCTGGGCTTTTTAACAGGTTCAGCAACGGGTGCTTCTTCAACAACAACAGGTGTTTCTTCAACAACTGCAGGTGCTTCTTCAATGGTCGCGGTAGCAAAAGCGGCACTAACCTTTTTAGCAAGTTTTGCTTTTTTGTTAGAAGCGTTGTTTTTGTGATATATGTTTTTAGAGCATGCTGCATCGATAGAAGCAAACGCTGCAGATAAAGCAACCTTTGCATCTTCAAGTTTGCCTTCTTTAATTAAAAGGTCAACTTTTTTCATTGCGGTTTTAACTTCAGAACGGATGTTTTTGTTTTGTTCGGTCTTTTTGTCGTTAACTAATACTCTCTTTTTTGCGGATTTAATGTTCGGCATTTCTTGATGCACTCCTTAAAGTTCTTTTTTGTATCGCTAAATATTTTAGCATAAACAAAATATAAAAGCAACTACATTTAACCAATTATTCGTAGTTTTTATCTAAAATCTCACTATTTTTAATTGTTTAGCATACAAATAATTATGAATTTCAAGCGAATTGCGGTTATTGATAGCGGTATAGGTGGGATATCTGTTCTTAAAGAGTTGGTAAATGAGTTTCCAAAATGCGATTTTATTTATTTTGGTGATAACAAAAATGCACCGTATGGAAATAGAACTGTTGCCGATTTATACTCAATTTCTCTTTCAAATTTAAGTTACATTTTATCTTTTCAAGTTGATGCAGTTGTGTTTGCATGTAACACCGTTAGTGTTTCGGTGTTGCAATTCTTGCGCCCTTTTTCGCCTGTGCCATTGTTTGGAATATATCCGCCGATAGAGTCTGAAATGGTGAAAGGAAATAGTGTTTTGTTGCTTGCCACAGACGTTACTGCGGACAAATATAAAGGACTAAAAAACGTTGTTTCTGTGGGGTTATCAGGGCTAGTTAAACAAATAGAAGATAACAAATTTAGATTGGAAAATCTTCCCGTGGCGGAATTTTTACCAAGCAATAAAAAATTTTTTCACACCGTAATTTTGGGGTGTACACACTTTAATTTTCTCAAAAATCAAATTTTTAACCACTTTTGCCCCCAAAACATGAAAAGCGGTGTTGAAAACGTTGTTTTGAACATAAAGAAAGTTTTTCAAAAATCAAAATCAATAGATAAAACCTATCGAAATAGTGTTTTATTTGTCGGAGAAAATGCGGAAGAAAATCAAAAATTTTGGCTAAAAATAAATGGATAAAAAGTATAAAAACAAAAAAAATTAAAAAAAGTGGGCAAAAAGGGTTGACGGTGGTATATCAGTATGATATAATGGCTGTACCAAGAAAAAAGGGGGTATTTTGCGAAATGGCTGGCAGAAGTTTTATGCATCAGTTAGATTCGAAGAATAGAATGAGAATGCCGGCAAAGCTTCGTGAAGTGCTCGGTGACGGTTATTATATTACCGTAGGAACAGGCGGATGTCTCAGCGTTTTTACTGAGGAACAGATGCAGGTAGTCAAGGCAACGTTACAAAAAGTTAACGCTTTCCGTGAAGACCAACAAAAAGCTGCAAGATTTATTCTTTACAATACTTGGCAAGCAGAAGAGGACAAGCAGGGCAGAATTCTTATTCCCGAAAACCTTAGAAAGTACGCTAAGATTGAAAAGAATATGATTGTGGTGGAAGGTCCGCAATGTGTTGAAATTTGGAGCGAAGAAAGTTGGAACGAATACTTTAAGGATATCAACTTTAATTGCTTAGCTGATGCTCTAGATGCATTGAATAAATAATGGCAGAATTTACACACTATTCGGTAATGCTTACCGAATGTATAGAAGGACTTAATATAAAAGACGGCGGAACGTTTTTTGACGGAACGCTTGGCGGTGGTGGACACTCGTATGAAATATTAAAAGCGTCATCACCAAACGGCAAACTTGTTGCAACCGACCTTGACGATTATGCGATAGGCAGAGCGACGGAAAAACTTAAAGAGTTTGACGGAAGATTTACTATCGTAAAGGACAACTTCAAAAATTTTTCTAAAATAAAAGAAAATTTAGGTGTTGACGGGTTTGACGGGATACTTTTAGATTTAGGAGTTTCAAGTTTTCAACTTGACGATAGAGAAAGGGGATTTTCGTATTTAGCAGATGAAATGATGCTAGATATGCGAATGTCAAAAGAAAATCCGCTAACGGCAGAACGAGTTATTAACGAATATTCGGAAAATGAACTTAAAAGAATCTTTTTTGAATATGGCGAAGAAAAGTTTTCTGCTAAAATAGCAAAAGAGATTGTTAATAGGCGTAAAACTGCACCAATTAAGACGGTTGGACAGTTAAACGATATAATAAGAAACTGTATACCTATGAAATTTCAACATGATGGGCATCCGTCAAAGCGAATATTTCAAGCGGTAAGAATAGAAGTAAATGGTGAACTTGAAGGGCTTTACGAAACGGTTATTGCAATGGCAAGGGGACTAAAAAAAGGTGGTAGACTTGCGATAATAACCTTCCATTCATTAGAAGATAGGATAGTGAAAAAGGCGTTCAAGGAATTAGAAACAGACTGCATATGTGATAAATCTTTACCGATTTGTGTATGTGGGAAGAAAAAAGAAATAGAAATTATCACAAGGCATCCGTTAGTTGCAACTGAAGAAGAACTAGCAGTAAATAAAAGATCTAAGAGTGCAAAACTAAGGATTGCCGAAAAAATATAAAGGGAGACCAGAAGCATGATAACGATGAAGCGTTCTACAATTGAAGACAGTAGCGTTGATACGAGCAGAAGTGGCGGTGTTCAACTTTTAGAAAGACCTGTTGCTAGTGAAGTTTCTGCAACGGAAACTACTGAAGAAGCAAGAATAAGAATGCAAAGAAATCTTAACAGACTTTTAAACTACGATAGAGTGGTTGAAGAAGTTGAAGAAGTGGTAGAAACTCCCGCGCCTGCGCCCGTTCAAGCAACGATGGAAGAAGATATTCGTCCTACGTCAACAACTTTGCAGTTTGGTGATGGCAATGGTGAGAAGTTATTAAAAGATCTTAACGTATCACATGAAGTTTCTGATACAAAGTCATACAGATTGAGTAGCAAAGGTAGATTAATGGTAGTTCTTTACTCGTTAATCGTTGCAGTTGTACTTGCGTTTGTAATTGTTAATACAGGTATTTTGGCATCTCTTGATACGTCTGCATCAGATAAGAGCGCAACGCTTAACGATGCTATGAACGACTACAACGTAGTTCAAGAAAAAGTAGATTCAATCTCAGACAATAACTATGTTATTGACGTTGCTCAAAATGAATTAGGCATGGTTCCTAGAGCATAATATTTCCCGATAGATAATATACTTTAATAGCATATTTATAAGGGGATACACTAAAATTAAAAACGATTTCTCTATAACTATTTTACGAAAGAGGTTATTTGCAATAATAATTGCAGTAACCTTTTTATTTTTGTTCATTTTAGGCAGAGTGTTTTACGTGCAAATTATTTGGGGGAACTCTTTGCAAGAAAAAGCGATTGATCAATGGACAAGGGAAATTCCTGTGGTGGCGTCAAGGGGTATTATTACAGATACTAACGGCGTTGTTCTTGCTTCGAACGACGATACTTATACGGTGTTCGTTAGAAAAAAAGCCATTGAAGATTACGAAAAAACGGTAAAAGCGTTGTCTGATTCGTTAGGGGTTTCTCGGGATTTTATAAATAACCGCTTACAAGGAACTATTTCTAGTGAAATAACCATTAAAAAGCAAGTGGAAAAGCAAAAAATTGATAAACTTTTAACAAGTGAACTAAACGGCGTGTATTATTCTCGTGATAATTCCAGAATATATCCATATGGGGATTTTTTAACGTCAGTTTTAGGTTTTACTTCAACCGACGGCAAAGGTCAATCGGGATTAGAACTTTATTACGATAAATATTTGGGCGGTATAAATGGCGAAATTTTATATGAAACGGATATTGTAGGAGTGGAAATTAACGGTGGTAGGGCAAGTTATATCCCTGCAACAGACGGGTTAAACTTAAAACTTACCATTGATTACGACGTACAACAACTTTGTGAAAGTGCAACACTTGAAGCATTACAGGTTCATAAGGCAAAAGCCGTTCAAATGATAGTGCTAAATCCCCAAACAGGTGAAATTTTAGGGCTTTCTACAAAGCCGTCTTACAATTTGAATGAAATTCCACGTGACGATTTAGAGTCCCTTTATAAACTTGGTAGAAACGGCATAGTTTGTGATATTTACGAGCCAGGCTCTACGTTTAAGATTTTGACCGCCGCTGCTAACGTTGAAGAATATCTAAAAGGCAATCCGAACGCATTTTCGCCCGACCATATTTATAATTCATCACGATATAGATACATAGACGGGCAAAAAGTTAAATGTTGGAGTGACCATAAAAAAGGAAAACACGCATCGTTAACTTTACAAGGTGCGTTAAACAATAGTTGTAACCCAATTTTTGTAGATATTGCAATGTCGCTTGGGAAAAATACTCTTTACGATTATATCCAAGCGTTTAATTACGGGTCGGTAACGGGTGTAGATTTTGGTGGTGAGGCGCAAGGTATGATTTTGCCGGAAAGTGCCGTACAAAACGTGGATTTGGCAAGAATTGCATTTGGACAAACGATAGCGGTAACGGCTCTGCAACTAGCATGTGCAACGGCATCTGCCGTTAATGGTGGGAACTATTATGAACCTTATTTAGTGAAAGAAATTTATGCAAATAATGGTATTGTAGCAGAAGAAATAAAACCAAAGCTTAAAGGCCGTGTTATTAGTGAACAAGCATCAAACATAATAAATCAAATGCTTGAAAACGTTGTATCGGAAGGTTCTGGCAAACAAGCATACATAGAAGGATACCGTGTAGCAGGGAAAACAGGTACGGCTCAAAAATATGAAAATGGAATTATTGCAGTTGGCAAATACGTTTCTTCGTTCGTAGGTTACTTTCCAGCAGACAAACCGGAGTATTTAGCACTTGTCATTGTTGACGAACCTGTGGGGCAGTATTATGGAAGTACGGTTGCCGCACCATATGCAAAATCGGTGTTTGAAGGAATAATTAAATTAAAAAATATTAAGGCAAGGATATAATATGAAACTTTCAGATTTAATTGTTGGGTTAAACGTTAAAGAAATCAATGGAAACGTTGACGTGGAGATAAACGAAGTGAAAACGGACAGTAATTTTGTATCGGATGGAGATTTGTTTATCTGTATAAACGGTGGGAATTTTGACGGGCATGATTTTGTTCAACAAGCGATGTATTACGGCGCTTCGGCAATAATTACAGAAAGGAGATTGCAAATTTCATTACCACAAGTTGTCGTGGAAGATTGCAGGATTGCAATGAGTGTGATAGCGTCAAACTTTTACGGGCACCCTGATAAAAAATTAAAACTTATAGGTGTTACGGGAACTAACGGAAAGACAACAACTACTCACATAATTAAAAAGATTTTGGATTTAAGTGGGATTAAAAGTGGAATAATAGGCACGTTAGGAGCGTTTTACGGGGATAAATTCATTGAGCCAACTTTAACCACGCCAGACCCGTTAACGTTGTATAAAATCTTAAAAGATATGCTAGAAACAGGGGTGGAAATCGTTGCGATGGAAGTTTCTGCGCATTCGCTCGCTTTGGACAAACTATACGGATTGCAATTTGAAGTTGCTGTGTTCACAAATTTTACACAAGACCATTTGGATTATTTTAAGACAATGGACGAATATAAAAAAGCGAAATTAAAATTATTTAGTGAGTTTAAGTGCAAATATAAAGTTTTAAATGCGGATGATGAAAGTTATAAAGATTTTGCGTTAGCAAGTAGAGAATCAATTAGTTATGGGATTTTTAGTCCATCAGACGTGTTTGCTATGGATATAGTAGACGCAGGAGATAGGTCTAAATTTATATTAAATTTATTCGATTGCGTTTATGACGTAGAACTGAAATTAAAAGGTGAGTTTAACGTATACAATGCACTTGCTGCGGTTACCGCAGTTTCCGTGGTTGGCATTCGTGTTGACGATGCGGTTTATGGGTTAGAAAATATTAGCGTTGTAAGTGGAAGAATGGAGCGCATTTACAGTAATGGCTTTAGTGTTTACGTTGATTATGCTCATACTCCCGATGGTCTTAAAAAGGCGCTTACAACGTTGAAAACACCAGAAAATAGACTAGTTTGCGTATTTGGTTGCGGTGGTAATAGAGATAAAACAAAAAGAAAAACAATGGGAGAAATAAGTGGGCAATTTGCAGATTTTACAATAATAACTTCTGATAACCCCAGATTTGAAGAGCCTATGGATATTATATATGAAATTGAAGACGGTATAGCCAAAGTGAATAAAAATTACGTTGCTATTCAAGATAGGTTGCAGGCGATTGAATATGCAATAAATCATGCAAGAAATGGAGACGTTATCTTAGTCGCAGGAAAAGGAAGTGAAAATTACCAAGATATATTAGGTATAAAACACGTGTTCAAAGATAAGGATATAATAGAAGAAATAATACGGGGTAGACGTAGTGATTAAAGCAATACTAATAATGCTTTGCTCGTTAGGAATAACTATTTTAAGTGGGTTAATATTTATACCTATGCAAAGAAAAATAAAGGCAGGGCAACCTGTTTATAAATACGTTGAAACTCACAAAAGTAAAAACGGCACACCAACTATGGGTGGGCTGTTTTTTATTGTACCGTCGGCTATTGTATATTTTATTTTTTGTGGCTTTTCATATAGGCTTGCTAACTTTTCGATAGCGATAGGAATAGCGTTTTTGTTAGTTGGATTTTTAGATGACCTATTAAAAATAAAGCGAAAAGACAACGAAGGATTAAAACCTTATCAAAAGATAATTTTTCAAATTACAATAGGAACTTTTGCTGGTTTTTTTGCGCTGAATAACGGCGTAACGTTGTTTTACGTTCCGTTTAGCGATATTAGTGTCGAACTAGGGGTGTTTACAGTAATAATTGTTGCTGTGGTGCTGATAGCTATAACAAACAGCGTGAATCTAACGGACGGACTTGATGGCCTAGCCGGTAGCGTTTCAGCCACTTATTTGGTATGTTTAATTGGTATAATTTTACTTCAAATAAATAATCTTAGTTCTGTATATGCAATGGTTGAAGAATATGAAAATTTAGTTTTTTTATCTGTAACGCTAGTCGGTGGAATATTAGGATTTTTACTGTTCAATACAAACAAAGCAAGTGTGTTTATGGGGGATACGGGTTCTCTTTCTCTCGGCGGATTTATTGGGTCTATTAGTATATTTTCATCAAACGGTTTTTTAATGCCGTTTGTTGGAATAATGTTTGTTGTAACAAGCATATCTGTAATTATACAGGTGCTTTATTTTAAGAAAACAAAAAAGAGAATTTTCTTGATGGCACCACTTCATCATCATTTTCAATTAAAAGGAGTTGCGGAGTCTAAAATTGCATTTGCATACTCGTTGATTACGTTTGTGTTTGGATTGCTTGTTATGATTCCGTACGTGTGAATTTATGTATTTAAGAACACAAAAATTTTTAGTATTAGGTGCGTCTAAAAGCGGAATTGCCGTTTGCAATTATTTACTTGAAAGAGATGCAGTTTGTTTTGTGTATGACGACGTTCAAGGGAATAAACTTGAAAAGGTCATAAAAGAACTTTCAAGTAAAGGCGTTGTTAGGGTGAACAGAGAAGAAGCGTTTAATTTAATTCCTGAAATTGACGTGCTTGTAATTAGTCCAGGCGTGCCGATAAATCACGAACTTGCCGTAATGGCTAAAAAAACAGGGAAGCGAATAATTGGCGAATTAGAATTTGGTTTTGCAAATTTTAATCCTTGCATAGTCGGCGTAACCGGAACTAACGGGAAAACCACCACGGTTTCAATGATAGAGTGGATTTTATCTAATAGTGGGGTAGAAACTAAACTTGTTGGTAACGTTGGAAATCCTATTACTGCTTGTGTGAATGAAATTAAATTAGATACCGTCTGTGTTACGGAAGTTTCAAGTTTTCAATTAGAGAGTATAAATGCTTTTTGTCCACATATTGCGTGCGTATTAAATATTTCCCCCGACCATTTAGAAAGGCATTATACAATGGAAAACTACGTATTCTTAAAAAAGAGAATTTTGAAAAATCAAACGGCGTCTGAGTATGCCGTGTTAAATTTTGATGATGAAACGGTTAAAAGTTTTGCTTCTGATATAAAGTCAAAGCCGATTTGGGTATCGTTGCGACAAGCCGTTGACGGTGTGTATTTAGAAGGTGATGACGTTTTGTTCAAGGGGGAAGTGGTGTTTAATAAAAATGAATTACCGCTTTTTGGAGAGCATAACGTTTATAATGCATTGTTTTCAGTTGCCGTTTGCAAGTTGTTAGGGCTTAAAAATAGCCAGATTAGAGATGGGCTTAAAACGTTTAAGGGAGTAAAACATAGGCTTGAACTTATCACTACTAAAAACGGTGTGAAATTTTATAACGATTCAAAATCCACAAATACGGCGTCAACAATTAGTGCAATCAATGCTATCGCAGAACAAAAAGTGCTGATTTTGGGCGGTAGTGAAAAAGGGGAATCGTATAAAAAACTGTTTGATGAAATAAAAAGGTCAAACGTAAAACACGTGGTACTTACAGGGGCGTCAAAGTTAAATATGATGACGAGTGCCGTTGAAAGTGGATTTACCGATTTATCGGTTGTTGGTGATTTTTATACTAGTATAAAAGTTGCAAATACGTTTGCTATAAACGGTGACGTGGTATTGTTTAGCCCTGCTTGCGCAAGTTTTGATAATTTTACTTCGTATGAAGAACGTGGTAGAGCATTTATAAAAGCGGTGGAGGAGTTAAATTGACCGCATTAGGATTAGAAAAGAAAGAAAAAACGTATCGTGGCGACGTACTTTTAATAATTGCCGTTGTGTTGCTTGCTGTTATAGGAACTGTGTTTATATATTCTGCAAGTAATTATTCGGCTTTGGTGACGTATAACGATGCGTTTTATTTTGTAAAAAAGCAGATAATCGGTATTATGATAGGCGTTGTGGCTATGGGACTTACTATGTATTTCCCATACGCTAAACTAAAAAAATTCAACCTGCCTGTTGCAATTATAAGCGTAGTGACGTTAGTGCTGGTCTTTATACCAGGAATAGGGGTGGAAAATTATGGAGCAAAGCGGTGGATAGGGGTTGGTTCGTTTACTCTTCAACCATCGGAAATTGCAAAATTTTCCTTGATTTTATTTTCTGCTACATACGTTTCAAATCATCCCGATAGACCTAAAACATTTATGGGGATTTTACCTATTTTGGCGTTTGGATTATTAATATGTATATTAATAATTTTAGAGCCGAACATGTCGATAACCGTTTGTGTCGCTATGCTAATGCTAACAATGTGTTTTGCTTCGGGAGTTAAAATAAAACATCTTGCTTGTTTAATAATTCCTGCATTTGCAATAGGTGTAATCTTAATTTTAATCGAACCGTATAGATTGAGTAGGCTGGGCGCATTTCTCAATCCGTGGTCCAACCCAAAAGGCGAAGGATATCAACTATTGCAGTCGCTTTATGCGTTAGGTTCGGGTGGTTTTTTCGGAGTAGGGCTTTTTAATTCTAGACAAAAGTATGCATTTTTACCTTTTGCTGAATCAGACTTTATCCTGTCGGTTATCGGTGAAGAAATAGGATTCGTCGGACTCTTTTTCTTTTTTGCATTGCTTGGATTTATTATCTTTCGTGGAATTAAAATAGCATCACGAGCAAAAGACGTGTTTGGGTATATGTTGGCGATAGGAATAACAATGATTTTCGGCATACAAACGGTGGTAAATGCACTGGTTGTTACAGGCAGTATTCCGCCAACAGGACTTCCGTTGCCATTGGTTTCAAGTGGAAATACGTCGATTATTATTTTTATGGCGGAAATGGGCGTTTTATTTAATATTTCAAAGCGTGGAAGTTTAACTTTTTAATAGATTTTTCCATAGAATAATATATCACTTTCTTGGGAGAATTTTATGGAAAAATATCAGATAAAAGGTGGCAGGCGTTTGAGTGGAAAGGTAGAAATTTCTTGTGCGAAAAACGCTGTGCTTCCGTTGATGGCGGGTGCACTTTTAACAAACGAAGAAGTATTAATTAAAAATTGTCCTAAAATAGTTGATGTGTACAGTATGATAAAAATCTTGCGTTGTATAGGTGTGGATGCTGAATTTATAGGAAATGATTTAAGAATTTGTGCAGATGGTTTAAATAGTGAAGTTGTGCCTTTTTCGGTCGCAAAAGAATTAAGGTCGTCCGTATTTATGCTAGGAGTGTTGCTTGCTAAAAACAAGCGTGCAGAAATCCCATATCCAGGGGGTTGTGAAATAGGACTTAGGCCGATTGATATGCACGTCGCATCACTCAAATCTTTGGGGGTAGTGATAGAGGAAGACGGTGGTAAAATTACGTGTGATGCAAGCAATATGAAAAGCGGTGTCGTTTATCTTGATTTTCCTTCGGTTGGGGCGACGGAAAACTTAATGCTTGCGTCAGTTTTCACCAAAGGTGAAACAATTATAAAAAATTGTGCTAAAGAACCTGAAATAGTTGACCTTATGAATTTTCTCAATGGTATGGGTGCAAAGGTTAGTGGGGCAGGGACGGATACTATAAAGATTGACGGGGTGAAAAGGCTTCATGGGACTATATATAAACCCATACCAGATAGGATAGAAGCGGGAACTTTTATCATTGCAACAGCAATAACTGGAGGTGAAGTGGAAATTTTTAACGTAAATCCCGAAAATATTTCATCTTTAATACATAAACTTTGCAATAATACTTGTAAAATTAGTTTAAATAATGATATAATATACATAAAATGTGGGAAGTCTCGAAAAAGCTTCACAATCGACACAAATCCATACCCAGGATTCCCGACAGACCTTCAAGCACAGATGACGGCTTTGGCAACGGTTTGCAAAGGAACTTCGGTTATAACCGAAAACGTTTTTGAAATGCGATTTAAGTTTGCAAAAGAACTCATCAAGATGGGGGCAGACATAAAACTGTATGGGAGAACGGCAATCATCAAAGGTGTTAGAAAATTATTCGGCACAACGATAACCGCTCCTGATCTTCGTGGTGGTGCTGCGCTAGTTCTTGGCGGATTAGTTGCAGAAGGAACAACTATTGTAAATGGCGTTCGTCATATCGAACGGGGATACGATGGATTTGAAAATAAACTATTAGCGCTTGGTGCTGATATAAAGAAAATCTAAATTAACACGGGAAACACTTATGAGAACAAAGAAGTTAGCTATAATTTCAATCGCTATTGCTTTCGCAATCGTGGTAATATGTTCGGTGATAACGACGTTTACGGTAAGACACGTAGACGCCGTGTTTTCCGTTTCAGAAAAAAATGCAGAGAAGACGGAGACTATCAACGAGATTTTAAATGGCTACGTTGGTAAAAATTTATTGTTTTGTAGCATTGAAGAATTAGAAAAGGAAATTGAAAAAGATCCTTACGTTGAAGTAACTTCAATTGTAAAAAAATTTCCAGACGTTATCGAATTGAAGATAAGAGATAGAAAAGAAATTTACGTTTTGCAATACGAGAACAAATATTACGTTTTATCTGAAGAAGGCGTAGTGTTAAAACAGTCTGACGAATATATCGGTGGCAGAGAATATATTGAGTTCAAACTTGATGGGTTGGAGATATTAAATTTAGACGTTGGTTCATATATTCACACGGATGACGACTTAATGCTTGCATTAGCGTTTGATATTGCAAAGGTTGCACGTTATACGGATTGTGTTAAGGAGTTAACCGTTAAAAAAGGCGTTGACGTTCAAGACGTGATTTTTTCCACTTATACAGCGGTAGAAATTGAAGTTAGAAACATATTAGACGAAGGCGAGAATAAAGCGAAAAAAGCATTTACTGCTTATGATAACGAAACCCGTGATTATATTAAAAGCAATAATAAAATTATTGTAACTAAGGAAGACGATGGTGATATAGTACCTGTTTGGTCTTATCACGGTAATTAAATTTATCGGAGAAATAAAGATGCAAAAGAAACAAGTTGCGGTTTTAGACGTTGGTTCGTCTAAAATAACTGCGGTAATAGCGGAAAGGGGTATAAACAAAACGTTTGTAATTAAAGCGTGTTCGTCTATGCCTTGCGAAGGGTTTGACGAAAACGGGTTTTATGAGCCCGAAAAAGTTAAATCTGCCATTTACTCTGCGGTGCATGAATTAAAAAGCATTATGCGTGAAAAACTTCATGCCGTATATGTCGGTGTTCCGGGTGCGTTTACAAACGTTGTCGTTAAAAATGCGCAGATTTCTTTTGAAGGAAAGAAAAAGATTCAAGAGTCGGACGTTGATGCTTTATTTGATTCTGCATTAGTTCTTCAACAGAGCGGACAAACTGTCATTAACCGTTCGGCCGTGGTGTTTGAACTTGACGATTTCCGTAGACTAGCAAATCCCGTTGGCGCAGTAAGTGAAATCTTAAAGGGTAAATTATCTTTTGTGCTATGCAATAATTATTTCATTGAGTTTATTACTGATGCTGTTAAAAGTTCAGGAATAAACAACGTTGAATTTATTTCAACTGCACTTGCGGAATCTATGTATCTTTTAGATGAAGACGTTAGAGATAGAATTGCCGTTTTAGTCGACGTTGGATATATAACTAGTACGTTTACGCTTATTCAAGGGGATGGTGTGTTGTATCAAAACACGTTTGCGTTTGGTGGCGGACATATAACAGGTGCACTTGTTGAAGAATATGAAATTCCGTTTGATTTAGCAGAAAAATTAAAACGCAAAATAAATTTAAGTTCGATTGCTTCGGATATGACTGATGAAATTATTGATTTAGACAAAGGTCAATATTTTAGAGTGTCCGAAGTAAAAAGAGTTATTTTAGCTAGTTTAGACGAACTATGCGAACAAATTTCAATGTGTTTAGATGGCTCTGGATATGTTATTCCTGAATATGTTCCACTTATGGTGACAGGTGGTGGTATTGCATATTTAAGGGGGGCGAAAGAGCACGTTGCGGGTAGGCTAAATATGGCGGTTGAAGTAATTGCGCCTAAAGTTCCTATGATGGACAAACCTATTGAATCTTCAAAACTATCAGTGTTAGATTTGGCACTCGATCAATAATTTGAAAATACTATCACGCTTAGTGATAGCCTAAATAAAAAATATTCTCATTCTTATACGGAGGGTAAAATAATGGAAGGAATGGAAACTTTCAAAATCAATTCAGCAGTAATTAAAGTAGTTGGCGTAGGTGGTGGCGGATGTAACGCTATCAACAGCATGATTGAATCTGGTGTTAAAAGTGCAGAATTTTATGCTGTAAATACCGATAACCAAGCATTATTGTTGTCAAAAGCAGAAAACCGCTTACAAATCGGTGAAAAACGCACCAAGGGACTTGGCGCAGGTAGTGATCCGTCTGTAGGTGAAGCAGCAGCAGAAGAAAGTAAAGAAGAAATTAGAAGTATGATAGAAGGTACGGACCTTCTCTTTATCGCTGCGGGTATGGGTGGCGGAACAGGAACCGGTGCAGCACCCGTCATTGCAAGAATTGCAAAAGAACTTGGAATTTTAACTGTTGCAGTTGTAACAAAACCTTTCTCTTTTGAAGGAATGGTTCGTAATGAAAACGCAAATAAAGGCGTAGAAAATCTTAAAAAGAACGTTGATACGCTTGTTATTATTCCTAACGACAAACTTTTACAATCGTTGCCGGCACAAATCGGAATGCTTGATGCGTTCAAAGTTGCAGACGATATGTTAAAACAAGGTATTATCGGTATAGTTGATCTTATTGCTACACCGTCTATCATTAACCTTGACTTTGCAGACGTTAACACGGTAATGAGAAAGAAAGGTTTGGCTCACATGGGTGTTGGTAAAGCAAAGGGCGAAAAACGTGTTATTGAAGCGGTAAGGCAGGCTATTTCTAGTCCGCTTTTAGAGACCACGATTGAAGGCTCTAAAGCGTTAATTCTCAATATTACAGGTGGTAAAGATCTTAAACTTAACGAAGTTAACGAAGCAGCAACGCTCGTTCGTGGCGTAATTGATAGTTCTGCAAACATTATTTTCGGTGCAACTATCGATCAAAACATGAGCGAAGAAATTAAAATTACTATTATTGCAACAGGTTTTGAGCAACAACAGGCTAAACCGGTTGAACCGATTATCATTGAAGAACAGGTTG
>SVIE01000024.1 GCA_015069625.1 Clostridiales bacterium | reverse complement strand
GTATTTTTGTTTTTTCCCTGCCGAATATAGTCGGCAGTTTTTTATTTTTATTACCACAAAAAACAAGGAGGAATTCGTCATGACCGAAGAATTAGAACTTTTACACGAAAAATTATCATATTGCTTTGACAACCGAAAGTTCGCTGATTTACGCATCACCCTTCTCGACATGGAACCTGCGGATATAGCAACGTTCATGAACGAACGCCTTGAAGATAAAAACCAGTTAAAGTTCTTCAGACTTCTCCCTAAGGAACTTGCTTCCGACGTATTTATCGAACTTGACACGGATATGCAAGAATCGCTCATTAAAGCGTTCAACGATAAAGAACTTAAAGAAGTTATCGACGACATGTTCCTTGACGATACGGTTGACGTTATTGAAGAAATGCCTGCTAACGTGGTTATGCGTATTCTTAAAAACTCCGACCCCGAAAACAGAAAGCAAATAAACGAACTTTTGGCATACCCTGACGATACGGCAGGAAGCATAATGACGCCTGAATTCGTTTCCCTTTCTTCTAAAATGACGGTGGATTCCGCCTTCGATAAAATCCGCAGAACAGGCATTAACAAGGAAACTATTTACACCTGTTACGTAACCGACAACAAAAAGAAACTTATCGGTGTTGTAACGGTAAGAGACCTTCTTCTTGCCGACAAACAAGATATTATTGAAGACATCATGACAACAGGTGTTATCACCATTGAAACGCTTGAAGACAAAGAACAAGTTGCGCTAAAATTCTCAAAATACGACTTTATCGCACTCCCCGTAATCGACAAAGAAGGTTGCCTTGTTGGTATCGTAACCGTCGACGACGCTGTGGACGTTATCCAAGAAGAAGCAACCGAAGATATTCATAAGATGGCGGCAATTTTGCCAACGGAAAAACCATACCTTAAACAATCGGTGTTCAGCGTTTGGAAAGCACGTGTTCCGTGGCTTATACTACTTCTTATCACTTCCACCTTTACAAGTTTAATCTTGTCTGGTTACGAAGAGAAATTAACCCCCGTGCTTTATGCATTCGTTCCTATGCTTATGGGTACGGCAGGTAACGCAGGCGGGCAAAGTTCCGTTACGGTTATCCGTGCTATTGCGATGGGCGACGTTTCGTTTAGAGATATATTTAAGGTAATTCTAAAAGAACTTTTAGTTTCCCTTACAATCGGTTTAACAGTTGGCATTGTATGTTTCGGCAAGATTATGCTTATCGATAGCCTATATAACAACATAGACGTATGGATAGCCCTTTTAATTTCAGGCGTGTGCGTAATAAGTATCGTTATGGCAAAACTCGTTGGTTGTATTCTTCCGCTTTTCGCTAAAAAATGCAAACTCGACCCTGCCGTTGTTGCAAGCCCACTTATGACAACTATCGTAGATGCCCTTGCACTTATAATTTACTGCACCATTTCAATCGCTGTATTCGCTTAAATCTAATCTAAAAAATTCACGTAAACCCCCGTTGACGATTTTGTCAACGGGGTTTTTTGCAACTTCACTTTAACTTGAAATTTCAACAATTATGTGTTCGCATTTTATGATAAGAGAGCAACTGTTTTCCGAATCCGTTTCTCTCTTATCTATCTCTCTTTCGAAAACTCTTCATATCCCCTTCCCCTTATTCTTTAAGGGGATAATGGTGTAATTTATAATTTAAAAGTAAAAACACCCCTTGATGAATTTTGTCAAGGGGTGTTTATTTTATAAGTATTTATGTAATAAAGGATTAGAAACGAGTTAGGCAAGGCTCGTGAAGTGTTTTGGATGAAAGTGTCCTTGTCGGACACCGAAGTCAAAACACGAAACAGTTAACGTAGCCAAACGAAGTTTATAAGCCTTTATTTTTGAAGATTTGCTTCCAATAAAGCCCTAATATCCTTTAATAAATCTTCGGTTGTTGGGTTATTAAGTCTTTCAATTCTTGCAGCTTCTTCATCTGCTAATCTTTGTGCTTCTGCTGCGGCAGCGGCTTCTTCTGCTTCCTTTTGTGCCTTTGCATCAAAGTATGCTTTCACAGCTTCTCTGTCATGGCGAGAAATTCCTGCTTCTTTAAGTTCTTTTTTCTGTTCTTTGGTAAGTCTAAGTTTAGCAAGTCCTTCTTTAAGTTCTGCATTTCTTTCATTTATCTTGTTAATAATTCTTACAATCATGAAAAGAACAAGTGCTATTAAAAGGAAGTTGATAATTGCGTTGATAAACGCACCCCAGTCGATATAAATCGAGTTTGCCAAATCAACAACGCCTGGTTCAGATTCAACTTTTACTAGGAACGTGAACACTTCACTAAGTGAATTTGCACCTAAAATAAGTTTTAAGAGCGCATTGATTAATGGTCTTAAAATATTGTTGGAAAGAGCATTTACGATTGCCGTGAACGCACCACCTACGATAACACCGACAGCCATATCAAGCACGTTTCCACGAGTGATAAACTTCTTGAATTCTCCGAAAAACTTTTTCATTTTTCTTCTCCTTGTATAATATAATTTTTTATTTTTAATTTCTTTAGAAATTAATCGTTCACTAAACTACTGCCGTAACAACGGTTGCTATGCTTATTAACACTAGATACAAGCTAAACCATTTGTAATTTGCTTTTTGAATAATTTTAAGCATAAATCTGATTGCTATATAGCCTGTTACCATTGCCGTTACAAACCCTAAAATAAGTGGTAACACGTCAATAGTACCAAGCGAACCTTCCTTAATAATCCCAACCGCTTCCATGCATAATGCCGCAACGATAATCGGAATACTCATTATAAAGGTAAAACTTGCGTTTTGTTTTCTTTCAACTTTTGCAATATTTCCTGCCGTAAGCGTAGCGCCGCTTCTTGAAATTCCAGGAAGCACGCCGAACGCTTGCCCTGCACCCATAATAAGTGCGGTTTTTACAGTTATACCGTTAAGCATCTGCACCTTTTTGCAACGTTGCTCTGAAAAAAGCAAAAGCCCTGCGGTAATTATAAACGTAATTGCTAAAAGCCATATGTATTCTGCAAAAATAGCATCTAAATCCACCACAAAACCTAACACTATACCTATAATACCTGCTGGAATTGATGCTAAAACCCATAACCCAAATTTGCTTACAGGTTTCGTGAATTTATCTAAAATATCCTTCCAAAGCACCACGATTACAGGAATAAGCGTACCAACGTGAAGCACAATACTATAAAAAAGCGTGTGTTCCGTGATACCAAACCAATGCTGTAATAAAATCAAATGTCCACTTGAAGACACCGGCAAAAATTCCGTAAATCCTTGCACAGCCCCAAGCACTATCGCTTGCCAAATTTCCATTAATTTTTACCCCCGTCATTTATCATCCTTATAAACTCTTTAACCGCAAAAGTCATACTTTCGTTCTTTGGCAACGCCAACCCCACCGCACGTGTTGGAAGAGATGGTGAAGTTTTGATTTCTTTAAGCGTTCCTTCTTCAAGTTCGTGCTTAACAAACTCACGTGGAATACACGCAATACCTATTCCACTTTTTGCAAGTTCAGTCATGAGTTCTAAACTAGCAAGTTCAATTTCAGGGTGTAAATGAATACCTTGCGAATGCGCAAACGAAACTATCGCTTGGCGTGTTGCTGTAGAAAGTTCCAACATCAAAAGTGGATAATCTTGTAAGCGCTTTAAGTCCACCGTTCCTTGCATAAGTTCGCTAAACTTATCACTCGCAACAAACGTATCGTGAAGTTGCATAACCGCTGTCATTAAATTTATATCACTATCGTCTATCGGAAGATTTACAAACCCTATATCACCCTTTTTGCTTTTTAAGAGTTCTATCGTTTCACTTGACGTGCAATTTTGCAGTATCAAGTTTACGTCTGGGTATTTTTCGTGATATTTCTTTATAAACGGCAATAAAAAGTGCGTACTTACCGTATCGGAAGCACAAATTCTAATTATGCCTGTTGCTGTATCTTTAAGTTCAGAGTATTTGTTTTCCGCTTCATCAAAAAGTTTAAGTGCCTTTTCAACGGTTGCAAAAATTTGTTTTCCACCCGTTTCCGAAAGTTCCATGCCTTTATGCGTTCTGTTAAATAATTGACCGCCAAGTTGGATTTCTAGTTGCTTGATTGCTTGTGAAACTGCCGGCTGAGATATGTACAATTCTTCAGCCGCCTTAGTTAAACTTCCGCACTTTGCAACAGCGTAAAACACTCTGTATAATTCGAGATTTACCATATCTCTCTCCTTATTTTCCTACACAAAACCTTGAAAAAATATCGTTTATAATTTCTTCGCTTGCGGTTTTCCCCGTAATTTCACCAAGCGCACTCCACGCATCCATAACGTCTATCGCAAGTAAATCAAGCCCAGCATCACATACCGAATCTATGGCTTGACCTAAATGTTTTTTAGCCCTTAAAAGTGCTTCGTAATGACGTTCTTCACACAACAAATCACCATTTAAGTTTATACCGCCACCGACAGTTTTATCATACATGCGCCCTTTCAACTCTTCTAGGTGTTCGCCTTGCTTTGCGCTTATTGAAAGTTCCGCTATGTCGATTTTATTATCCGTTAAATCACTTTTGTTTTGAACGACGATTAAATTTTTATCTTTAATTTCGTTATAAATCGCCCTATCTTCATCACTAAAAGAAATCCCGTCTATAACGAATACAACCAAGTCGCTTTCGTCTGCAACCTTTTTAGAAAGTTTAACACCGATTGCTTCAATACCGTCGTCACTTTCACGAATACCCGCCGTATCCGAAAAATAAAACCTTACTCCCTGAATATCAATCGAGCCTTCAACTATATCTCTCGTCGTCCCAGCCGTGTCTGAAACTATTGCCTTATCGTAATTTAAAAGAGCGTTAAGAAGTGAACTTTTGCCCGTGTTCGGCTTACCTACAATCCCTACACGAACACCGTTTTTAAGCGTTCTTCCCGTCTGATAACTCGCTAAAAGTTTGTTGATACGCCTATCCACTTCGTGAAGATTTTTCGTTGCCGTTTCACGAGATGCAACTTCTAAATCTTCTTCTGGGAAATCCATATCCGCATCAATTTCAGAAAGCGTTTCGGTGAGCAAATCTTGCATAGCGGATATTTGCGCCGTCAACTTTTCACGGTACAAATAATATCCCGCCCTTGCCTGACTTTCCGACTCACCGTTAATCATATCGATTAAACCTTCTGCGCCAGACAAAGAAATCTTTCCGTTCATAAAAGCACGCTTAGTGAACTCTCCGTTTTTAGCAAGCCTTGCACCGTTAGCAAGCGTTGCTTTAAGCACGCCCTTGGTTATTGCAAGTCCACCGTGACAATGAAATTCTACCACGTCTTCCCCTGTAAAACTTTTGGGTGCTTTAAAATATACGCAAAGACCGAAGTCATTAAAACCGTCGGCTAAGATTTCGCCCGTGTACATCATGTTGGGGATAAAATCTTTCACCGCAGTTTTACCAGACGGCTTAAATATTTTTTCTGCTACGGCAAGCGGAGAACTTCCACTTACCCTTATTACCGCAACACCACTTGCCGCAAGCGAAGTAGAAATTGCAGATATATTATCGTTTATCATTTATTATCGTCTCCGAACTCACTAAACGGTTCATCGTCGTTTTGATTTTTATTAGAACTAAATTCGCTAAACGGGTCACTATTAGAACCGCCACCAAATTCGCTAAACGGCTCACTTTTACTAGCACCCGTATTTTGATTAGTCGTGTTTGCATACGGATTGTTATAAGGATTACCGTAAGCATTTCTAAAAAGATCTTCCGGTTTTACTTCTTGTTTGTTTCTTATAACGAAAACAAAAATAGGGAACAACCCAAAAATACTGAAAATCGTTGCCGACCACATTTGACGAGGCCAGAACTTTCTAAATACAGCCGTAAACATTGTTATTTCAAATACTATGTTTACAAGATCCATTATGTTTGAAAGTATTTGAAGAATATAAAATGGAATTTTAAATCCTGCGCCGTATGGGAAAACGAAATTTGTTTTCGTGAAAACACCCATACCTTGAAATCCATATTCTACTAAACCTTTATTTTGAATTGCTTGAATTGCCGCTTCAGAATTAGCAATCCAAATTTCCGCACCTTTACCATATCCTTGCAAAAAATATCCGATAAGTGGACCGTAAACAATAACAAAATATGCAATAGCAAGCAAGTTAGAAACTGAAAAAATCACGCAAAACCAAGTTGCGAATTTCTTAATGCGTCTGCCGAAGAACACCGCTGTATCGTCTACAACCTTTCCTATTGTAAACGACCACGCAAGCGGAATAAATGCAAGCCACGGATTTTTTACTTGCTTAGTTTTTGCAAGTTTATACACGCCAAACGAACGGAGCAAATACATTGCTAATAAAATAGCAACTACTACGCCTAGTATCGACCAAATTAGCGTAACGCTGATTTGGTTTCCGTAACCTGTTACGGGGTCAATATAATATATCATTAAAACCTCTTAACACACACTTTTTATTTTCAATAGTTTTTCTCTATTAATTTATCAAATATCAACGCTATTATTAATATGCACGGGCAAAGATAACGTTATGTTTAGCAGGTTTACCACAAATAGCGCAACGTTCTGGAACGCCTTCTTCATCAACCATAACTCTTGCCGTTGCAGAAGCAAATTCTTTAACTTTATCTTCACATTCTCTGCAACCACACCAGCCTGCCTTAACAAAATTCTTTCCTTCAACGCCTGCAAGTATACCATCAAGGCTATCCGCCGTAACAATTCTGCTATCTCTGTTTGCCTTAGATTTAAGATACATATTTTTCTGAATAGTATCCATAAGCGCAGTTACCGTTTCTGCTAAGTTATCCAAAGATACTACCATCTTTTCAAGCGTATCTCTTCTAAATAACATTGCTTGATTATTTTCAATATCCCTAGGCCCGATTTCAATACGAAGCGGAACGCCCTTCATTTCCCATTCGTTAAACTTCCAACCAGGGCTCATATCTCTTCTATCCGTTTCTGCTCTAATGCCAACTTTAACGAGTAGGTTTTCTATTTCAGACGCCTTTTCTAAAACGCCACCTTTATGAACTGCAATCGGAACGATAATTGCTTGAATGGGTGCGATTTTCGGTGGGAGCACAAGTCCCCTTTGATCACCGTGCGCCATAATAACTGCACCTATCATACGTGTTGAAGTTCCCCACGAAGTAGTATAACCAAATTTTAATGCGCTATCTTTATCTAAGAATTTAATATCAAATGCTTTTGCGAAGTTTTGACCGAGATAGTGCGAAGTTCCCGACTGCAAACTCTTTCCGTCAAGCATCATTGCTTCTAAACCGAACGTTGCAACTGCGCCTGCGAATTTTTCCTTTTCAGTTTTCTTTCCGCAAACGACGGGAAGTGCAAGCGTTTCTTCCATAAAATCACGATATACGTTAAGCATCTTAATGGTTTCTTCCATTGCTTCTTCTTCGGTTGCGTGAACGGTGTGTCCTTCTTGCCACAAGAATTCACTAGTTCTAAGGAAAGGACGGGTAGTTTTTTCCCAACGCATAACGTTACACCATTGATTCATAATAACGGGTAAATCCCTATACGAATGAATCCATTTTGAATACATATTTCCGATAACCGTTTCGCTGGTTGGGCGAATAGCAAGCGGTTCATCAAGTTTTTCACCACCGGCATGCGTAACAACCGCAACTTCTGGGGCAAAACCTTCAACGTGCTCTGCTTCTTTTGTGAAAAAGCTCATAGGAATAAGGAGCGGAAAATATGCGTTTTTACTTCCCGTTTCCTTAAAGCGTCTATCCATATCTTTTTGAATATTTTCCCAAATAGCGTAACCGTACGGGCGGATTACCATCGTGCCTTTTACAGGGCCGTAATCTACAAGTTCGGTTTTAAGCACTACGTCGGTATACCATTGTGTAAAGTTCTCGTTGATGTCAGCAATTTGGGTTACGAACTGTTTGTTATCCATAATTTTCTCCATGTTATAAATTACATTTTAACTCAATATGCATTATATCACCAATATACCTAATATAGCAAGTTTTTTTAAACTATTTACCGAAAAAGGCTTGAAAAAGCGGTATTATTACTATATAATGTTATCGTACGCATTATGCGAAAAGAAAGGCAAAGCCAAAGAAATTACAATTCGTGCCTATGCCTAAAAAAGAAAAACAACGTTTCCAAGGAGGATAAAAATGGAAGACGTAAAGCAACTTACTATTAACGCCATCAGAGTATTGTCGGCGGAAGCAATTCAAAAGGCAAATTCCGGACACCCCGGTCTCCCTCTCGGTGCAGCACCTATCGGTTACGCAGCGTTCACTAACATGACGTTCAACCCGAAGGACACCTCTTTTGACAACAGAGATAGATTCGTTCTCTCTGCAGGTCACGGCTCTATGCTCGACTATGCTCTCTATTATCTCTTCGGCTTCGGCTTAACCAAAGAAGACATAATGAACTTCCGTCAACTTGACGCTAAAACTGCAGGCCACCCTGAATACGGTGTATGCCCTGGTGTTGAAACAAGCACAGGTCCACTCGGACAAGGTATTGCAAACGCTGTTGGTATGGCTATCGCAGAAGATTATCTTGCAAACAAGTTCAACAAAGAAGGTTTCCCTGTTGTTGACCACTACACCTACGCTCTTTGCGGTGACGGTTGTATGCAAGAAGGTATTGAAAACGAAGCTGCTTCACTTGCAGGTTCATTAAAACTTGGCAAACTTATCGTATTATATGACGATAACGATATCACTATCGAAGGCAACACGGATATCACCTTTACCGAAGACGTTGGCAAACGTCACGAAGCACTCGGTTGGCAAGTTATCAACGTTAAAGACGCTAACGACGTTAACGCTCTTAACCGTGCAATCAAAAAAGCTAAGGCAGAAAAGAATAAACCTTCACTTATTGTAATCAAATCACAAATCGGATACGGCTCACACCTTGTTGGCAAAGCAAGTTGCCACGGTGCTCCTTTAGGCGAAGAAGGTGTTGCAACCTTAAAGAGCAACCTTGGTTGGACTTCTGCTCCGTTCGAAGTTCCAGAAGAAGTATTTGCTCATTGCAAAAAGTTTGCTAACAAAGGCAAACGTGCTCAAAAGGCTTGGAAGGAAATGTTCAAAGCATACGCTGAACAATATCCTGAACTTGCAAAAGAATATATTGCATGGAAGAACAAAGAACTTCCCGACCTTGCAAACATTGAAGAACTTTGGCAGTTTGAAAAGGACGATGCTTCAAGAGGCTACGGCCACACCGTTTTAAATAAACTTGCTAAATATATTCCCCATCTTATCGGTGGTTCTGCTGACTTAGGTCCTGCAAACAAATCTAACATGAAAGCTCGTGGCGAATATCTCCCAACCGATAAGAGTGGTTCAAACATGCACTTCGGTATTCGTGAACACGCAATGAGCGCAATTGTAAACGGTATGTATCTCCACGGAGGTCTTATCCCCTACTGCGCAACCTTTGCAGTATTCTCCGACTACATGAAGAACGCAATGCGTATGTCCGCACTTATGGAACTTCCTATTCCTTACATCTTAACCCACGATTCTATCGGTGTTGGTGAAGACGGACCTACCCACCAACCTATCGAACACTTAACCGGTCTTCGTGCAATGCCTAACATGAAGGTTTACCGTCCTGCAGACGGCAGAGAAACCACGGCTTGCTGGATTGGTGCAATCACAGGTAAAGAACCTTCTTGCTTATTCTTATCACGTCAAACCCTTCCTATGCTCGAAGGTACGGGTAAAGAAGCATTTAAGGGTGGTTACATCCTTCGTGATAGTGCTAAGAAAACTCCTGACGTTATTCTTATCGCAACCGGTTCTGAAGTTTCACTTATCGTTGATGCTAAAGAAGAACTTGCTAAGGACGGTATTGATGCTCGTGTAGTTTCTATGCCATGTATGGAAGAATTCGAAAAGCAAAGCATCAAATATAAAGAAAGCGTACTTCCTTCTACCGTTCGTGCAAGAGTTGCTGTTGAAGCAGGCTCACCAATGTGCTGGTACAAGTACGTTGGTATGGACGGAAAGGTTATCGGTATGGAAACGTTCGGTGCTTCTGCTCCAGCTAAAAAGTTATTTGAAAAGTTTGGCTTTACGGTTAGCAACGTTGTTAACACAGTTAAAGAATTACTTGATAAATAATTAACTTAAAACTAAAAGTCCGTGGAACTTCTCCACGGACTTTTTTATTTGATAATTAAAAGCCCCTTCCTAATTTTCGGAAGGGGCTTTTTGTTTAATTTTATACTTCGTTACAAGCAAACAACTTATAAAATTCCGTATTCGTTAAACAAGCAACTTTATCTTTCGCTTGATCTACCGCATTGCAGAAATTATCAAATATTTGAGTCTTTCCGTACATCACTATCGCCCAAGAGTGATCCCACATATAGAATACTTCTAAATCGTTGGTCCTATCATTATTTACGTATTCGTTAAATAACGCACAGATATCAAATCCACCGCCAAGGCTATTGTCTGCAACAACTTCACAGGTCGGTTGCCAATTTAGCCAATCGGTAGGAATACCGAATTGATAGGTATCTAACGTGCCCCTAGCAAATTGAGCGTAAGTAAAATACTTAAATACGTTTCTTACTTCTTCATTAGTATAAGTCGTTCCACCGGGGTATGCAAAACCTATCGGTCTTCTCCCTGTAATCGTCTCTATTTTTGCAAGGTCGTTATGAACTTCTGCTATTATGTTTTGATGCGTCCATTGCGTTACGCCGTTTACGGCAAATCCACCGGGCGCATGCGTGTATCCGTGAGATGCAATATCGTGTCCTTTATAGAAACTGTTATTGATTGCATTTACTAATTGCGTTTCCGTTAGACGTATAGCACCGTTAACACCTGTTATCGCTTGTCCAAGCACTCCAGAATTTATAAAGAACGTTGCATTAAGCCCATACTTATTTAACGTGTTCGCTATTTGTTCATCATATGTCGCACCATCATCAAACGACATAGTAACGTACTTTTTCGTTCCGCTTGGAATCTTATCGGCAAAAAGCAGATATACTTCTTCGTTGGTTAAGCAGATAGCATCTTGCGTTTTAGACATGTAATCCAAGAATTGCTCAATTCTCGTCCAGTCGTCTTGCGTAGTTTTGGTTGGGTCTGCCATATCAAATTCATAAGTGTGCCCCCACACGTAAAACAACGCATAGTTTTCATCTTCAACTTGTAACTGACGGAAGGTTTCCGCATAGCCTAAAAGCAACGGATCTTTGAACGAACAGGTTGGATTCCAGACCATAAAGTCTTTGGGCAAATTGAAGTTGTAACTATTCTCAATAGTTCTACCATACTTAATGTTGGTATTGTTCTTTATATTTTGAATTGCCGTTGCGGAAATATTCATACCGCTACTAAAATCCAACACAACTTCCGTATTAGACCTGTTAAACGTGTTACTTTGTCCACAATACGGGCACCAGTTAGGCATACTTGTTAGCGTTATCTGACTTCCACACGCCACGTTCGTGCACTTCCAAACTCTATAACCGCCGGGGCCTGGATAAGCCATACCGATAGGCTCTTTCCCCGTCCACGCTTTAATATTTTCAACATCTGGCGTTATCTGATTTTTAATCGCAGCACCGTCAACAGCATCTCTTATAAGCGACGGGTGTGAGTAGGTGTGGCTTGCAAGTTCATGCCCGTTATATAATCCGCCTGCAATTTCCTCTGCGGTTACCATAGCGTGTGTTACGTTCTGATTTGTTGAAGGATTTTTAACACCGCCAAGGTCTGCCGTCGTATCATTTCCAAGAAGCCCTGTGTTTATATTAAACGTCCCTTTAAGTCCATACTTATTAAGTAGTTCAATAAACCTTGCGTCCTGCGTTACACCGTCATCAAGCGAGAAGGTATAGAACTTTTTATAACTACTTAAAATCGATTCTCTCCACTCCTTCAACGTTTGGTCTTCTCCTTCGGTATTATCATTATCCCCACCAACGTCTCCGCCTTCATCTGGGTCAACAGGCGGATCTACTGGGTCTGTTGGTTGTTCTGGTTCAACAGGTGGAACTACTGGGTCAGTCGGTTCTTCGGGGTCAACAGGCGGATCTACTGGGTCTGTTGGTTGTTCTGGTTCAACAGGTGGATCTACTGGGTCTGTTGGTTGTTCTGGTTCAACAGGTGGATCTTCTGGGTCTGTTGGTTGTTCTGGTTCAACAGGTGGATCTTCTGGCTCTGTTGGTTGTTCTGGTTCAACAGGTGGATCTTCTGGGTCTGTCGGTTGTTCTGGTTCAACAGGCGGGTCTACTGGGTCTGTTGGTTGTTCTGGCTCAACAGGTGGATCTTCCGGCTCTGTTGGTTGTTCTGGTTCAACAGGCGGATCAACTGGATCTGTCGGTTGTTCTGGCTCAACAGGTGGATCAACTGGATCTGTCGGTTGTTCTGGCACTGTTTCGTTTGTTACAACAACGGCACAGGCATCTAAATAATTCCCGTCTTCTGTTTTAACAAACACGGTCGTTTCTCCTTCGCCAACAGCAACCACTTGTCCGTTTTCAATTGTTACAACCGTTTCGTCAAAACTTCCCCACGTTAAATTTTTATTCGTTGCGTCGGTAGGTTGAACGGTTGCTATCAGCGTTACCGAATCCCCCACCGTTAAATTTAAGTTATTAACGTTTAGCGTTACGCTAGTAACAGAGATTGTTTGTGGCGGTTCATCTGGCGGTGGATTAGTTGGTGAACAAGCCACTAATGAGAACGCCATCACAAAAACTAAACACGCACTAATTAACTTTTTTAACATCTCACACCCCTTAAATATCCTTGTGGTGTTTTTTCAAAAATTCAAAAAATGCTTCTATTCCTTCGGTAATATCACGGTAAGTCAAATCAAAATCTCTCGTGTACCATGGATCTGCAACTTCTCTCGGATTTTTCGTGTAATCTAACAAGAGCGACACTTTTCCTTCTTTATCACCATTAAGTTGGCGAACCATATTTCTTCTGTTCGATTCGTCCATTCCTATAAAATAGTCAAAATTATCATAATCGTCGGCATATAACTTTTCTGCCACCTTGCCAGAGTAATCTATGCCAAGCCTATCTAAAATCACCCTTGTGCCACCATAAACACGGTGCCCTATTTCTTCGTAACTTGTAGCCGACGATTTAATATAAAATTTATCTTCAAGCCCCTTCTTTTTAACAAAATCTTTCATTAAAAATTCCGCCATCGGGCTTCTGCAAATGTTGCCGTAACATACGAACATTATTCTTATCATATCTAGTTCCTTCTTTCTTATCTCCGTTTAATTGTAATATATATATTACAATTTGTCAATCCCAACCGCAACTTAAATACTATCCCTTTATTTCCTGCCACACGCTAATAAGCTTATCAAGCGAAAAGGAAGCGTTTGCAGGCGAAGTTGACGGCAAGCATACTGCATCTATTTTCGTTATATCTTTAATATATTTATCATAATATTTTTTCGCCGTATTGCCATTTACGAAAATTCTTTTTATTTTTGTCTTCTCTAATAGTACGCTAATATCGTTTGGGGCAACGTTTTTAATAGTATTATCAGCACTACCTTCTATCTCACACGACCCTATCACGTCCCAAATAGCAATTTTAAGAGTTAATAACATTTCCCTTTTCTCTTTAATCGTGTTCGGCGCTTTTAAGCCGTAAATAGCCGAAACAACCTTCCAAAAACGATTTTGTGGATGTCCATAGAAAAAACCTTGTTCTCTTGACTTAACGGATGGAAAACTCCCAAGTATTAAAATTTCAGAATTCTCGTCATACACAGGTGGTATCGGATGAACTATCATATTTACTCCTTTATTCACCTATATATTTTACATAAACATATTAAATTTTGCAAGTAGTAATTTCTCCCGTGGCTTCTACAATAGAAAAAAGGCTTCGAAATTCGAAGCCTTTTGTTGATTTTTTAACAATATTTTACTAATAAAACTATCATAATCGCAAGTGCAATCACACTAAAAACAATAGGTGCAATTTTAACTTTTTTCCTTTTCTCTGATTTGTAATGATAGTTATAGTCAAAATCGCTGTTTTTTTCGGTGTTGTAGCTATTTATATTGTATACTTCATTATAGTCACTAACATCATGTTTCGTTTTTGCTACGCCTGAGCGTTTTTCGTCCGTTTTATCTTCCGAATCTTTTCTATAACTACCGCAATAACTACACCTTTCCGCGCCACTTTCTATATGCGCCCCACACCTTGAACAAAAATTATTATCTGCCATTTTATTTCATGCTTAATAATTTTTGATATGTATCTTTAATGTTTTCTTTTAGTTCATTACTAATATCTGGATCGGTAAACCACCCTATAATTCCACCTCTAATGTAATCTGCAACTGGTTTCATAACTTCAGTTGCAAATGCACCAATCAAATTCTTTGCACCAGGGAAATTTACCTTGTTTGTTAATTTAACGTTATCCATAATCATCTTTCCAACTTCACACATTGTCTGTGCTACAAGTCTATATGCTCTAGCCCCAATGCCTATTTTTTTATTTAGCATCGGTGTAAACCCTGGATATAACGTCGCCATAAGTTTAGAAGCTTGATCAATTCTTTCACTATTTCCATAAATTACAATAGTTCTAATTGCGGATATTAAATTCGCATTAGTTAACTTTATTACACTACCTGCTCCACTTGCTAGTTGTTCGTTAGATTTTTTATTGAACATCTTGCCCAATATAGTATCCGTAAGAGTAAGATCGTTACTTCCTGTCTTCTTGCTCTTTTCAAGTTCATATACTACATCATCATTGTTTCCACAAGTTAACCCACCATTAACAACACATTTGATTACGTAAATACAAAAATCTGGATCTGTTTCCATAAAATCTATATTTCTGTTTATCACGTTCTCCATTTCAAGATAATTTTTTCTTGCTTCAATTTCAGCTAATTGCTTTGTTAACATTTCATCCATTTTACTTTTCTCCTTGAAAGTTTTTTTACATTATAGTATAGAATATTCTATATGTCAACTAATTTTATAGAAAATTCTATATAATAAAATTATGGAAATAGAATTTAGAGAAATTTTAAAAGACTTTTTAAGCGAAAAAAATCTCACGCAGTCAGACTTTGCAAGGCAAATAAACGTTAAACAAAGTCAGGTTAGTGAGTGGCTAAAAGGCAAATGCAAACCAGGGTATGACGTGCTTAAATCTATCGCTCACACGTTTAATATCTCTGCCGATTATCTTCTAGGCTTATCTGAAAACATGTTTTGAACACAAAAAAACACCATAATGGTGTTTTTTATTTGCATAATAATAAAATAATTTCTATCATTTAATATCTTAGCAACTGCGACCCTTTCCCGTAGGGAAGATTTAACAGCAACTACCATGTGTCGCCTTGCGACATCTCGCTTATAACATAGTATTTTCTACAGCAGAGTATTTGCCAACGACTATTGTAAACAAATAATATATAAAATAGCGAGTTCTTCCCGCACATTAGCGTTAGCTGTTGTCGGGAAGATAATACGTTGTGCAACAACGCAAAAAAAGAACTGCTCTTTTGAACAGTTCTCTTTTTTGTTTGGATGCAGCAACTACCGTTCAATGTGCCGTTAGGCATATTTGTCGCTTTTTACCTATTAATTTGACACGTTTACTTCCATAAAAGTGATTGTTTCATATATTTGCTTATCAACTGCGACCCTTTCCCGTAGGGAAGATGGTAGTTGCAAAAGAAAAGCACCCATCTATTGATGGATGCTTTCTTTTTGGATGCAGCAACTACCTATCTTCCCGTGCCGTCGCCAGCAGAGTATTTTCGGCGCAAGTGAGCTTAACTTCTGTGTTCGGTATGAGAACAGGTGGACCTCACCGCTAACGTCACCGCAATGGTATATATACAAGGTTTCCCTTGAACATATCTTCTTTAGGTATATTCAGTATATACCTTTTTTCATCTCCCGTCAATCTCTTTTCACGGTAGATTCACAACTGCATAGCCTTTTTTCCTTTTAATTTGTACTTTTAAGCCTGGCTTAATTGTATAATCAATGCTTTTGTCAGTATTTCTTATTCGCTTTCTCTCTCATTTCTGAGATCAAGCCCTCGACCTATTAGTATCGGTTAGCTCAATGCATCACTGCACTTACACCCCCGACCTATCAACCTCATCGTCTTTGAGGGGTCTTACTAACATTAAGTTAGGGATATCTTATCTTGAGGCGAGTTTCACGCTTAGATGCTTTCAGCGTTTATCTCATCCGCACTTCGCTATCCTGCCATGCCGCTGGCGCGACAACAGGTGCACAATCGGTGCGTTCATCCCGGTCCTCTCGTACTAGGGACAAAGCCTCTCAAATATCCTACGCCCACGATGGATAGGGACC
>SVIE01000023.1 GCA_015069625.1 Clostridiales bacterium | reverse complement strand
TGAAAAACTCGGCGATTTAGAGCCGTTCTATCCTGACCGTATGGCAAACCGTATTCTTGGAATGGGAGACGTGTTAACGCTTATCGAAAAGGCACAAGAAGCCGTTACCGAAGAAGAAGCCAAGAAGATGGAAAAGAAATTCCGTGAAAACTCGTTCACGCTGGAAGATTATCTTACCCAGTTTGAAACGATGAAAAAGATGGGCGGACTTTCAAGCGTGCTTTCAATGATGCCAGGGAATTTAGGTGGTAAGTTCAAAATCAATCCTAACGATTTTGACGAGAAGAAACTTATTTCCTTAAAAGCGATAATTCAGTCAATGACAAAGCGTGAAAGGGAAAATCCACAAATCATCAACTCATCAAGGAAAATCCGTATTGCAAACGGTTCTGGAACAAGCGTTCAAGAAGTCAACAGGCTTTTGAAACAGTTTGAACAAACCAAGCAAATGATGAAGCAGATGAAGGGACGTGGCAGACTATTTAATTTTTAAGCGTCAGAACTCATCAAAATAAAAAAGCAAAAGAAAAAATAAAAAAATATATAAACACATGTATTAAAAGGAGAAAAAATCATGGCAGTAAAAATGAGATTAACCAGAATGGGCGACAAGAAATCACCTTTCTACCGTATTGTTGTAGTTGACAGCAGAGTAGCAAGAGATGGTGCGTACATTGACAAAGTAGGACACTACAATCCTATCGCACAGCCTGCAGAAGTTGTTATTGACGAAGCAAAGGCAAAAGATTGGCTCGCAAAGGGTGTTCAACCTACGGAAACCGTAAAAACCTTACTCATTAAGCAAGGTATTTTACCCGCTCCCACCAAACTTTCTGCTCCCAAAACCAAAGTTCGTAAGAGCAAATAAGAAGGTTAGGACAATAAGATGGTAGAACTTATCAAATATGTAGTGAGCCGTTTTGCCGAAAAACCTGAAGAAATCGAATACGATATCACCGAAAACGGAAACGAAGTAAACGTAAAAATCACGCTTGCGGATAGCGACATGGGTAAAGTAATCGGTCGTCAAGGAAAAATTGCCAAAGCCCTTCGTGTTTTGGTGCGTGCAGGCTCACAAAAAGAAAACAAAAAGTACAATATTGAAATAGGCGAACGTGGGGAAAAGGAATAATTTTCCCTTCTTTCGTTTTTAAAATCATGAATGAATTTTTTAAAATCGGACTTATCGTAAAACCGCAAGGGATAAAAGGGGAAGTAAAGGTGATGCCGCTAACTGACAGCACCGAGCGTTTTCGTGCCTTGAAAGAAGTTTTAATCGATAACGTTAAACACAAAATAATAAGTGCAAAAATAGCGCCTGATTCTGTAATTTTAGCGATATCAGGGATAACTGACAGAAATACTGCGGAAACCTTCCGTGGTAAATTTTTGGTTGTTCCAAGGGAAGACGCCGTGGAACTTGAAGAAGGCGAGTTTTTTATTGCAGACGTAATCGGTTGTACCCTAAAAACTGAAGACGGAAGTGTAGTTGGAACTATCATTGACGTAACAAGCGCAAAAACGGATTATTTTACAGTCAAACTAGTAAACGAAAAAATTATGCGTTTTCCATTTTTAAAAGACCTATTAGTTTACGGTGATATGGAAAAGGGTGAAATGGTTGTAAAAGCAAAAAGGCTTTCAGAGGTGGCGTGTTATGAGGATTGATATTTTAACCTTATTTCCAGAAATGTTCACCCCCCTTTCAACAAGCATAATAGGCAGAGCGGTAGCAGATAAAAAGTTAGAAATCGTTATAACCGATATTCGTGATTACACGCTTGATAAACACAAAAAATGCGACGATACGCCGTTTGGTGGCGGGGCGGGTATGGTAATGATGCCACAGCCTATTGCGGACGCTATTAAAGCGGTTGATCCTAACCATGAAGCGCACAGGGTTTTCCTTTCGCCACGTGGTAGGGTGCTTAACCAAAGCGTTGTTATAGAGTTTGCAAAACGTGATAGGTTATTGCTTTTATGCGGTCATTACGAAGGCGTTGATCAACGTGTTATCGACCTTTATATAGATGAAGAATTATCGGTAGGCGATTACGTTTTAACAGGTGGTGAAATTCCTGCTATGGCGGTAACAGATGCCGTTTCAAGATATATTGACGGAGTTATAAACGCAGAGTCGTTAAAGCAAGAAAGTTTTTCAAGTGGAATGCTTGAATATCCGCAATACACCCGTCCGCAAGTATTTGAAGGTGTAAAAGTTCCCGAAGTATTAACAAGCGGAAATCACGGGGAAGTAGATAAATGGAGAAAAAAACAGTCGGAAGAAATCACGGCTAAAAACCGTCCCGACTTATTGAAATAGAAATGCAACATTTACAATGGTTCCCAGGGCACATGACGTCCGCAATGAGAATGATGGAAGAAAATCTCAAACTCGTTGACGGTGTTATGGTAATTTTAGATGCCAGAGCGCCAAAGGCGTCGCTTAATCCCAAACTTGATAAATTATTCAAAGATAAAAAGGTGCTTTACGTTGTCAACAAGTGCGATCTTGTTTCGCAAGAAGACGTTAAGCGCACCCTTTCTGCCTTTCGTTTAGAAGGCAAAGAAACGGTAGGAGTATCCGCAATGGATAAGCGTGCTGTGGATTTACTATACGATAAAATCTTTTCACTTCTTAAAGAAAAGGTGGAAAGAAACAAACTCAAAGGCGTGTTCAAGCCTATGCGAATAATGGTTGCAGGAATTCCAAACACGGGGAAATCCACCATAATAAATGCGCTTGTCGGTGGTAAAAAAGCGACCACAGGGGACAAGGCAGGTGTAACAAAAGGCAAACAATGGGTAAGAATAAGAGAACTTGAACTTTTAGATACGCCAGGAACAATGCCCCCTGCGTTTGAAAATCAAACGCTTGCAAAATACCTTGCCTTTATCGGTTCAATGAATGATGCGAATTTAGATTTTGCAGACCTTGCGTACGAACTGATTGCATATCTTGCAGAGCATTACCCAGAAAAACTTAAAGAAAAATATTCAATAGAAGATACAACCCTTCCAACGATAGAGTTGTTTGATAAAATCTGCATTAGGCGTGGCTTTTTAATGCGTGGTGGTGAGTTTGATTACGATAGATGCGCCACGGCAGTTATCGACGATTTTAGGAAAGGAAGAATAGGAAAAATTATTTTAGAGTAAGTATGAATAAACTTGAATACGAACAAAAACACCTGTCTTTAGGTGCGAAATACGTCGCTGGTGTTGACGAAGTTGGTAGGGGTCCGCTTGCGGGACCTGTCGTGTGCTGTGCGGTTATAATGCCGTTAACAGACCTAATCGAAGGGGTGGACGACAGTAAGAAACTAACCGAAAAGAAACGTGAAGCCCTTTATGAAGTGATAAAGGAAAAGGCGATAGCGTATAGCATACAAGAAGTTTCCGAAAGGGAGATTGATGAAATCAACATTTTGAACGCCGTTAAAAAATGTATGGTAAAAGCGGTTGAAGGGTTAAGCGTAAAACCCGATATAACGCTCGTTGACGGAGTGGATACACATCTTCCTATAAACGCTGAATACATAATTAAAGGTGATGCAAACAGTTATAATATTGCGTGCGCATCAATCGTTGCCAAAGTGTATAGAGATAATCTAATGAAAGAGTATGCAAAAGAGTTTCCCGAATACGGATTTGAAAAGCACAAAGGATACGGCACGAAAGCGCATACGGACAAAATAAAGGAGATAGGACCTTGCAGATTGCACAGAAAAACTTTTATAAAAAATTTTTTGGTAAAATAGGAGAAAAGAAAGCCGAAGAATTTTTAAAAAAGCAAGGCTATAAAATTCTTGAAACTAACTATAAAACGCATAACGGAGAAATCGATATTATTGCAAAAGATAAGGAATATATCGTCTTTGTGGAAGTAAAAACAAGATCGAGCAACGAATACGGACTGCCGTCGGAAGCGGTGGATAAGAAAAAACAAGAAAAATACGCAAAAGTAGCAAGCGAATACCTGTTAAAAACTAAAAACACGGAGAGTGCTTGCAGATTTGACGTAATAGGAATAGAAAACGGTGAAATAAATCACATAATTGATGCATTTACCGTGTAAAAACGCTTGCCAAGAGTGAAAAAAAGTGTTATTATAATATGGCTTCGGGCGGTCCGCTTGCAAACGAGTGCAACAAGTTTGGCAATGAACGCTTAGTAAAATGGAGGTAAAAGCAGATGAACAGCATTATTGACGCTATCAATCAGGAAAACTTAAAACAGAGTATTCCGGCATTTAACGTAGGCGACACTGTAAAGGTAATGGTAAAAGTTATCGAAGGTGACAGAGAAAGATTGCAAGCATTCGAAGGTATCGTAATTGCAAGAAAGCACGGCGGTATTAGCGAAACTTTCACCGTAAGAAGAATGTCTTTCGGTGTAGGTGTAGAAAAAACTTTCCCTATTCACTCACCAAAGGTTGCTGACATTAAGGTTGTAAGACAAGGTAAAGTTCGCAGAGCAAAACTTTATTATCTTAGAGCAAGAACCGGAAAAGCTGCAAAAGTTAAAGAAGTTGCAAGATAATCCAAAAAATGCCAAAAAGGCTTACCGAAAAATTTCGGTAAGCCTTTTTTTTGTTGTAAAAGCTGTTTACATTTAGGGAGAAATAATATATAATAAATAAAAGTCTCTATATTATATATATTGTATAAGGGATAAAAACAAAGGAACACAGGAAATAAGGGCTATGAAACAATTTATCAAAAAGCACTTGTACAAAATTCTATTGTGCGTTTTGGCGCTCGCATTTGCGATAACAGCAGGATTTGGAATGGGTAATCTTTCCGCTCCAGGCAGTTATTACCAGTTTGGCGAAATGGATACTACGTTCACCTATAATTCAGTTGCGTATGAGATTGATTATGGTGAAAACGAAGAGTATAAACTTGAAAGTATCTGGATTAACCTTGGCAGTTATGCAAAAGCAGAAGGTGAAGTTCAAATCAACGCTGGGTTGTCTTCGTATAAAGGAACTAATTTTGCAACGGTTAACGATTTTGTTTTAAACAACACGTATAACGGTGCAAAAATCGGGGGTTGGCAACAATTAGCAATCGGTGAAAAAATCGATAGCAGATCTAATTACGAATATTTCTTAATGTCAATCAAAAATTCCGTAAAAGTAAAGGTAAATGAAATTGCCTTTGTCGGTGTTGACACAGAAGGAAACAAGGTAGTATTAGATGCAACTGCGCTTGGCTGTGGTGCAAAAAAGACAACTAACACAAACTTAAATGAAAGCACGGAATTAAGAACTGATGCAGAAGCAATTGCAAGGGCAACTAAACTTATTGACGAACAGAATAAGTTTGACTTAAATAAACTTAGCACTAGTGGATTTTATACTAATGATGAAAGTTCAATGTTTAGCCAAAACGAAGTGGAAGTTTTAGAGAGTTTACGAAACGTGATTTCAGGCAGGGGCTATTCAATAAGCGCAACGGCAAATCCGCTCGGCTATTATTTAATGGCACTTGGTACGTCTATTTTCGGATTTAATACCTTTGGTATTCGTTTCATGCCTGCTTTGTTTGCTATTGCAACAATCGTTTTAATTTTCTTCATGGGTAAACTTTTATTCAACAAAGAAGGCTTAGGGCTTATTAGTTCGCTTATTTACGTTCTTTTTGGTTTCGGCTTGTCGCTTGCAACTGTTGGAACGGTAAGCACAATGTATATGTTCTTCGTATTGCTTTCTTTCTATGGGGTTGTTAAGTTCTATCGCAAGGGCGTAAGCAACACCAAGCGAATTAAGGGATTTTTGAATCTTTTAATGGCAGGTTCAGCGTTTGCCGTTGCAATATCTGTAAAAACGCAATCTATTTATTTCTTGCCGGCAATTATTCTTGTGTTAGTATTAGGATTTATTCGTCAAAGAAGCGCATACAAAATGCGTGAAGCGAAAATTGACGAAACAAACGTAGAAGAACTTCAAAAGAATAAAGCAACTTATAAAAACAAAGCGTTTACTTGTGCTTGTATGGCGGTTATCGGATTTATTTTAATTCCTGTAATTTTATTTGCGGTAACCTACCTTGCAGGATATAACGCCTACTCTGTATTCTACAATCAAACAAATATGTTTGCTTACGCATGGCAAAGTTTTGCACAGTCGTTCACGGCAAAATTCGTTTCAACCTATACGGCAAACGTAAGTGGTGGAATAGGCGGTTGGGCTCTCAACTATGCAGGAGAAACGATTGCGCTTAACAAATATACGTTTGGTAACATTATTATGATGTTTATCGGTGTGTTCTGTGTGATTTATTCGTTATTCCACTCTGTGATTTTAGGCGTAGAAGCAAAGGCAGAAGGCGGAATGACTTCCGAAAAGAAACTAGGTGTGTTCTTACCATACGTTTTCAGTTTGGTTGCTTTCCTAGGCGGTTGGTTATTCCGCTTTATCGGAACAGAAGCAGGTATTAGTGGATATTACGGGGCAAGCATATTCTTAATTTTCATTATGGTAGCGCTTATTAACTCGTTTGAAACGGATAAAGTTAAACCGCTTTTCAATATCGGTGCTTATAAAGTAACTGTTTCAAGAATAGTCATAGGTGCGATATTGCTTGCAAGCGCAGTAGTATTTGTGCTTTCAGTTCCAGCATATTTAGGATTGCCTTTTAATAAAGGTTTATATCTTTGGAATATAATTCACGGTTAAGGGGAAGAAGATGATAGCAAAGACCCGTGGGTACGTGTTAAACGGACTAAAAGGAATAGCGATAGACGTTGAAATCGACGTGGCTAACGGATTACCTGCGTTTGATATCGTTGGGCTTGGCGATACAGCGGTAAAGGAAGCGAAAGAAAGGGTTCGTTCTGCGATAAAGAATAGCGGGAAGAAAGTGCCCACGCAGAAAATCGTTGCCAATCTCGCTCCTGCCGACGTTAAGAAAGAAGGCTCGTCGCTCGATTTATCTATTGCAATAGGCGTGCTTTTAGCAAGCGGTGCTTTAATAGCAGAAGTAAAAGATACGGTGTTTATCGGTGAACTTTCACTTGACGGAAGCGTGCGCAGAATTAACGGTGTTTTGCCAACGTTAATCTCTGCAAAAGAAGACGGGTATAAGAAATTCATTATACCGAAAGGGAACGAAAAGGAAGCGTCCTTCGTTCACGGTATTGAAGTTTACGTAGTAGATAGTTTAGAACAAGTGGTTGACCATCTTTCAGGCTTTAAGCCACTTGAAAGAATTGAACAACACGATTTTAATTTGGACGATAGGGATAAAGAATACGGAAGCGATTTATCTCTTGTAAAAGGTCAAGCGGTAGCAAAACGTGCCTTGGAAGTTGCGGTATCTGGCGGACATAATTTATTATTCGTTGGCGCACCAGGTACGGGAAAAACAATGCTAGCAAAATGTATTCCTACAATCATGCCCGATTTGACTTTTGATGAAGCGCTTGAAACAACAAAAATCCACTCGGTTGCAGGCTTACTTAAAGATAGTGACGGAATAGTATTTAATCGTCCGTTTAGAAGTCCACACCACACGGCAACCACCGTATCTATGACGGGTGGCGGTGCGTCGTTAAGACCAGGCGAAATCAGTTTAGCGCATAACGGAGTTTTGTTCTTAGACGAAATGCCCGAATATTCAAGGGCAACGCTTGAAGCACTCCGTCAACCGTTAGAAGACGGGGTAATTTCAGTATCTAGGGCAACGGGAAGTGTTGAATATCCTGCAAACGTTATGCTTTGCGGGAGCATGAATCCATGCCCTTGTGGAAATTACGGTTCGGAAGATAAAGTTTGCACGTGCACACCAAGTCAGATTGCAAAATATAACGCAAAACTTTCAGGCCCGCTTTTAGATAGAATAGACTTGCAAATTCAAGTGGATAGCGTAAAATACGCAGAACTTTCTGGCGAAGGTTTAGGTGAAACTTCAAAAATAGTAAGGGAAAGAGTGAACAAAGTCCGCCTTATTCAAAAGGAAAGATTTAAAGGAGATGGAATACTCACTAATGCCGACATGAAGGAAGCGCACATTAAAAAATATTGCAAGTTAACAAATGAGTGTGAAAACATATTAAAAAGTGCATATGAAACGCTTAAACTTTCACCAAGGGCAAGAAGCAGAATTATTAAAGTAGCAAGAACTATTGCGGATATGGACGGAAAAGAAAATATCGGTGCAGAACATATTTTAGAAGCGGTAAGTTACAGAAGATAGTATGAAATATTCAAAGACGGAATTGCTTCTCATTTGGATAAACGGGCTAACGAATTTTGATTATAGGCATAAAAAATTCTTGTTTGAAATGCTTGAAAATTCGGACGCTATATCTAAAACGCTAACGGAAAATAAAAAGTTGGTAGTTGACGTTATAGGTGAAGAAAGATTTAATCTTTTAATTGAGAGCGCAAATTCTGAAAACCTAAAAAATACAATAGTTGAACTTGCGGAAAATGAAATTCAAGCGATAACTATTAAATCGGAAGGGTATCCTAAAAAGTTATTAGACCTTGAAGAACCACCCCTTTGTTTATATGCAAAAGGAGATATTTCACTTCTAAAAAGCGAAAAAACGTTAGCGGTTGTTGGAAGCAGAAAAAGTTTAACGTCGTCAATGAAAAATTGTGAAGAATACGTTGAAGCGTTATCCGATTGCGATATAACGGTAGTAACAGGTATAGCAGAAGGTATAGACGTTACGGCAATAAAGACCATACTTAACTGCGGTGGAAAAGTTATTTCCGTTATTGCCGGTGGGTTAGATAATATTTATCCAAAAGCGCATACGGAAATTGCGGAAAGAGTGATAGAAAAGGGTTTAATTTTAAGCGAGCAACCAAACGGCGTAAAATCACAACCGTTTATGTTTCCGTTTCGAAACAGAATAATTGCAGGGCTTGGCGATAAAACGCTCGTTGTTTCTGCGGGCGAAAAAAGTGGAACGTTACATACCGCACATTATACAAATAAACTAAAAAGAGAATTATACGCAATACCTTTCGGTTTAGGTGTTCAATCGGGCGTTGGGTGTAATAACCTTATAAAACAGGGCGCAAAGTTAACTGACAATCCGTCAGATATATTAAAGGCGTTCGGTGTAGAAAAAAAGGAAAAGGTGCATTTGCAACTAACTGATGAAGAACGGGGAGTTGTAAACGCAATAAAAGAAGGGAACACGCATATAGAGAAGATAGCGGAAAGGACTGGAAAGAAAGCCTTCACGTTGTTTCCCGTAATATCTATGCTAGAAATAAAAGGAATAATCGTAAAAAACGGAGTTAACGTGTACGGACTGACAGTTAACGGCTTGGAGGAATAAATGAAACTTATAATTGTAGAATCTCCGCACAAGGCGAAAACAATTGCAAAATTTTTACATGGTGAATATAAGGTAGATGCGTCAAAAGGGCACATCAGGGATTTACCCGTAAATTATATGGGCGTAAATATCAAGGACAACTTTGAACCGTATTACGTTATTGCCCCTGAAAAGAAAGCAGATATTAAAAGACTTTCCGATCAGGCGAAAAAGGCAGAAGTAGTATATCTCGCAACCGACCCAGATAGAGAAGGGGAAGCAATATCTTGGCACTTAGCAGAAGTGCTTAATTTGGATGAAAAAACCGCAAACAGAATAGAATTCAACGAAATTTCCGAACGTGCCGTTAAGCGTGCGTTGGAAAATCCTAGAAAGATAGACATGAACCTTGTTGACGCACAACAGGCAAGGCGTGTTTTAGATAGAATCGTTGGTTATAGCATTTCACCTGCGGCAAGCACAAAACTTAACGAAACGTTATCTGCGGGCAGAGTACAATCGGTTGCACTAAAAATGGTTGTGGATAGAGAACGTGAAATAACGGCTTTCGTTCCAAAAGAATACTGGAACTTAAAAGCCGATTTATCACCCGTTAATAAAAAGAGCAACTTCAAAGTGCTTTTAACCGAAAAGAACGGCAGAAAGTATAAGCCGTCAAACGAAGAAGAAGCAACCGCAACAGAAATAGAATTAAAGCAATCAACTTTTAAAGTTAAGAGCCTTAAAAAGAGTGTTATTAAATCGCATGCACCTGCTCCGTTTATCACAAGTACGCTTCAACAGGACGGTTCGATTAAACTTAACGTAACCGCGCCACAAATCATGCAGATAGCACAGCGTTTATACGAAGGTGTTGAAACTCCCCGTGGAAACGTTGCACTTATAACGTACATGAGAACGGACTCTGTTAGAATTTCACAAGAAGCACAAGCATCTGCTCGTGAATTTATCAGGGCAAATTACGGTGCGGAATACGTTCCGACGAAACCTAACTTCTATAAATCTAAAAATTCCGCACAAGATGCGCACGAAGCAATTCGTCCTATCGACGTTGCTTTAACGCCTGAAAAAGTGGAAGATATTTTAGACAAAAATCAATATAAACTCTATAAACTTATTTACGACCGTTTTATTGCGTCGCAGATGAGTGAAGCAAAATATGATAGCGTAGCGTTAGAAGTAGAAGCAGGCGCATACACCTTTAAGACTAGTGGAAAAACACTTACGTTTAAGGGTTACACGGCAGTTTACGACGATACGAAGAAAGAAGAAGATGAAGAAACAGGCTCATCACTTCTTCCCCCGCTTGCAGAAGGTGAAATCTTAAATCTCAACGGTCTTGTTAAAGAACAGAAGTTTACCAAACCGCCCGTAAGATACACCGAAGCAACACTTATTAAGAATATGGAAGATAAGGGAATAGGCAGACCTTCAACGTACGCAACCATTATGGCAAAACTCTCTGACAAAAAGAGAGAATACGTAAGGAAGGAAAAGAAATATTTAGTTCCTAACACCATAAGTTATGATTTAATTGACTTCTTGGTTAAGTTCTTCCCGAACATTATGGACGTTTCGTTTACGGCAAACATGGAAACGGCACTTGACGATATTGGTGATGGTGGTAAGGATTGGCATAAACTTATTTCCGATTTCTACGCTCCGTTTGAAAAGCAACTTTTATCTTCTAAGTTGACCGAAGAAAAGTGTCAACTTTGCGGAAGTCCTATGTATATAAACAGCGGAAAGTACGGCAACTATTATTCATGTTCAAACGTAAATTGCAAACAGAATAAACCGGTAACCGCAAAATTTGCTATGCCTACGGATAAGGTATGTCCTAAGTGTGGCGGAACGGTGCTTGAAAGGGAAGGCAAGTTTGGTAAGTTCCTTGCTTGTTCAAACTATCCAGAATGCAAATATACGGTAAGTTTAACTGAAAGCGTTGGCATTTGTCCAGACTGTGGAAAACCAACCAAAAAGATGATGAGTAAGGGTGGAAAGGTATTCTACGGTTGCTCTGATTACCCAAGATGTAAGTTTATGAGTTGGGATATCCCAACGGGTGAAAAATGCCCAGATTGTGGAAGTTATCTAATTCAGGTTGAAGGCAAAATTAGATGTTCGAATAAAAAATGTAAATATAGTGAAGATGCAAAAAGTTAACGTAATAGGCGCAGGGCTTGCAGGGGTAGAAACGGCGTATTTTTTAGCGACGCACGGAATAAAGGTAAAACTTTTCGATATAAAACCCAAATCGTTCACGCCTGCGCACACAGATGAAAACTTTGCAGAACTCGTTTGCTCTAACTCGCTTAAAAGCAACGATATTTTCGGAAACGCAGCAGGACTTCTTAAAGAAGAAATGCGCCGTATGGGTTCAATCACAATGTCGGTTGCAGATAAAACTAGAGTGCCTGCTGGTAACGCCTTAGCGGTAAATAGAGTAGAGTTTGCAAAACAAATAACCGATAGGATAAAAGCGCAAGAAAATATAGAAATCGTTTGCGAAGAAGTAACAAAAATCCCCAAAGGCAACGTTGTAATAGCAACGGGACCGTTAACCACCAAACCGCTATCGGATAAAATTTCCGAACTAGTAGGCGAAAAGTTACATTTCTTTGATGCTTCTGCACCTATTGTAGAAAAGGATAGCATTGATTTCGACCATGCGTTTTATGGTGATAGATACGGCAAGGGTAATGGCGACCACGTAAATTGCCCTATGAACAAAGAAGAATACGTGGCGTTTATAGAAGCGCTGACGAGTGCCGAAAGGGCAACCCTTCACGACTTTGAAAACAAAGAAATTTTTGAAGGATGTATGCCGATAGAAATCATGGCAAGTAGGGGGAAAGATACTCTCCGTTTTGGACCGCTTAAACCTGTCGGGCTTGACGATCCAAAAACGGGCAGATGGCCGTACGCTTGTTTGCAATTAAGAAGGGAAGACGAAAACGGAGAAATGTATAACCTAGTAGGTTTTCAAACAAATCTCACCTTCGCAGAACAAAAAAGGGTGTTTGGAATAATTCCTGCACTAAAACAAGCGGAGTATTTAAGATACGGTGTAATGCACCGTAACACCTTTATCAATTCGCCCGAAGTATTAAATCCAGACTATTCGTTAAAAGCGGATGATAGAATATATTTTGCAGGGCAAATAACGGGCGTTGAAGGGTACGTTGAAAGTGCGTTAAGCGGACTTATGGCAGGAATATATATTTGGCAAAAATTAAGTGGAAAATTGCAAACGTTAGTACCTGAATACACGGTGGCGGGTGCACTTGCAAAATATATAACCACACCTAATAAAGATTTTCAACCAATGAACGCAAACTTCGGGATATTACCCCCGATGGATAGAATAATAAAAGACAAAGCACAAAAAAAGCACGCACAAGCAGAGCGTAGCTTATTACACGTAGATCAGTTTGTAAAGGAGACAAAATTATGGCAGAATTCATGGGCACAACCATCTGTGCAGTAAAAAAGAATGGAAAAACGGCTATTGCAGGTGACGGACAAGTTACCATGTCGCAATCGGTTATATTCAAAAACAATGCCGTTAAGGTAAGAAGAATTTATAACGGAAAGGTTATTTTCGGGTTTGCAGGTTCGGTTGCAGATGCGTTCACCCTTTCTGAAAGATTTGAAGAAATGCTTAATAAATTTTCTGGCAACTTAATGAGAAGTGCGGTTGAACTTGCAGAACTTTGGAGAAACGATAAAGTTGTAAGAAAACTTGAAGCAATGATGATAACTGCAGATAAAGATTGCCTTTTAATCGTATCGGGTTCAGGGGAAGTTATAGAACCGGACGACGGTGTTTGCGCAATCGGTTCAGGCGGAAATTATGCGTTAGCCGCAGCACGTGCGCTTGTAAAAGAAACGGACTATGAAGCAGACGTTGTTGCAAGAAAAGCATTAGAGATTGCAAGTGAAATTTGCGTGTTTACAAACGGAAACATCACTTGTGAAACGCTTTAAGGGGGATAGAAAATGAATTTAAGTCCAAAACAAATAGTTCAAGAATTAGATAAATATATCGTAGGGCAAAATCAGGCAAAAAAGGCGGTTGCGATTGCACTTAGAAACCGTTATAGAAGAAGCCGTTTAACCCCAAGCGAAATGGAAGAAATCACGCCAAAGAATATCATCATGAAAGGACCGACGGGTGTAGGTAAAACTGAAATTGCAAGAAGACTTGCACGTTTAGTCGGCGCACCGTTTGTGAAGGTTGAAGCAACCAAATACACCGAAGTAGGTTACGTTGGTAGAGACGTTGAATCAATGATTCGTGATTTAGTTGAATGTGCGGTAAGACTTGTTAAAGAAGAAAGATATAAAAAGGTCGTTGAAAAAGCGGGTAGTGCGGTAGAAGATAAACTTGCAAAACTCATTGTTGAAAATCGCCGTATGGATAAAGGTGATTTAACCGACCAAGAATTTATGGAAAAAATCAAAGAAGGTTACCGTAAAGGCTGGTATGATAACGAAACGGTGGAAATTGAAATCACCGACATGCCAAAGCCTATGGAATTAGTTCCAGGTGGCGCAGAAATCAGTATCGGTAGCATCTTTGGTGATTTTATGCCAAAGAAGAAAAAGAAACGCAAACTCACCGTTAAAGAAGCAAGAAAACTTATGCTTGATGAAGAAAGTGAAAAACTTATCGATAAAGATTCTGTAAACGAAGAAGCAATAAGGCGTGCCGAACAAGAAGGCATAATCTTTATTGATGAAATTGATAAAATTGCAGCAAAAGGTACGAAAGGTGGCGGACAAGACGTTTCAAGGGAAGGCGTTCAAAGAGATATTCTTCCTATCGTTGAAGGTTCAACCGTTATGACAAAGTACGGTGCAATCAAAACCGATTATATTTTATTTATTGCAGCGGGTGCTTTCCACGTGTCAAAAGTGTCAGATTTAATCCCTGAACTTCAAGGAAGATTCCCAATTTTAGTTGAACTTTCTAGCCTTTCTAAAAAGGATTTTATAGAAATTTTAACCACTCCCCAAAATGCAATCACCGTTCAGTATGCAACTCTTTTACGCACCGACGGAATTGACTTAAAGTTTACCGACGAAGCGATTGAAGAAATTGCAGGAATAGCCGAAGATATGAACGCAACGAGTGAAGATATCGGGGCTAGAAGATTACACACGGTTATGGAAAATCTTTTAGAAGACGTTTCGTTTGAAGCAGACGGCACGGCAAAAGACGTGCTAATTGATAAAGCGTACGTAACCGAAAAGTTAGGCGTGGAAAAGAAGACCAAGGATTTGAAAAAGTATATCCTTTAAGGGCTTATAAACTTCGTTTGGCTTCGTTAACTGTTTCGTGTTTTGACTTCGATAACCAAAAAGGTTTATCTCATCCAAAACACTTCACGAGCCTTGCCAAACTCGTTTCTAACCCCTTAAAGCAAAAAATAACTTGAATTTTTAATAAATCATACTAAACAAAATTAAAAGGAAACAAAAATGATAAATGCACCAAAAGGCACGAAAGACCTTCTGCCAATCGACAGTTATAAGTGGCAATACGTAGAAAAAACAGCACGAGAAACGGCAAAAGCGTTCGGCATTTCTGAAATCCGCACACCAACCTTTGAACACACCGAAGTATTCTTGCGTGGCGTTGGCGAAGGCACGGATATCGTAAACAAGGAAATGTACACTTTTAACGATAAAGGTGGAAGAAGTATAACCTTAAAACCTGAAGGAACGGCAGGCGTTGCAAGGGCGTTCATAGAAAACGGCATGGCGAACACCGCCCTTCCTGCAAAGTTATTCTATATAACTCAATGCTTTCGCTATGAAAGACCGCAAGCAGGCAGACTTCGTGAATTTCACCAGTTCGGCATTGAATTTTTAGGCTCAAAAGAAGCGGATATCGACGCAGAAGCAATCTTGTTTGCAAAAACATTTTTTGATAAACTTGGCGTAAAGGGATTGACGTTATATATCAACAGTATCGGCTGTAAGAATTGCCGTGGTAAATACGAAGAAGCGTTAAAAGATTATTTGAAATCGCAATATGATAATTTGTGTCCGCTCTGCCGTGAACGTTTTGAGAAAAATCCGTTAAGAATTTTAGATTGCAAAAACGAAGATTGTAAAATTATAACGGCAAACGCACCAAGGATTTTAGATTATCTTTGCGACGAGTGTCAAACTCACTTTGATAAAGTTCAAACGTATCTTAATCTTTCAGGCGTAGAATTTAAAATCAATGCAAATATAGTTCGTGGGCTTGATTATTACACTAAAACCGTTTTTGAATTCGTTTCTGAAAACATAGGTGCTCAGGGTACAGTTTGTGGTGGTGGAAGATACGACGGGCTTATAAAAGAACTTGGCGGAGCAGATGAAAAGGGTGTCGGCTTTGCTATGGGTATTGAAAGATTGCTTTTAGTTTTAGAAGCGTCTGGCGTGGAAATTCCAAACGAAAATAAGATTAGTTTGTACTTTGCGCCTATGGGCGAAAAGGAAAAGGAAAAAGCGTTCAGTTTAGCATACGAATTAAGGCTTAAAGGTATCGCTTGCGAACTTGACCATATGTCAAGGGGAATAAAAGCGCAGTTTAAGTATGCTGATAAGTTAGGCGTTAAATACGTTGCCGTTATCGGTTCAACAGAACTTGAAAAGGGCGTAGTTAAACTTAAAAATATGCAAAACGGAAACGAAGAAGAAGTAGCATACGCCAATCTTTATCAGGCGGTAAAAGATTAATGACCGAGCAAGGCGTTGTCGTTGCCGTAGAAAAAAACGGTGCAACGGTAGAAATACAAAAAAAGGATGAATGTTCAAAATGCGGACTTTGCGCATTTCCTAAAAATGCAAGCAAAATCCGTGTGTATGCCGAAAATTCGGTTGGCGCAAAAAAGGGAGATACGGTAACGATAGAAAGAAGTGGAAAGACTTCACTATTTAGCGTGTTCATGGTGTTTTTAGTGCCATTACTATTGATAGGCCTAGCGGTTGGAATAAATTATCTTGCTATAAAAAACGAGATATGGATTCCGATACTAAGCGTATTATTTATAATTTTGTGGTATACTATTTTAGCGTTAACCGATAAAAAATTTCAAAAACTAAAAGGACTAACGTCTGTAATAGTTTCAGTAGAATCGGTAGAAAAGGAAGAAAAAGGAGAAGAATAAAATGGAAATAATAAACGTAATGAGCGAAGCAGAATTTGATGAAATCTTAAAGGGTGAAAAGCCCGTGCTTGTAGATTTTTGGGCAACGTGGTGCAACCCATGCAAAATGTTTGCACCTATACTTCACGAATTCAAAGAAGAAATCGGGGATAAAGTAGAAGTGGTTAAAGTGGACGTTGATCAACTTCCTTCACTCGCTTACAGATACAAAATTATGTCAATCCCCACCGTATTAGTGTTCAAGAACGGAGAAAGAGTGGAAAAATCAGTAGGGTTAAATTCAAAAGCAGGCCTTTCTGAAATGGTAATCAAATACATTTAATTTAGAAACATATTTAGGAGAAAACAAATGATAGACTTTACAACGTTAAAAAAGGCAGATCCCGAACTTTACGCAGGATTAGAAAAAGAACTCAATCGTCAAAAGAACAACATTGAACTTATTGCAAGTGAAAACTTTGTTTCTGAAAACGTTATGCTTGCAGCAGGCAGTCACCTAACGAATAAATATGCAGAAGGCTACCCCGAACACAGATATTACGGTGGTTGTCAATTCGTTGATATTGCTGAAACGCTTGCTATTGAAAGAGCAAAAAAACTATTCGGTGCAGAACACGCAAACGTTCAACCACATAGTGGTGCAAACGCAAACTTTGCAGTATATTTTGCCGTACTTAATCCAGGCGATACTATTATGGGTATGAGCTTAGCACACGGTGGACACTTAACTCACGGTAGCCCCGTAACCGTTTCAGGTAAATATTTCAATGCGGTAGGCTACGGCGTAAAAGAAGAAACGGGCATGATTGATTACGACGATTTAGAAAAAACCGTTTTGGAAGTAAAGCCTAAACTTTTAGTT
>SVIE01000022.1 GCA_015069625.1 Clostridiales bacterium | reverse complement strand
GCACGATAGCAAGAATGTTAACAGAAAGAAATGAAAATATAGCACTTAGTATTTCTTGTACAACACGTTTGCCAAGGGTAGGCGAAGTGCACGGCAGAGAATATTTTTTCATAGAAAAGAAGGATTTTGAAAAGCAAATTCAAGAAAATGGATTTTTAGAATATTCGGAGCACTTTGAAAACTTTTACGGCACGCCAAAGGCGTTTGTGGAAGATAAACTTCAAAATAGCGACGTGCTATTAGAAATCGACGTAAACGGTGGACTAGAAGTAAAAAAGAATTTTCCATCAGCATTACTCATAATGTTGCTCCCACCGTCAGTTGGCGAGATTAAAAGAAGGCTACTTAAAAGAAGTACGGAATCTGAAGAAAAAATCAAGATGCGAATGTCACGTATCGATTACGAAATCGGAAAACAAGACGAATATGATTATGCGGTTATCAACGACGAACTTGAAACTGCGTATGAAGACGTTTTGAAAATTATAAATAGCGAAAAAAACAAAATTTAAAAGGAGAAGGACGATATGATACATAAACCTCCGATAGACGATTTAACAGAAAAGGTAGGAAGCAAATATTCACTTTGTGTTGTAGCAAGTAAGCGTGCAAGACAACTTATGGAACAAGCGCAAAATCAAGGCTACAATGAACTTCCAAGCAAGGAAAAACCCTTGTCTGTTGCAGCGCAAGAAATTTACGATGGTAAACTTACTGTAACTAACGACTAAGTGAAAAAGATGTGTTCACCGCACGTGCGGTGAACAATTTTCTTATTAAGGATAGGAAATGTTTGCAGACGTCATTGTGGATATAACCCACTCGGAAGTGGATAAAATATTCGAATATTCCTTTGTAGAAACAGACTGTCAAGTTAAACTTGGCAGTCGTGTTCGTGTGCCGTTCGGGGCAGGAAAAAAGGTAGAAGGAATAGTAATCGGCGTAAAAGAAACAAGCATTTATCCTGTTGAAAAAATCAAGCCGATAATCGAAGTTTTAGAAGAAACGCCTGCGCTTACCGAAGAAACGCTTGCATTAACAGACTTTGTTTGTAAAAAGTGTTACGTAACGAAAGCGTCAGCATTAAGGTTGTTTTTGCCAAGCGAAATGCGAAAGGGCAAGATAAAAGAAAAATTTGTTAAATACGCATGTTTAGCAGAAAATTACACCCTATCAAGTGCAACCGAAGAGATTAAAAAGACGGCTAAAAAGCAACTTGAAGCGGTTAGTTATTTAGCCGTTGTAGGTGAAACTCAACTTGTTGAACTTGCAGAAAAATTCGGTAGATCGGCAATAACTGCCCTTGCAGAAAAAGGCATAGTAAATATTTTCGATAAACAGCAATTAAGAAAACCTTACGAAAATATTAACACAGGTTATACGCCCGTTCAGTTGACCGCTAAACAACTTGAAGCGGTTAAAACGGTACAAAGTACGGATAAGCGAATAACGCTAATCCACGGGGTAACGGGAAGTGGAAAAACCGAAGTGTATCTAAAACTTATAAGCGACGTTATTGAGAGCGGGAAAACGGCAATTATGTTAGTGCCTGAAATAGCCTTAACGCCACAAATGTTCCGCCAACTTCGTGCAAGGTTTGGCGATTTGTGCGCAATTCTTCATAGTGGACTTTCCGCAGGTGAAAGATTTGACGAGTGGTGGCGGTTAAGAAGTGGGGATGCTCGTATTGCAATAGGTGCAAGAAGTGCTATCTTTGCTCCGCTTGAAAACGTAGGACTTATCGTTGTTGATGAAGAACACGACGGAAGTTATAGTAGTGAATCAAACCCACGTTACGACACGATAGACGTTGCGAAATTTAGGGCTGAATATTCAAACGCCAAACTTGTTTTAGGAAGTGCAACGCCATCTGTGGATAGTTATTTAAAAGCGACTACGGGCGAATATGGTTTAATAAAAATGCCGGATAGAATAAACGGTAAACCTTTGCCTAGAGTGGAAATTGCGGATATGCGTGGGGAAATAAGGCGTGGTAATAATTCACCCTTTTCGTCGGCACTTAAAAGTGAACTTGAAGCATGTCTAAATGCGGGTAATCAGGCGATTATTTTCTTAAATCAACGTGGATATTCAAAGACGGTCGTTTGTACTGAATGCGGGCACGTTGTCAAGTGTGGTGCTTGTGACGTTTCGCTTACTTACCATATGGAAGATAATGCTCTGCTTTGCCATTATTGTGGCGCAAAATATAAGATGATAACTTCATGTGTAGAGTGTGGAAGTAAATTCCTTCGCTATGGTGGAACGGGAACGGAAAGGGTGGTAAAAGAACTTTCTAATCTTTTTCCTAATGCAAGAATTTTACGCATGGATAGGGATACAACACAGTCGAAAGAAGGGCATTTTAAGATTCTTTCGGAATTTTCTCAAAAGAAAGCGGATATTTTAGTTGGAACTCAAATGATTGCTAAGGGACATGACTTTCCGTCAGTAACTTTGGTTGGGATATTAGATGCCGACGCAAGTTTACACTTTTCCGATTATAGAAGTGCAGAGCGTACCTTTCAACTGATAACCCAAGTCGCAGGAAGAAGTGGCAGAGCGGGAGAAACGGGCAAAGTAGTGTTGCAGACTTATAGCCCAGAAAACCCTGTTTTAAGGCAGGCGGTTAGATATGATTACACGTCCTTTTTTAATCGTGAAATATCGGTGAGAAAGGCAACGGGATTTCCGCCTTATACAAAAGTGGTAAGAGTTTTAATTTCGGGCGAAGACGAGCAAGAAACGCTTGAAGTGACAGAAAAGGCGTATCGTGAAATGCAGAAGACGTACGCAGAAAATATTGATAAATTTAGGTTTTTCGGTTGCATGAAAGCACCGATAAAACGGTTGCAAAATAAATTCCGTTTCCAAGTGCTTATGCGTATAGAAACGGAAGTGGCAGATTTAATTTGTGATAAAATTTATCAAACGGTAAAAAAATACAATGGAAAGAGAGTGGGCGTTTATTTAGAAATTAACCCCAATAATCTAACTTAATGGTGATATTATGGCAATTAGAAATATAGTTCAAGACGGTGATCCAACTTTAAGAAAAAAATGCTTTGAAGTTACTGATTTCGGTGAAAAGACGCAAAGTCTTATCGACGATATGAGAGATACCTTAATTAAGGCTGACGGTGCAGGGCTTGCCGCTCCACAAGTTGGCGTTTTAAGGCGTATTTTTATCGTTATGACGGAAGGTAAATATTACGAGTGTATTAATCCGAAAATCGTTGCCGAAAGTGGTAAGCAGATAGGAGATGAAGGTTGTCTTTCAGTAAAGGGTAAATACGGAACTGTTATTAGACCAATGAACGTAACGGTAGAAGCGCTAGATAGGTTTGGTAAGCCGTTTAGAGTAAAAGCAAGTGGCTTTTTAGCACGTGCTTTTTGTCATGAAAACGATCATTTAGACGGTGTTTTATATACAGACAAAGCAATCGAAGTTGTATCGGAGAGAAAGTAAATGAGAATTGTTTATCTAGGTACTCCCGATTTTTCAGTAGAGCCGTTAAAAAGCATATCTGAATGCGCAGAATTTGAAATCGTGGGTGTGGTTTGTAATCGTGATAAAGAAGTGGGAAGAAAGAAAATTTTAACCCCACCGCCCGTGAAAGAATTTGCACTTGAAAAAGGATATAAAGTTTATCAATACGATAGTATTCGTGATGAAGGGGTGGAAGATATGAAAGCCCTTCAACCCGACGTTATGGTTACTTGCGCATTTGGGCAAATATTATCGCAAGAAATTTTAGATATAGCAAAACACGGCGTGATTAACGTTCACGCATCGTTGCTCCCAAAATATCGTGGGGCATCCCCCGTTCATCAAGCAATAAAAGATGGTGAAACACAAACGGGAATAACGGTTATGAAAACGGATATCGGCATTGATACGGGTGATATTATATATGCCGAAAAACTTGATATTAAAGAAGATGAAACGTGTGGAGAATTGTTTGAAAGGCTATCTCATCTAGGCGCAGAGTGCATTGTCAAAGCACTTAAAATGATAAAGGACGGCAAAGCAACTTTCACTCCGCAAGATAATAGCAAGGCAACAAGAACAGGGCTTGTAAAAAAAGAACATGCAAAAATCAACTGGGAAGATACCGCTAAAAATATTGTAAATCAAATTAGGGCGTATAATCCTTCACCCGTTGCTTACACATTTTTAAATGGCGAACCGCTTAAAATATATTCTGCGATTGTATCAAACAAAAAAGGAAAAGCAGGCGAAATATTAAGTGCGGAAAAGCAATTAGAAGTTGCGTGTGGAGATGGTTCGGTAATTATTAAAACTTTGCAAAAAGCAGGTTCTAAAATGATGGAAGCATCTGACTTTTTGCGTGGAACTAAACTTATAAAAGGCGATATACTTGGCTAATGATTAACTGGTTTTACGATTGTTATCAAATACTGAATAAAGTTTATGGTGAAGGTGCTTTTATAAAACAGGCAATTTCTTCATCTTTTATTGAAGAGAAGAACCGTGCACTTACCATTAAAACTTGTTACGGAGTATTAGATAAAGATATCGAACTTTCTTATTATTTAAAATACCTAGCCCCAAAAACGCCTAAACTCGCTATACGTACCATACTGAAAGTGGCTTTTTATGCGCTGAAATATCTCAATAAAAAGCCCTATGCCGTAACGGAAAATGCCGTGGAACTCACAAAAAAACTTGGCAAAGCGGGTGCAGGCGGATTTGTCAACGCAACCCTTAGAAAGTTTATTAAAACAGAGTTTATTTTGCCAAGCGACGTGGCGGAAAACTTATCAATAAAATATTCCTATCCGTTATTTGCGGTAAACGAATTATTAGAATTTTACGGTAAGGAAAAAACGGAAAAAATAATATCTGCAACAAACGAAAAAACTTGTCTTTCTTTCTATGAAGAAAGCGGTGAAGAGTATCTAAAAAACAAAGGCGTAAATTATGAAAAAACGCCCTTTGATAACGTTTTCTATGCGCAGAATTTTATTCGTAATGAAGATTACGATAGGGGAATTTATACATACCAAGCATTAGGTTCGGTGGCAATATGCGAAGGGGTTAGCGGTGGAGAAAATCTTCTTGATTGCTGTTCTGCTCCAGGGGGTAAGGCGATAAGATTATCGCATAAATTTAAGCAGGTTACCGCTTGGGATATTCATCCGCATCGTGTTGAGTTGATAAACGATTATGCGAAAAGAATGAAGCGTGATAACATCACGGCAAGCGTTCAAGATGCAAAAGAATATAATAGTGAATACAAAGAAAAATTCGACGCTGTTTTATGTGATGCGCCGTGTAGTGGATTAGGTGTTGTAAACGATAATCCCGATATTAAACTTAATCGTGAAATTTCAAACGTTATAGAACTAACAAAAGAGCAATTAGCCATACTAAAAAACGTTGCGTCTTACGTTAAAGTCGGCGGTTATTTATATTATTCTACTTGTTCGGTTTTGCCAAGAGAAAATATTGAAACGGTTAAGAAATTTATTAGTCTTGATAATAGGTTTGAAGTGGTCGAAACAGATAGTTTATTGCCACACGAAAAACAACAAAAAACTCTACAATTTTTGCCTGATATTTCGGGCGGTTTAGGCTTTTATTTTGCCAAACTTAAAAGGATAAAATAGTGAAAGAAAGTTTACTTTCCCTAAGTCAGGGGGAACTTAAAAACTTAATAATTCAACTAGGCGAAAAGCCTTTCAGAGCGGGGCAAATTTATAAAGCCCTTCATCAAGGTCTAACTTTTTCGGAGATGACCGAACTTTCAAAATCTCTTCGTGAAAGGCTAGAAAACGAATATGAATCGCAATCCGTAAGAATCATAAAAACGTTAAAATCCAAGGATGGAACGGAAAAATTTTTGTTTGCGCTTACAGATGGAAACGTGGTAGAAGGCGTGCTTATGAAATACAAGTACGGTGCAACCCTATGTGTTTCCACGCAGGTAGGGTGCCGTATGGGATGTGCTTTTTGTGCATCGGGCTTGAACGGTCTTGTGCGCAATTTAACGGCAGGTGAAATACTTGGTGAAGTTATTTGTGCAAATAAGTACGTTGGTGGTGGAATAGGAGATAAGCGTAAAATAATCAACGTCGTTATGATGGGGAGTGGTGAACCACTCGATAATTACGATAACACCGTAAAATTTTTAAAACTCGTTTCCGAACAAGGTGGGATTTGTATAAGTCCGAGAAATATTAGTCTTTCAACGTGCGGACTAGTTAATAAAATGTACGATTTAGCAAATGAAAATTTGCCTATCAATTTAACCGTTTCTTTGCACTCTCCCTTTGATGAAGAAAGGAAGAAAATTATGCCTGTTGCGAAGGCTTATAAAATAAGCGAAATTATCTCTGCTTGCGATAATTATTTTGAAAAAACGGGCAGAAGATTTATCTTTGAATACGTGCTTATTTTAGGCGAAAACGATACGGAACGTCATGCAGACGAATTAGTAAAATTATTAAAGGGTAAGCCCTGTCACGTAAACTTAATTAGGCTTAACGAAGTGAAAGGAAAGAACTTAAAAAGCGTAACCGATAAAGAAGCATATAGATTTATGGGAAGACTAGAAAGTGCAGGATTATCGGCAACGGTAAGAAGGCGTATGGGCGAAGATATTGACGGAGCTTGTGGTCAACTTCGTCAACGCTACATAGATGAATTAGGCTCGTGCCAAATCTCCGATTAGTCACTCGCCTTGGCTTATCACAGGCTTTTATTGAAGTAAAGAAAAAATTATAGCAAAACATAAAGGAGAAAAAATATGAAACAAATTAAAATTGCGCCATCAGTATTATCAGCAGATTTTTCTAAGATGGGTGAAGAAGTTAAGTGTGTAACAGATTGCGGGGCAGACGTAATTCACTTAGACGTTATGGACGGGGTGTTTGTAAAAAATATCACTTTTGGACCTAAACTTATTAAAGACGTAAGAAAGTTTTCAAATGCAATATTTGATGCTCACTTAATGATTGTTGAGCCGTGGAAGTATATTGAAAAATTCGCAGAAAGCGGTGCGGATATCATCACCGTGCATAAAGAAGCGTGTGGGGATAGATTAAAAGACACTCTTAAAGCAATAAAATCTTTGGGTGTTAAATGTGGTGCGGTTATTAACCCCGATACGCCCGTTTCTTCTGTTGCAGACGTAATTGAAGAATGTGATATGCTTTTACTTATGAGCGTATTTCCAGGATTTGGCGGACAAAAGTTTATTGAAAGCGTGCTCCCTAAACTTGAAGAAGCATCACGCTTAATTGAAAAAACAGGTAAAGAAATAGACCTTGAAATTGACGGTGGAATCAATAAAGAAAATATCGTAGCGGTTAAAAATGCAGGTGCAAACGTAATCGTTGCAGGAAATACGGTATTTAAGGAAACTGACAGGGCAAAAATTATCAAAGAATTAAGAGAAATGTAATTTTTGCAAGTAAATAGTCAAAATAACGCCGCACGCATCATATACTATACCGTGAGGTGTGTTATGAAAATTTACTGTGTAAAACCGCCAAGGATAATCCGTGCCATATTGCGTGCGGTATGTAACCTTAAGAGAAAACAAAAAGATTAGAACTATGTATTTGTACATAGAAATCAAAAAGGCTACCAAATGGTAGCCTTTTTCGTTTAAGATAAATTAGATAAGTTCAACAACCGTTTCGTAAACTTTGTTTTCGTTTTCAAGAGCATCTGCATTTTCCTTAAACACGTTTGGAACGTCAGCGTATTTTGCAATTTTTATAGGAAGATGAGATAAGTCAATTGCTTTGTTAGCAATAAGGTTGATGCTAGTAGCGGTGTTTCCAACGCCTGTATTGATACAATGAATATCAAGTTGCTTTTTAACTGCTTGGCTAACTGAAATAGCGTTGTTCTTAAATGAAAAACCGGTAAACGCCACGTCTGCCGAGAATGATGCAAGAGAGAACGCCTTGTTTGCAGGGATGTTACAATCTGAAACGTAAACAACGCTCTTAGTCATGCGTCCGCCCGTGATAGAAGCAACTTCTTTTTGCCAGTTTTCATCTGGACCTAAAACGTAGTAAATGCCAGACTTTGTTGCCGTTTCTGCGTCGGACTTGTCAGTTGTAGCAATAATCGGAACTGCTTGATAGTAGATGAGAAGTTGAGCAAGAATATTTGCAAAGTTATTTGCACCGATAATTGCCACGTAATCACCCTTTTGAATTCCGAGTTTGTCAATAACCGCAACAGCAAGAGAAATATGCCCAATAAATAAAGCCTGAAAATCAGTTACGCTTTCGGGAAGTGGGTAGAGTTTAGAAGAGTCAACAACTGTAAAATCTCTTAAAAATCCATCAAAGTCTTCACCAGCGGAAAGTAAGGAAGCACATTTTTGTTCATCACCGTTTTTACAATTATAACATTCACAGCAAGGGCGTGTAGGTTCAATGTAAACGTGTGCGCCTTTTTCTAATCCGAAAAGATTAGTTTCTGTTTCACTAACGATACCGATACCGTAACTGCCGGCAACGAATTCGCTATTTTCAGCATCAGAAGAAAATTTCAAAACGTCTGAAAGAGTAACAAGTGCTTTTGTGATTTTAACCTTTGCGGGAGATTGAGCAATGGTAGATTCAGTTATTTCCACTTCTTGAAGAGTGGACGGTTTAACGATTTTCCAACCTTTCATTTTTACTCCAAAATTTTTCCTAATTTTGCGATTTGTACTATTATATTATAATAAGGGGAAAAAATCAACTAAAAAACACCGAAAAAATTGATTAAAAGTTTATCGAAAATTTAAAAATTCGGTGATTATCAGTTGACTAACCTTAGAAAATATAATATAATATTTGAGAATTACAAAAAAGAGGTGCAAAAATGAAAGAAGGCATTCATCCCGATTATCATGAAGTAACCGTAGTATGTGCTTGCGGTGAAACTTTCAAGACGGGCTCAACAAAAAACACAGATACTATCAAGGTTGATATTTGTAGCAAATGTCATCCGTTCTTTACCGGCAAGCAGAAATTGGTTGATACCGGTGGCCGTGTTGATAAGTTCAACAAGAGATATGCAAACAAAGTAAAATAGTGTATTCTGTGCACACGGCTTTAAGCGTAAAATTTTTACCCTTAAAGCCTTTTTTTTAAAAATTCTATTCAAAGCGACGGAATAAATGAAGAGTAAAGAAAAAACCGTAAAAAAGACGTCGATTGGCGGACAAGCCGTAATAGAAGGTGTCATGATGAAATCAAGCACTTCTATGGCAACGGCAGTTCGAGATGAAGACGGCATAATTCGTGTGGAATCCAAACGAACGAAAGGGAAAAAGCCAAGCGTAATGAAATGGCCACTTATTCGTGGCGTAGTTGCGTTTGTAAATTCGCTTGTCGGTGGCATGACCACGCTTATGCGTTCGGCGGAAGTTTTCGGTGAAAGTGAACCGTCCAAATTTGAAAAGTGGACGGCGGAAAAATTAAAAATAAACGTGATGAGCGTTGTGCTTGGCTTTTCGTTGATAGTAGGGCTTGCGCTTGCAGTTTTATTGTTTATATTTTTACCGCAACTAGCAAGGGAAGGAATTGAAATGCTAGTGGGAAACGGGTTTACTTTCGATATTTGGGCTAAAAACTTTATTGAAGGCGGTCTTAAACTTTTAATTTTCCTTGGTTATTTATTTTTATGTATGCTTATTAAAGACGTTAGGCGTACCTTTATGTATCACGGGGCAGAGCATAAAACGATAACTTGTTACGAAAAAGGTTTAGAACTTACGGTAGAAAATGCTCGTAGTTGCAAAAGGGTGCACGATAGATGTGGCACAACTTTTATAGTATTCGTGCTTGTTATAAGCATTATAATGTTTGCGCTTTTTGAAGCGGTGGTAGGGCAAAGCATTACAGGGATACTTCGTATATTATGTAAAATAGCGTTGCTCCCCGTTGTTGCAGGGCTTTCTTATGAATTATTAAGGGGATTATCGAAAACCGATTGCGTTGTGTTCTATCCACTTAAAGTTCCAGGAATGCTATTGCAAAAAATCACCACGAAAGAGCCTACTGACGAAATGATTGAAGTTGCAATCACGGCATTCAAAACTGTTATGGAATTAGACGCAAATCCCGAAAAACAAGAGCAAAAATTCATTGTTCCCGAAAAGGCGAGCGAACTTGTTGAAAGAGTTTATAAAAAACTTAAAGACCACGGAATAGAAGAAAGGGCGGAAGCAGAGTGGATTGTTTCTATTAAATCAGGCTTAAAGCGTGATGAACTTACCGAAGAAAAAACTATTCGTCCCAAATTTATCGAACAAATAGATTTGGTTGTGGAAGAAAGGATTAAGGGAAGACCGCTTTGGTATTGTATCGGTGATACAGAGTTTTACGGCTATACCATAAAAGTTGATGAAAGAGTATTAATCCCAAGACCCGAAACGGAACTTTTGGCAGAAAACGTTATAAAAATTGCGAACGGAAAAACGGTGCTAGATTTATGCACGGGTAGTGGCGCAATAGCAATTGCAGTCAAAAAAGAATGCGATCAAGTAAGCGTAACCGCATTAGACGTTAGCGCAGATGCGATTGTTGTCGCAAGTGAAAATGCAAAACTAAACGAAGCAGAAATAGAATTTATCCATAGCGATATGTTCACGGCGCTTTCTGAAAGTGGCAGGAAGTTTGACGTTATCGTGTCTAATCCCCCCTATATTAAAACGGAAGAAATATCTTCACTTCAAAAAGAAGTAAAAGATTTTGAACCAATGCTTGCGCTTGACGGCGGAATAGACGGTTATGATTTTTATAAAATCATAGCGGAAAAAGTTAAAGATCATTTAACTGAAAATGGCGTGTTGCTTATGGAATGCGGAATAGGACAAGCGGAAGAAATTTGCAAGATGCTCCAAGGTTTTAGCAAGGTTGAAATCATAAAAGATTACGAAAATATTGACAGAATTATAAAGGCGGAAATTTAATGTTTAAAAAACTCGATAAGATGCTCGAGAGATATGAAAAACTTAACGAACTTGTCGGTGATGCGGAAGTTATTGCTAAAATCGACGAGTGGAAAGCATATACCAAAGAGTTATCCGAGATAACAGAAACGGTGGAAAAATACACCGAATATAAAAAGACGGTTGAAGAGCAAAAAGAACTTTTTGAACTTGCAGAAATGGAAACAGACCCTGAAATGAAAAAGGCGTTTGAAGATGAAGGGTATGCATGTAAAGATAGGATTGAAAAGATATCTGAAGAGTTAAGAATTTTGCTTCTTCCCAAAGACCCTGACGACGATAAAAACGTTATCATGGAAATTCGTGGCGGTGCAGGTGGTGAAGAAGCCAGTTTGTTCGCATACGAACTTTATAGAATGTACGTTAAGTATGCAGAAAAAAATCGTTGGAAGACGGAAGAAATTGAAAACAACTCCACGGAACTTGGTGGAATAAAGGAAGTTGTATTTTCAATCTCTGGCAAATCTGCATATGCAAAATTAAAATACGAAAGTGGTGTTCACAGAGTTCAACGTGTTCCCGCAACCGAATCGCAAGGCAGAGTTCACACTTCAACGGTAACGGTAGCCGTGCTTCCTGAAGTAGAAGACGTTGAAGTTCATATTGAAGAAAAAGATTTGAAGGTGGATACTTTAAGAAGTTCGGGCGCAGGCGGACAACACGTAAATAAAACGGAATCTTGCATAAGACTTACGCACTTACCAACAGGTATCGTGGTGCTTTGTCAAGACGAACGTTCGCAAACTAAGAACCGTGAAAAAGCAATGAAGGTATTAAAGAGTAGATTATACGATTTATACCGTTCAGAATATGATAAAGAATATTCGGAGAATCGTCGTAGTCAAGTTGGTACGGGCGATCGTTCAGAAAGAATTAGAACTTACAACTTCCCACAAGGCAGGGTAACGGACCACAGAATAGGACTCACGTTATATTCAATAGATAATTTTATGCTCGGTGAAATAGACGAAATGGTTGAAGGTCTTGCAATAGCAGACAGAGAAGCACGTTTAGCACAGGGTTTTGAAGAAGAATAAATAACACCAAAAGAAAAGGCAAGGAGATATACGATGAACGTATCTAAAAAGGTAAGCGGAATTGCTCCGTCATTAACACTTGAAATTACGGCAAAAGCAAAGAAAATGAAAGCGGAAGGGATTTCTGTTATCGGTTTTGGTGCAGGCGAGCCAGACTTTAACACGCCCCAATACATAATTGATTCTGCAAAAAAAGCACTTGATACAGGGTTTACAAAATATACCCCAGCAGCAGGTACTCCAGAACTTAAAAAGGCAATTTGTGAAAAGTTCTTAAAAGATAACGGTTTAACGTATGAACCTAACCAAATCGTTGTTTCATCTGGTGCAAAAAGTTCACTTTATCACGCAATTTGCGCACTAGTTGACGAAGGGGATGACGTAATTTTACCATCACCATACTGGCTTACTTATCCTGAACTCGTTAAACTTGCAGGTGGAAATTGCATATACGTACAAACCAAAAGGGAAAACGGATTTAAGATTACGGCAGAAGAATTAAAGCAGGCGGTAACGCCTAAAACAAAATGTTTAATCCTAAATTCACCTAACAACCCTACGGGTGCAATTTACACAGAAAAAGAAATCAAAGAAATTGCCAAAGTAGTTGAAGAAGCAGGTATTTGGGTAATTTCTGATGAAATATATGAAAAACTCGTTTACGAAGGGGAAAAACACTATTCGATAGCAAGCGTAAACGAATATCTAAAAGAACATACGGTAATTGTAAACGGTATGAGTAAGACGTATGCAATGACCGGCTGGCGTTTAGGTTATCTTGCAGCACCGCTTGACGTTGCAAAAGCAGTTTCAAGTATGCAAAGTCATACCACAAGTAACGCATGTTCGATTACGCAATATGCATCTACAACCGCACTTACTGATGCAGAAGGCGACAAATTTATTGAAAAAATGCAAAAAGTCTTTGACGAAAGAAGAAAACTCATGATAGAAGAACTCTCTGACGTTGAAGGTATCGTTTGTATAAAGCCACTCGGCGCATTCTACGTGTTTATCGACGTTTCTGGACTTTATGGAAAAACGTTTGAAGGCACGGTTATCAACGGCTCGCTCAGTTTTGCTGATTGTGCACTTAAAAAGGGCGTTGCGTTAATTCCAGGTATTGCGTTTGGTGACGACAACTGTATAAGACTTTCTTACGCTATCTCTATTGAAGATATTAAGGAAGGTTTATCCAGACTTAAAGCGTTTATAAAGGAGTTAAAATAATGATAGTAAAAAATAACAAGACTAACTTGCTTGAAGAAAAGATGTATGAATACAATTTACAGGACGTGGCGGAACCCCAACTTTTCCGTGAAATTTTCGATTATGAAAACGTTCCGAAAATTGTATTCAATAACCGCATGGTTCCAATGTCCATGCCTGAAGAAATTTGGATTACAGACACAACTTTCCGTGATGGTCAACAATCAACTTCTCCATTTACAGTAGAGCAGATTGTAGAACTTTATAAGTTAATGGCAAAACTCGGTGGACCAAAAGGCATTATCCGTCAGTCTGAATTCTTCCTTTATTCTGATAAAGATAAAAAGGCAGCACAAGCTTGTATAGATTTAGGGCTTGAATTTCCTGAAGTTACTAGCTGGATTAGAGCAAATAAAAAGGACTTTGAACTCGTTAAAGAAATGGGGATGAAGGAAACGGGCGTACTTGTAAGTTGTTCCGATTATCACATTTTCAAAAAGATGAATTTAACGAGAGCGCAAGCACTTGATAAATATCTTGGTACGATTAAAGATGCACTTGCAGCAGGAATTAAACCAAGATGCCATTTTGAAGATATTACGAGAGCAGATTTCTATGGTTTCGTTGTTCCCTTTGCAGCAGAACTTATGAAACTTTCTAAAGAAAGCGGAATTCCGATTAAAATTAGGGCATGCGACACAATGGGCTTTGGTGTAAACTTCCCAGGTGCAGCACTTCCTAGAAGTGTTCCAGGAATTATCTATGGACTTCACCATTATGCAGAAGTTCCTTCGGAACTTTTAGAATGGCACGGTCATAACGATTTCTATAAAGTTGTTACCAACGCAACGACAGCATGGCTTTACGGTTGTTCAGCAGTTAACTGCTCACTTCTCGGTATTGGTGAAAGAACGGGAAATTGTCCTTTGGAAGCAATGGCGATTGAATATGCTTCACTCAAAGGAACAACTGATGGTATGGATTATACCGCAATTACTGAAATTGCAAACTATTTTGAAAAAGAAATAGGCTACGTAATTCCTTCAAGAACACCGTTCGTGGGCAGAAGTTTTAACTCAACGAGAGCGGGTATTCATGCGGACGGAATGCTTAAAGACGAAGAAATTTACAACATATTCGATACGAGAAAACTTCTCAATCGTCCTATGCACGTTTCAATCAACAATACAAGTGGTTTAGCAGGTATAGCATATTGGATTAACGAATATTACGAATTACCCAAAGAACATAAGATTGAAAAAACTCATCCAATTATTGCAAAAGTTAAAGAACTTATCGATAAAGAATATGAAAATGGCAGATGTACCGTTATCGGTGATGAAGAACTTGACAACATGATTTTGCAATGTGATAAAGAATTTCATAAAAAATTACTTATTGATGCAGAGTAATTTTTAAAAACATATTGAATTTTCCCCCAAGATATAATAAAATGTAATTAGAAAAAATTATATCAAGGGGGATTTTTCTTTAATGAAAATTATTTATGGACCGAAAGGAACAGGCAAAACAAAGGCTATAATTGACAGTGCTAACGCAGCTCTTGAAACTGCAAAAGGACACGTAATTTTTATTACCGACACTAGTAAATATTCGTTTAATCTCAAATATCAAATTCGTTTGTTAGACGTAACGCAGGTTGATGTTCAAGGAGAAGACGGGTTACGTGGATTTATTAAAGGCGTTGTTGCATCTAACGGTGATAACGAATACATATTCCTTGATGGCGTTGCTAGAATTGCAGATAAACCGCTTGGCGAACTTAAATCGATTTTTGATGCTATTGAAAAACTTGAAGCAGATTTCAACGTTAAATTCGTACTTACGGTGTCCGCCGCAAAAGAAGATTTGCCAGAGTTTGTATTAAAACACGTATAATACTTGTTTTTTATAATAAAATGGTGTAGAATAATACTTGGAAATTTATATTTCCAAGTATTATCTTTTTTTGGAGACTTTTATGAAGTTTTTAAGCACTAGAGGAAAATCAATAGCAGTAAATTCGGCAGAAGCAATAGCAAAGGGTTTAGCAGACGACGGTGGACTTTTCGTCCCTGAAACTTTCCCCAACGTATCGGCAGATTTAGAAAAAATGCTCGACATGGATTATGCTGAACGTGCATGTTTTGTTTTAAGTAAATATTTAGAAGAATACGACTATCAAAGTTTATTAACCGCTTGTAAAAATGCTTACGGTAAATTTGAAGATAACGACGCAGCGCCCGTTGTGAAAATTGACGATAAACTTTTCATTTTAGAACTTTTCCACGGCCCAACCCTTGCATTTAAGGATATTGCGTTAACCCTTTTACCATATCTTTTAAGAACAGGTTGCGATATTTCTGGAATTAAAGAAGAAGTTTTAATTTTAGTAGCAACTAGTGGTGATACGGGTAAAGCTGCACTTGAAGGGTTTAAGGATCAACCAGGTATTAAAATTAACGTTTTCTATCCAAGCGAAGGCGTTTCTGACATGCAAAAAATGCAGATGTGCACGCAGGAAGGCGGTAACGTTAACGTTGTTGCTGTTAAAGGTAACTTTGACGATTGCCAAACTGCAGTTAAAAACATTTTTTCAAGTAAGCAGATTGAAGCAGAATTGAAGAGTAAAGGAGTTGTGCTTTCTAGTGCAAACTCAATCAACTTTGGTAGACTTGCTCCACAGATTGCATATTATTTCTCGGCATATTTAGATTTAGTTAATTCTGGCGAAATCAAGATAGGTGAAAAGATAAACTTCGTTGTTCCAACCGGTAACTTCGGAAATATCCTTGCAGGTTATTATGCAAAACAAATGGGTCTTCCGATTGAAAAACTTATTTGCGCATCAAATGCAAACAACGTGCTCACCGAATTCTTTGTAAGTGGCGAATATAATGCAAACAGAGAATTTTTCAAAACTATGTCGCCTTCAATGGATATTTTAATTTCTAGCAACCTAGAAAGATTAATCTTTGAAGTAAGCGGTAGAGATTGTGCTTTAACGGAAAAACGTATGGCAGATTTAAAAAAGACGGGTAAATACGTTATAACTGATGCCGAAAAGAAACTTATCGAAAAATCTTTCTATGCAGATTACTGTGATGAAGAAGATTGCGCAGGCGTGATTGCAGGATTTTTTGATGAATACGGTTACGTTTTAGACCCACATACCGCAGTAGCAATTGCCGTTGAAGACGGATATAGGTCTTACACGGGTGATGAACTTAATACGGTTGTATTATCTACTGCAAGTGCGTATAAATTCTCTCAAAACGTATTAAAATCAATTACGGGAAAAGCACCGGAAGATGCGTTTAAGGCGGCAAATATGCTTAATCAAGAAACGGCAGCACCGATCCCTGAACAAATCGTAGCGTTAAAAACCAAAGAAAGAAGATTTAATAAGGTTATCGATAGAACGGAAACGGTTTCTGCGGTTATGGAATTTATAGAAAAATAAAAACTCAATAAACTTTCAAGAAAGGTAATATATAATGGAAGAAAAGAAGATATTATTTAGCGCAATTCAACCGAGCGGAATACTCACGATAGGTAACTATTTAGGCGCTATCAAAAATTTCAAAAAATTACAAAGCGATTATCAAAGCATTTTTGCGCTTGCGGATTTGCATACGCTTACCGTAAAACAAGAACAGGGTGCTTTGAAACGTAACACATATGAACTTACAGCGCTTTATCTTGCTTGCGGATTAGATCCAGAGCAGTCAATTTTATTTGCACAATCACACGTGCCTGCGCATGCAGAATTAACTTGGATATTGAACACCATTACTTACCCAGGTGAACTTTCTAGAATGACGCAATTTAAGGATAAAAGCCTTAAACATGAAGATAATATAAATATGGGGCTTATGGATTACCCCGTGCTTATGGCGGCAGATATTTTGCTATATCAAACCGAACTTGTTCCAATCGGTGCGGATCAAAAGCAACACCTAGAATTATCTCGTGATTTAGCAATCAGGTTTAATAATCGTTTCGGTGAAACGTTCAAAGTTCCAGAAGGATATATTGCAAAGAGTGCTGCAAGAGTAATGAGCCTTGCAGAACCAGAAAGAAAGATGAGCAAATCTGATGCAAACGTAAATGCCTTTATCTCTATGGATGACGATACGGATACGATTATTCGTAAATTCAAGCGTGCGGTAACAGATAGTGATAATAAGATTATTTATGCGGATGAAAAACCAGGGATTAGCAATCTTTTAACTATCTACACGGCATTTACAGGCAAGACGATTGAAGAAGCGGAAAAAGAATTTGATGGTAAGGGATACGGAGACTTTAAGTTAAAAGTTGGCGAAGCGGTTGCATCTGTAATCGATCCTATCCGTCAAGAAAAGAATAAGATTTTAGCCGATAAAGATTATCTTGATACGGTGCTTGCAAACGGTGCGGAAAGGGCTGCAAGAATTGCTTATAGAACACTTAATAAAGTTTATAAAAAAGTCGGTTTATTGCCGAGAAAAAGGGGTTATAATGTTCGGCTACGTTAAAACTGACAGACCGAATATGTTTGTTAAGGATACCGTGCTATATCGTTCAATGTATTGCGGGTTGTGTAAGGGGATAGGATGTACTTGTGGACAAAGGGCAAGATTTGCTTTAAGTTACGACTTAGCGTTTCTATCTGTATTTACGCATAATCTTGCAGACGTTGACGTTAAAATTGAAAAACAGCATTGTGTTATCAGTTGGTTTAGAAAAAAGCCGATAGCGGTAGTTGATAATTTAACAAAGCGTATTGCCTACTTAAACGTTATTTTGGCATATCATAAATGTAATGACGACGTTATTGATAACGGTAAAGGTAGAGTAAAACGTTCATTTTTCAAAAAAGCATATAAAAAAGCAAAACGGGCAGAACCAAAGTTAGAAGAAATTGTTGCTAAGCGCTATGCCGATCTTCTAAACGTAGAAAAGTCTAAAACGGATAGTATTGATATCACGTCTGATCCGTTTGGGGTTATGATGCAAGAAGTTGTTAAGGAACTTCTAGGCGAAAAGTGTGATGAAAACGTTTTAACCCTTGCTTATAACCTTGGCAAATGGATATATTTAATTGATGCGTTAGACGATTTTGATAAAGACAAGAAGAAAAATAACTTTAACGTTTTCGTAAATTCAAATCCTGAAATTGCAACTAAGGCAGAACTTATTGAAAAGAAAGAAAGCGAGTTAAAATTTACTTTTGGAAGTGTGCTTAACACCATATCTGAATGTGCAAGTACACTTAACTATAAATTCAATCACGATTTAACGGATAACGTTTTAATGTTAGGGTTGAGAAATCAAACAAAACAAATATTGGAGAACAAACAATGCAAGAAAACTACAAAATTTTAGGTGTAAGTGAAAGTGCTACCGACGCGGAAATAGATACCGCATATGCGCAACTTAAAAGAAAGTATTCAAACGAACGTTTTTACGAAGGTGAAATCGGAAACGAAGCGGCAAAAAATTTAACTAAACTTGAAAATGCTTATGCAGAAATTATTGCTTCACGTAAAAAAACCAACAAGGACAATACGCCCGATTTTTCTTCTGTTGAGCAACTTATTAAAGACGGTAAGTATGCCGAAGCGCAAAGTATTTTAGATGATTTTACTGATAGATCTGCGGAGTGGCATTATTTGCAGTCAGTTCTTTTCTATAAGAAAAATTGGCTTAACGAAAGTAAAAAGCAACTTGAAATTGCACTCGAAATGAACCCAGGAAGTGAAAAATATCGCACGGCGTATGCAAAGTTGAAAGCAAAAACCGATTTTGATCAAACGAGATATCAATCTGGTAATGCGCAACAACAAGAAGTTAACAACAGACAAATGGGCGATAGCGGTTGTGGCGCAATGATGGATTGTTGTGCAACATGGTGTTGTATGAATATGCTTTGTAACGGTTGTTGCAGATAATGAAAAGTAGAAAACTTGCAATATCTGCAATTTCCGCATCAATAATTGCATTAATATTAACGCTTGGCGCTTACGTTGAAGTTACTGACGTGTTTTGCGTGATTCTGTCATCAATATTTGTAATTTTGCCTATATATTACAAATCGTACGTTGGGTGCTTTTTAACCTACCTTGCAGGTGGCGTGTTAGCGTTTATGTTTAGCGGATTTAACGTGTTTTCCATTGTTTTTCCGTCATATTTTGCATTTTTTGGTATTTTTCCTATTGTTAAGTGCATTATGGCAGATAAAAACTTCAATAAATGGTTTGGCATTATAATCGGCGCAATTTGGTGTGTGGCAAGCGCATACGGGCTGTATTTTTATTATACGGCGGTTATGGGCTTAAACTTTATTAATCTTCCAGAGTGGATAGCAAACAATATTTTATATTTCGTTGGCGCACTCGGTATTGTGTTCTACGTGCTATTCGATAGATTTATTTATTTTTCAAGAATAGCAATTGATAGATATTTAGGAAGAATAGTGAAATAGTATGAAAAAGAACGAAGAATACATAGGAATAGTTGAAGCCTTCGGTTCAAACGGCGAAGGCATAATAAAAGATAACGGACTTATCACCTTTGTGCCTTATGCAATCAAAGGGGAGAAGGTCCGCTATAAAATTTTAAAGGCAACTAAAAACTGTGCATACGGAAAGTTAATTGAAGTATTGACTCCGTCAGATTGCAGAGTTAATCCTATTTGTTCTGTTTTTAATAAATGTGGCGGTTGCCAAATTCAACACGTTGACTATACTAGTCAATTAGAACTAAAAAGAGAAACGGTTAAAGACTGTTTTAAAAAAATTGCAGATATTGATTTTAACGTTGATAAAACTGAACCTTGCGAAAAGGCTTTCGGATATAGAAACAAACTTCAATTACCTGTTGCAGAAACTGAAAACGGCACGGTGATAGGTTTTTATGCGGAAAACACGCATAGGGTAGTGCCGATTGATGATTGCCCCATCAATCCTAGTTGGACAAAGAAGATTATTTCTGCATTTAAGCAATATATAAGCGAATTTAATTTAAGTGGTTACGATAACCAAAAATTCACAGGGGATATTAGGGAGATTACGGCTAAAGAAATAAGCGGAAATCTTATAATCGTAGCCGTTGTGCTTGATGGAAATATTAAGGGTAAGGATAGGCTTGTTGAAATCTTAAAAACTCATTTAGAACTTAACTTTACGTTGTATTTTAACGTCAATAAATCCCGTTCAAACGTCATTTATGGCGAAAAGTTTTATCTTTATTATGGTGCGCCCGATTACATGGCTGAAATTGATGGAGTTAAATGTAAATTCGGCGTTCAAAGTTTTATGCAGGTTAACGACGAAATGCGCTCTAAACTATACGCTAAGGTTAAAGAAGAGATAGACGCAGATGAAAACACAACGGTAATTGATGCGTATAGTGGTGCAGGGTTAATGACTGCGTTACTTTCTCAAAATGCACGTAAGGCAATAGGTATTGAGATTGTTAAAGAAGCGGTTGAATGTGCAGATGACCTTGCAAAAATCAACGGATTAACTGGCAAAATGGTTAACTTTAACGGTGCTTGCGAAGATTTGTTGCCGAATATCATTGAAAAAGAACGTAAAACGGGCAACAAAATAAAAATCGTGCTTGACCCACCAAGAAAAGGTTGCGATATTGCGGTTATCGAAGCGGTAAGAAAGAGCGGAGCAGATAAAATAGTTTACGTTTCGTGCTTGCCGTCATCACTTGCAAGAGACGTTGGATTACTTACAGGAACGTTAATTTACAAAGACGGTAAGATTGAAAAAGCCGAAGTTCCAAGCGGAGAATACGAACTAACGCTGATAAAGCCGCTAGACATGTTCCCCCAAACAAAACACGTGGAAACACTTGTATGCCTTTGTAAAAAGGATTAATTATTAAATGAAAGAGAAAATATAATGGAAATAATTCAAAAAGTATCGGATATTACAAACTTAAAATATAATCAAGTAA
>SVIE01000021.1 GCA_015069625.1 Clostridiales bacterium | reverse complement strand
AAATGGTGTAATTACTAGTTTCTATCTTGATGGGGATAAAATCCTTGCTCAAGATATGTATAGTGCAAACACGGGTGTAACTCTTAACGTTGTTTATACTTACGGTTCGGATGGCTTGTGCGGTTTTGAGTACGATAATAGAAAGTTCCTTTATAAGAAAAATATCTTTGGCGATATACTTTCAATTTACAATGAACAAGGCATAGAGATTGTTAAGTATATCTATGATGCATGGGGCAACCATAGAGCATATTATCTATCTAACGGAACGTTTGTAGAGTGCGATAATATTTTAACTTCTACAACGGAAGAAAATAAGCTTTTAGCATATCTTAACCCGTTTAGATATCGTGGCTACTATTTTGATATTGATAGCGGTTTATATTATCTACAAACCCGTTATTACGACCCAGAAACTGGAAGATTTATTAACGCAGATGATATATCCTATCTTGATCCAGAAACATTAAATGGCCTTAACTTATTTGCATATTGTGGCAATAATCCAGTAATGTTTACGGACCCAAACGGCACAACTAAATGGTGGGAATGGTTGCTTGCTGGTTTTTTAATTGTGGGTTGTGTTGTTGTCGCTATGTTTACAGGAGGTTCATCATTGGCTGGTGCTGCTTTAATTGGAGCAGCTATAGGAGGAACAATATCTGTTATATCTCAAGCAATAACTACAGGAGAGCTAGATTGGGGGCAATTTGCTCTTGATGTGGGAGTTGGCTTTATTTCTGGTGCTGTGGGATATGGTTTAGGTAATTTGGGAAGTTTAGCGGGAAGTTCGTTTGGCTATTCTCTCAGTCAAGCATCTATTCAGGGAATTAAAATTGGGAAAGTATTTAGTTTTTTAGGTGGCTCAAAATTTCTAGTAAGTGCTTTTAATATCCTTGGTAAACTTGCAGGGGAGTTTATTGGTGGATATGTGGCTAGTGAATTTTTGTTTCCTATATATACAAAAAAAGAAAACACTGATCAAATTTTTCAAGATTTATCAACAGAGATGATTTTTAGTAAACTATTAGAAAAGGCTTTAAAATGGTTTAGAGGGCTTTAAGAATGAAAAAACATAATCTAGTCGCTTCTTTAGAATATGGTAAAATATTAAGTTTGTTTGCAAAACTTTTATTTTATATAATTATGTTTATTAGCGTTATTTTGAGCATTGTTTTTGTTTTTGTTTTTTGTTTTAATAATCAAGAAGGCTACATAGCGGGAATTTTAGTTTGTGTTGTTTGGGCTGTTTTGTCATTATTATTTATTGTAAGAGATAACAAGATTCTAAAAATTTATAAACAATGCTTAAACGATGCTGTTGAACTTGAAGCAGAATCTACAATAACAGATAGGGCATATGAATCAATTCGTACATTCTTAAAAGTGAGAATTAGTGTTAAATTTTATTATAAGAATAAAAAAATAATAAAGAAAAGTGGTACACTTGGTTATGCCCAAATTTTTGATGGGAGTAAGCGTGCTGGATATAATATTGTATTTAACAAATATGGTGATAGGAATATAAAAATTTTATATTCTGAAAAATACGATCACGTGTTTATTTTAAAAGATTAACAAAAAAGGCTTTGCGCTAATTGTGCAAAGCCTTTTTATGTTTAAACTTAATAATAAATCTCACCATCTTGACGGAAAAAAGTATTTGTATTATAATAAAAATGTAAACGGAATAAGAACACAAAAGGCAATAAATGGTGTAATTACTAGTTTCTATCTTGATGGGGATAAAATCCTTGCTCAAGATATGTATAGTGCAAACACGGGTGTAACTCTTAACGTTGTTTATACTTACGGTTCAGATGGTGTTTGCGGGTTTGAGTTTAATAACAAGAAGTTCCTTTATAAAAAGAATATCTTTGGCGATATTTTATCAATCTATAACGAACAAGGCGTAGAAATTGTTAAGTATATCTACGACGCTTGGGGAACACATAGAGCATATTATCTATCTAATGGACAGTTTGTAGAGTGCGATAATATTTTAACTCCTACAACGGAAGAAAATAAATTACTTGCATACTTAAATCCATTTAGATATAGAAGTTACTATTTTGATATTGATAGCGGTTTATATTATCTACAAACCCGTTACTATGACCCAGAAACTGCAAGATTCATTAACGCAGATGATATATCCTATCTTGACCCAGAAACATTAAATGGCCTTAACCTATTTGCGTATTGTGGTAATAATCCTATAATGCGAATTGATCCGAATGGCAACGCTTTTTGGGATTGGTTCAAATGGGTTTTAGCAGGAATTATTATTGTTGGATGTGTTGCAGGCGCTATATTGACAGGTGGTTCAACTTTGGCTGGGGCAGCATTTATAGGAGCTACTATTGCTGGTACATCTTCCGTCGCAACTCAGGTAATTACTACGGGTGATTTGAATTTTGGGCAATTTATTATAGCTCTTGGGGTTGGCTTTGTAAGCGGTGCTGTATCCTGGGGTGTAGGTAATATTTTGGGACAGGCGTCTCAATATTTTGGAAGTGTCTTAAGCAAATCAACAATTGCAGGATTAAATGTGGGAAAAGCATTTAATTTCATTGGGGGGTCAAGAACTATTGTTAATATCTTTAAAAAAGCAGGAACTTTTTTTGGTGAGATTATTGGAGGATTAGTTGCTGAGAAGTATTTATTCCCTGGTGTAAACGAAGTAGGTTCATTTGATTCAAATATGAAATCTGTAATAAAGGATGAGGGGCATTCTAGTATTATGTCGCTTATTGTGAATAGTTTAAGGAGTTTTTTAAGATTAAGTAAATGAGAAAAAATATGATTGCATCTTTAGAATATGGTAGATGTTTTCCGTTATTGATAAGAATTTTTATTATATTTATGCTTTGTCTATCTTGTATATTTATGCCGCTTATAATTATTTTTGCTGTTCCACAAAGTGAAATTATATTCGTAATACTAGCAGATGTTATACTTTTTGCAATATCATTATGGCTTTCATTAGCGACTTATAAAATAGTAGGATTATATAGAAGGTGCCTTAAAGACGGTGTTGTGTTGACTGCGCAATCTGAAGTTACAGATAGGTCAGATGAAACTTGGTGGCTACGTTCAAAAGCGGTAAGAATAAAGGTGACTTTTTATTTAGATGGTGTTAAGTGCGTTAGAAGAAGTGGACAAAAAGGTTATAAACAAATTTTTGATGGGTCTAAAAAGGCTGGATATGATAACGTTTATTGGCGATATTCTGGTAGAGAAATAACTATATTATATTCTAAAAAATACGATCACGTGTTTATTTTGAAAGATTAACAAAAAAGGCTTTGCGCTAATTGTGCAAAGCCTTTTTATGTTTGAACTTAATTATTAAATCTCACCATCTTGACGGGAAAAAGTATTTGTATTATAATAAAAACGCAAACGGAATAAGAACACAAAAGGCAGTAAATGGTGTAATTACTAGTTTCTATCTTGATGGGGATAAAATCCTTGCTCAAGATATGTATAGTGCAAACACGGGTGTAACTCTTAACGTTGTTTATACTTACGGTTCAGATGGTGTTTGTGGTTTTGAGTTTAATAACAAGAAGTTCCTTTATAAAAAGAATATCTTTGGGGATATACTTTCTATCTACAACGAACAAGGCGTAGAACTTGTTAAATATATCTATGATGCTTGGGGAAATCATAAGTCATATTACCTATCCAACGGAATGTTTGTAGAGTGTGATAATGTTCTCACTCAAGCAACAGAAGAAAATAAGCTTTTAGCATATCTTAATCCGTTTAGATATCGTGGCTACTATTTTGATATTGATAGCGGTTTATATTACCTACAAACCCGTTATTACGACCCAGAAACAGCAAGATTTATTAACGCAGATGATATATCCTATCTTGACCCAGAAACCTTAAACGGCCTTAACTTATTTGCATATTGTGCAAATAATCCAGTAATGAATCTTGACCCAAGTGGGCATTTCATCCTTGAGCTTTTATTTATATTAGGTATAGGGTTAACCATTGGTATAGGTGTTGGTGTTAGCGTTGTAAATCAAGGCCTAAGATATGGATGGGATAATATAAATATTGGGCAGGCAATAGTAGATGGGCTGTTTGCAGGTTTACAAGTAGCATTAGCAATTACTGGGTTAACAATGGTACAAATGATAGGCGCAGGTATACTATTAGGAGCAGGGCAATATTTTTATGATAATAGCGTAAGGGGAGAACAATTTAATTGGAAAGATTTCTTAAATACTATTACATTAACAGCGATTGGTTCTGCGTGGTCTGGGGCTGGTGTCATGAACACAACAGCTATATTAAAAGAATTATCAACAAGTAAGGTTGGAATATTGATAAAGGGTGGATTTGCAAGTCTATCAAGTAAGTTCTTAAGTGCAACAATAAATGCTGTACAAAAAAGTATGTTTTTACAAGGATTTGCAAAAAGTATCATAGTAAATATCGCCGCTCTATTGTTTCTATAAATTTTAGTTGGGGGAGAGTAAAGTGGATATTTTTGGAATAGTAAAAGCATATGTTGCACCACTTTTTTTATTAGGGTTGTTTTTTGTGAGTATGTATACGGATATTGAGCGTATAGATAGGTGTTTGAGCGAAGAAATGCGTAACAAGCTAATACTAAAAGAAAATTCTATTTTCAGAAAACTTTTACCAAATAGACCTGAAAAAGTTTGGGATTTTACTAAAGCTAAATATAGGACAGTAAAGAATAAAAATGCTTATTTGTACCATAGGGTAATTCCATTTTTTATCTATTTAATAGCAACAATAATAATTTGGATTTTGGCAACAATAAATTTTTTTATTGTGGGATTCATGACGAACCAAGCATATGATAATATTTATTTCACTATGTTCGCATTGGCTGTTTTTTATGAAGTTGCTGTTATGATATGTTTAAATAATAAATAAGGTTTATTAGTCAAAAGGCCGTAGGAGAAATCCTGCGACCTTTTTGTTTGCAAGATAAATGTAAAAATTCGATAAGAAATTATAAATTTTGATTTAAGTTGTTGCATTTCGATAAAAAAAGTGTTGTTTCGACAAAAGTGTGTAAGATTTGCTATAAAAAATCATTTATCTTGGGTATAGCAATCATACAAGATTTTTGGATTCCGAAAGATAAACTAGATTAGATACGCGCGATGAAAAAGTTAAAAGACATAATAAAGGCATGCCGAAATTTTTGTAATTTCGGCATGCCTTTTTATTTTATGATGATTGCATAAAAGAACGTAAGGAGCAATCATTGAGTAAAAAAGTTATAAATCTAAAAGCCGTAATAGATTTTTTTATAACTGTTGATCCAATAAAGGAAACCCAGTTACAAACAAAAGTAAACAAATTGTTTTCTGAGTATAACAAGAATAGAAAAAACAAATATAAGTTAAAAGATTTTAACGAGACAAATAAGAGAGATTGGTTAAATCTTAAAAATTGGATAGACGTTGTTTTGTGTGACTCTGAACTTGAAAGTATTTCGACAAGTAGATTAATGAGAAAGGATAGTTGTATAAAAATCTCTATGGAGCATTATGTATCTACGGCAGGTGTTTATTACAAACTAAATGAGTTTTATAGGCTTGCAGAAAGTTATTTAATTTTTCATCATTTGGTTGACGGTGCGTTTTTTATGTATAAAGAACAAGGAGAATAAAGATGGAAGAAATTGTAAATGTAATTACGGGGTATAAGTTAGAATGTGTGTTAATGGCAATATTGATATGCATATTAACTGCGGTATTAAAATTGCCTATTAAGAAGCTTGCAAGCAAGTTGGAGAATAGTCAGAAACTAACCCGATTTATCGTGTTTATGCCTTTGGTATTAGGTTTTGGGGTAAATGCTTTGTTTTATCTGTTGTTGAATAAGCCGTTGGTAATTGATGGGGATTACGTAACGTCTTGGCTTAGTGCAACGTCTATTAGTTTAGCGTTATATGCTGTTATTGAAAAGATGTTTCCTAAAAAAGAAAAAGTATTAACAGCAGAAGAAGTAACGAAGAATAAAAATAAAATCGAGCAAATTTCTAAATCTGAAAAGATTAAAGAAGGGAACACGATAAAAAATTGTGCAAGCATTTTACAAATGATACTTTCTGACGGAAAAGATAAAGAAATTAAAAAATAATATACTGCCGATTTTTTTGTAAAAACGGCTATGTAAAGTATGATAAGATTTGATTACAAAAGAACGAAAACGTTCAAAGAAAAAAGGAGATAAAAAATGGAAATGGAATTTGTAGACAGAGACGCTGAACATCTTAATAGACGGAAATTGACTATAATTAGTCAGACGCCAACGGAGATTATTGCAGATATTTCAAGGGCGGAGGGGGATGTTACAACTCCAGGAACTCCGCTTACCGCAGACAATCTTAAAGCCATAATTGAGATTATCGAGCAAGGTAAAAATATTACGTTGGATGTTGAAAACGTAAAAACGACAGTACAAAATTTAACAGATCAAGTAAGTGGTTTTAGAGCAGCAGTGGAAAACGTTGAGGGGCAATATTATGACTTAAATGCGTTAATTTATCCTGTCGGAAGTGTTTATATTTCTGCAAAAGAAGGTGTTTCACCTGCGGCATTATTTGGCGGTGAGTGGGAACAAATCAAAGATGCGTTCTTATTAGCATCAAGTGATTTAACGTTGGCAGATGCCTTAAAGAAATATAAGCTTGGCACATATGGTGGGGAAGAACAACATGTTTTAACTGAAGCTGAAATGCCGATGCACTCGCACATGGGAAATTATACTAGTAATAGTCAAACAGGCGATCAAACAGGCTTAAGACTTAGCTCGTTACCTTGGACTACTGATTTAGGTAGTTATGATATGGGAAGAATAACAGGTGGCGGACAAGCGCATAACAATATGCCACCATATATTACCGTTAACGTATGGTGGAGAAGGGCGTAATTATAGGAGGATAAAGAAATGAAAGTATTTAATGCATCTAAAACAGAAGAATTAAAGGTTTTTGATTTAACGAAAGGATATCTTAAAGATGATGTGCTTGTTGTTCAAACCCCAGCTATTGCAGAGGTAAAAGAAGTGAGTCATTATGAAATTATTAAGGTTTATCCTAATGGCGGAAAGGACGTTAGAAAAGTTGTGGACATCCCAGCAGTAAAAGGACAAGAAGCAAAAACGATTACTGAAGCCATTAAAGTCTTTGTTCCGTTTACCGAAAAAGAACTTATTAACAATATGTTGGATACGAGAATTGCTGAACTTAAAGCAAAACTTTTTGAAACGGATTATAAAGCAATTAAGTTCTTTGAAGGCGAAATGTCCGAAGCCGAATATTCTTCAACGAGAATTGAAAGAAAAATTTGGAGAGAAGAAATTAATCGTTTACAATCCCAAATTAGATAATTATATTTAATAACAACTTGCAGGTTTTTATATATTCACTAATGAAAGGCGTTTCCCTAATAATCGCCAAAAAGTAGCAAAAGAAGTTATTAGATATACAAAAGAAAAAGCCCCGTTCGTAAAAATGAACGGGGCTTTTTATGTTTTGTGTCTGTGCCGCAAGAGATGAGAACGTAGTGACGTGATTGGTGCAAGCATAACAATCGCTATTCCGTCGTGGGGAACCACTTCTTACGGTCGCCACGTGGCAAATTAAAAGCAAAAACTACTTGATAAATGGTTTTGCTTGTGCTATAATAACTGTGCCAAATCAAATTGAATATTTTTAGCAAGGATTCTTCTAGGAGTATAATATTTATTCGTTACGCACATAACGAATTTGTTAAAATGCAAATTCCTATTGTGCGTAGTGTAGACTTGTTCTTGCTATTCAATTTGGTTTGGCGACCGGGGATTTGCGTTTTTGTGCGCTCACTTCGGTGGCGCACTTTTTATTAAAGGAGAGTAGTATGCGAAAGAAAATTACTGAAGAAAAAGTAGAAGAAGTATTTAAGGAACTCGTAAACGACGTGCAAAGTGGCATGGATTATGAGTTTAGGGTTGCGCAAGGACAAATGTGGCTAGCAGAAAACGAATTGATAGCGAGTTTAGATACAAAGCAGTTAGAGTTATATAATGAATTTGCAGAAAAAAGAAAGATTTTTTATCAAATAGCAAATGAAATGTACAAAAGAAAAATGTAATCAAAAAAGACTACCGAACACGGTGGTCTTTTTATTCCCTTAAAACATGGTAAAATTTAAGGGAAAAGCAAATAGTTTAAGGGAATGTTTTACAAAATAACCTTTAAACACAATACTAAAAATCTGTAAATTGCATATTGAAAAGCAAATAAAACTGTGTTATACTAATATAAAAATATTAAATATTTATATTTAATAAACATAAAAAAGGAGGAGCAAAGATGACAAAAAGATTTAAGAAAATTAATGTTTTAACGCTTTTAGCATTAGCGTTGGCATTTATTTTTGCATCTATCGGCATTTCTTTTTCAGCAAAAAAGGTAAGTGCAGAAGAATATCCTTCATATTCGAAAACCGTTTATGAAGACAATATGGCACGTCCTTTCTGGAAAAGTAACATAATCTTCAACGAAGCATGTTCGCCTATATCTAGGTGGGATGACCAGTATGAATATGGTTATGGAACAATGTGCGCGCTTACTAAATTTAAGCCCGTAAAAGTGTTATCGGTTATGGATCATACCTTGAAAATCACTTATACGGAAGGCGTTGACTACATTGTTGATGCTGAAAACCATAAGTTAACGTTCCCTGCTGGCGGAGCGCTTGCTAACAAAGGCTTAGATTCCAGAACGGCAGTCGGTAACAACGATACGCAGGGTTACGTTGATCAAGTAAATCAAGCGTATGGTTCAAACGTAACACGTGACCCTGGTAGCAATACGACTTGGGATCCACAAGGCGGAAATCCTTATACAAGTACGTATACGATTATGGCGGGTGTAACGTATAACGAAGTTATGTTATTTCCACAAACGTATTTATACGTAACCTACGTTTATGAACAAGAAGACGTTCCTACGGGCTTATTCACAGAGTATGATGCAAATGCGCTTACTACTTTCCAAAGTGCGCTTGCAGGAGAAAAGAGTGAAATTAAAGTTCTTTCAATAGGAGATTCTATTTCAGCAGGTTGTAACGCAACGGGTGGTATCCCTGGCATGACGTGGCCTTGGGGCGAACCTTATCAACCCCCTTATCAACAACTTTTCGTAGATGAACTTGCAGATATTTATAATAAAAACGTAACCATTAAATATGCATCACTTGGTGGAACGACTAGCGCATGGCCATTAGGTAGTTCTGCAACGGGTGGTGAAGTTGGCGTTAACGGAACTTACGGTGGGGACGTTATTGGGGCTGCCCTTGCTGAAGCAGATTACGATCTTGCAATTATTGCTTACGGTATGAATGATGCAGGTATGGCTCGTGGCGGAACTTCTTTTCAAAACAACATTTCTGCAATTTGTCAAATGGTATTAGCAGACAACCCGAATTGCGACATCATTTTAATGAATTCATTCCCAAGAAACCCTGTTGCAAGTGCAAATCTCGGTTCAAATATTGAAAATCTTTTGAGAAACGATTATCTCACGGCATTAAACAACGTTGCTTCAAGTTTAGGCACGGCAAAATGTAGAGTGCTTAACATGCATGCAATCGGTGATTTCTACATGGGTAGGGGAAATTATACTTCTGAAATTTACAATAAAAAGTATTTTGAAATTTCTGCAAGTAACATGAACCACATTAACGACTCTTTCCACCGCATGTATGCAATGCAGTTGACGGCGGCAACCGTTAATTATAAAAACGCAGCATATCAAGAATTTTTCGGCATGGCTTATGACGTTACGTTTGATTCTAACGGTGGAACGGCAGTAGATAGTCAAGCAGTTATTTTTGGTGAAAAAGCAACGGCGCCAACAGAAGCACCTACAAGAGCAGGATTTGATTTTGCAGGTTGGTACTTAAATGGCGAAGCATATGATTTTGATGCGGTTTTATCTTCAGATATTACGCTCGTAGCAAAATGGACGCTTGCAGACGGTAGTTCTTCAAGCGATACCAAGTGGACGGTAACGTTCAATTATAATGATCAAACAACGGCAAATTCAACTGCGCAAGTTGCAGATGGTGAAGCGGTGGCTAAACCTGACGATCCAGTTAGAGAAAATTATGAATTCCTAGGCTGGTATTTAGAAAATGGCGATCAATATGATTTTATTAAGAATATAAGTAGTGACGTAACGCTTACGGCAAAGTGGAAAGCAACTTCAACCGAAGTTAAAGACATGTTTACCGTAACGTTTGATACGACAGGCGGTTCAACGATTAATCCCGTTACCGTTTATGAAGGGGATAAGGTAACTAAACCTACCGACCCGACTAAAGCAAAGCATAAATTCCTTGGCTGGACGCTTGACGGTAATCCATATAACTTTACGGCAGGTGTAACGGGAGATATTACTCTTGTTGCTAACTGGGAAATGATTTTCAGCCTTACCGATTACGTTGCAGTTCAAGAACTTGATGCAAGTAAAACGGAAATTGTTCCTACTGCTCCGCAACACTATAATGCATGGCAGGCGGCACTTATTAACTTCAATTATAGAATTTCCGACGTAGACACTTATATGTCTGCAAACGGCATGGACTTTATCAATTTAGATAATAACGCCGTTTTAACGTTCACTTCGGCAACGGGCGAAAATAAACTTCAAGGCGTAAGTTTTAGAGAAAATTACTTGTTCGTTTGGCCTATAAATGCAAACGATTTCGTTGCTGGCGATATTATAACGATTGAAAAAGGTCTTACGTGGGGCAACTATCAAGTTAAGCAAAGACTTTCTTATACCTGTCAAGGTAAAGATCAATTGTTCACCTTAAACGTGGAATTAGAATACGTTGACATAAACGTAAGCGCTATATATTTATATAATGATACTGCTTGGGGTGCTCCGACTATCGAGTTAGAATTAGGATTACCAGCAGGCACCGTTATCGGACAATATACGGACTTCCGTTCTACCATGAATATGGAATACGTTAAAGCAAGCGGTGGCAACGGAAATCTTGCAGACTGCACCTTTACGGCAAATAATAGATTCTTGGTTCGTCTTGCAGACGACTTAAATGCGACCAATAAATATTTCGCAGTTAACGGTGATAAATTTACGATTAAAGCAGGCAGTTATATAACGGTTGGATTAAAAGGATATAGAATTGCAAATGACGTAACCTATATTGTTACAAACGATCAAGCAACGTCAACTAACGGTGGGCAAGGTTTTGAACTTTACACGGGGGAACCGATTGTTCCAGTAGAAAAAACGGCAATAGAAATTGTAAACGTTAACTACGATCCAGATACGATGCCTGCCGCTGGTTATGGAAATAAGGTGTTAGTACAAGTTAACTTTGATACGAACGCCGTAATGGGTAATTATTGGTTAGCACTTCCTAATGCAAGTGAATATGTGGAAATAACCACTGCAACTGGAACGGTTGTTCCATATCTCGTTGAAAGTTGTGGAACTTGCATCTCTATTAACAGAATGGCAGACGTAAACGGACACTATCTCATTAGCGTTGGCGACGTTATTACGTTCAAGGCAGGTTGGGTAATCGGTGATTATGAATTTAAAGAAGACGTTTCTTATAAATACGTGACTGAAGGCGAACCGTTTGTTCTTGTTGGCGAAGAACCAGATCCTACCCCTGTAACGTATACCGTAACGTTTGATGCAAACGGTGGCACGTTCACAGGAGAAGTAGAAGTAACGGTTGAAGAAAACACGGCAGTTGCTCAGCCAGTTGCTCCAACAAAAGAAGCAACGGCAGAATTCACTTATGAATTTGCAGGCTGGACGTTAAACGGCGAAGATTACGATTTTAATACGCTTGTAACGGGAGATATTACACTTGTTGCTAAGTGGACGGCAACAAAGAACGAATATACCGTAACGTTTGATTCTAACGGTGGAACGGCAGTAGATAGTGAAACAGTTGAATATGGCTTAACGTTCGCTCAGCCAGTTGCTCCCACCAAAGATGCAGATGCAGAATTCACTTATGAATTTGCAGGCTGGACGTTAAACGGCGAAGCATATGATTTTGAAACTCTTGTAACGGGAGATATCACACTTGTTGCTAAGTGGACGGCAACACCTATTCCTGTTGAACCACCTGTAACCCCTGACCCTGTTCCTGAAACTTTAACTGCAACTTACACGGGAACAATCACGGCAGGTGAAAAGATTAATCCTGCAGGTATTTCAATCGAACTCACTTATGATGACGATTCAACCGAACCTGTAAGAGCAGACGCTGTTGAATATTGGTATAGCGGAGAACAAATCGTAGATCCTATTAACTACGTATTTGGTGAAGAACTTATTGGAACAGTTAATATCACGGTTAAATATGAAGGTTTAGAAACCATCATGGCCGTAGAAGTAGTTGCTCCTGTAATTCCAGATCCTGTTCCTGAAACGTTAACGGCAATTTATACTGGGACGATTACCGTAGGCGAAAAGATTAATCCTGCTGGTATTTCAATCGTACTCACTTATGATGACGATTCAACTGAACCTGTAAATGCAGGTATCGTTGAATACTGGTATAACGGAGAACAAATCGTAGATCCTATTAACTACGTATTTGGCGAAGAACTTATCGGAACAGTTAATATCACGGTTAAATATGAAGGTTTAGAAACCATCATGACCGTAGAAGTTGTTGCTCCTACTGAACCCGAAGATCCCGTAGATCCACCTGTTGATCCAGAAGATCCTACCGATCCTGAAGATCCTGTAGATCCACCTGTTGATCCAGAAGATCCTACTGATCCAGAAGACCCAGTAGATCCGCCTGTTGACCCAGAAGATCCTACTGATCCTGAAGATCCTGTAGATCCACCTGTTGACCCAGAAGATCCTACCGAACCTGAAGATCCCGATAACGTTGCGGTAACCGACGTTGCGCTTAACGTAAGTAGCGTAGAGTTAGTTGTTGGCGGAACGTATCAACTTACGGCAACAATTACACCGAATAACGCAACAAATACAAACGTTATTTGGATTTCTAACGATACGTCTATTGCAACTGTTGATGCAAACGGAAACGTTACGGCAGTAAGTGCAGGAACGACTGTAATTTTCGTTGAAACTGTTGATGGCGGACTTAGAGCGGGTTGTGCTATAACGGTAACGACAGACACAACGCCTGAAAATCCTGAAAATCCTGAAACGCCTGACGCACCACAAGGTGGTTGCGGAAGTGCTATCGGAAGCGTGTTTATTCCGTCAATGGTAGCACTTATCGGTGCAGGTATTGTTGTAGCAAAGAAAAAACGCAAATAAGCGTTTAATAACAATTAAAAAAGGATAGGTTTTTCGCCTATCCTTTTTGTATTAAAATTAATTTAAAACGTTATTGTTTAATTTTGACTATTGCTTCCGTAACGTCGGTTAAAACTAATTCACCGTCTTGATTAAACGCTTCAATAGTAACTTCTACCAAGCCGTTTTTATCGTTGCGCTTGGTAAGTTTTGTAATCGTTGCTTTGCCTGTTAAAACGTCTTCTGCAAACACGGGTTTTATCCACTCGATTTTTGTGGATTTGCCCGCAAGCAGTTCTTCACCGAAAAAATCAACTTCTAAATATTTTGCCCAAACCGACATAAACGACATGACACCTGGTGCAATCAATTTACCAAAATGTGTGTTTTTTGCATATTCTTCATCTGTGTGAAGTGGAATATTATCGTAGGTAAAAGCAAAATCTAACATCTTGTCTTTTTCAATAACGGCAGGCGCAATATCAATCGTCATGCCTAATTTTAACTGGTTAAAATACATAAATACCTTTATTTGATTGTTTGTGAAGTGTAAGTTTTCTTTTGTCCGTGTCCGCCAAAAATATTCCATTCTCCAACGCCTAATCTCTGCAAAAGAGCGTTGCGCTCTTGGGCGCAAAGTTTTGCATCAGTATCAACTGACGTCATAAGAATAGGGGCGTACTGGTTATATTCGGCTTGTTTTTTGGTCAAATCGGAAAGGTTTATAAACACGTCGCCGGTGAAAGCAATTTTACGTTCATAATCAATTAAAATTATTTCACCAGATAAATGCCCGCCCTTGCCCTCGTAAACTTCAAAGTTTAATTCGCCAACCGAATAAAATCCGATTTGTTCTAGCGGAGCAGTTAAACTCGATTTATTCCATAGGGGGCTAAGTTTAGATTTATCAACCGCCTTATATTCGGTTAAAATTTTGCATATATTCACGTATGGAAGATGTAGGTGATTTTGCTCTCTAAACCCTGCCGCATTGTTTGATTCTGCAATTAAACTTTCGGCACTTCGTTGACTTAAAATAACACTATCAAAAAGGTTAACAAGCCCACAATGGTCAACGTCGGCATGCGTAATTATTAATTTCTCGGTGTGTTTTTTAAAATCTGGAACAATCGAGTGTATTAAGTTAAGCATTTCGCCTTCATAACAAGCATAACCGGAGTCGATAAAAACTCTGTCGCCATCACTTTCTATAATTGCCGTATTGCTTCCGCAGTCAGGCTCAATTAACGTTATCGTGGTTTTTGTGGAGATAACGTGCTTAGTAATTCGAGGCTTAAAATTTTCGCCTTTGCACGTGGCTAAAAGCTGTGCGAATTTTCCGATACTATCAAAAGTTTTATAGGGGGAAAGCCCTTGTTCGTCAAGCGTTTGCATAGCCAAATTAACGTTTACTAAAAGTTGTTCTTTTTGCTGTGGCGAAAGATGTAAGGTTTTTGCTAACCCGTCAACGTACGTATTATAGAAGATGTCGTTGTCAAATACTTTTTCGGTGTGATTATAGTTTACGACCCTAACTTCACAAAGTTTTTCTGCTTGTGATAAAAATTCAGCAATAGCATTAGCGTCGTTAACGTATAAGCCCATTTTGAAGGACTGATAACCGCTTCCGTTTTCTTGCGAACTGATATATGAAATATTAAAACTAAATTTGTTTATGAGTTCTAAAACATCCGTTACGCTTCCTGGTCTATCTTCTAAACGAAATTCAATTAAAACGACTTTGCTATTTTTTTCGTTATTAGTAAGATATCCGATTTGCTGTAAAAAATCATTTGCTTTTTGTAAAGATGCCTGCTCGCCTTCGACTTCAATGAATAACGTGTGCGAATCTACCGCCTTATTGTAACTTACTCGTGTAATATTAATTCCAAGTCTTTTAAAGCATTGACTCGCTTTCAAAAATGCGCCTATATGGTCAGGCATCTTTGTTACGTATGTTTTTTTCATAACTAATTAGAGTTTATTTCTTTGGATTTTACCGCTTATAGTTTTTGGTAATTCGTCACGGAACACAACTACTCTTGGATATTTATAAGGAGCGGTGTGGTCTTTAACGTAATTTTGGATTTCTTTCTTTAACTCTTCAGAAGGAGTGGTGCCTTTGGTAAGCACTATGCTTGCCTTAACTACCTGTCCACGAACTTCGTCTGGAACAGCGGAAACGCCACATTCTAAAACGTAAGGTAATTCCATGATAACCGATTCGATTTCAAACGGCCCTATACGATAGCCAGACGATTTAATAACGTCGTCAACTCTGCCAACGTACCAGAAGTATCCGTCTTCATCTCGCCATGCGGTATCGCCTGTGTGATAAAGTCCGTCATGCCAAGCGTCTGCGGTCTTTTCGTCGTTGCGATAGTATTCTTTAAATAGTCCGCATGGAACGTTATCATGAGTATGGATAACGATTTCGCCAACTTCACCAGCGGGAAGACTATGTCCGTCGCTATCGACAACGTCAACGTCGTATTGTGGATTTGCTTTGCCCATTGCACCGATTTTTGGTGTTGTGCCGTAAAGGTTAGCAATTGCAAGGGTCGTTTCCGTTTGACCGAAACCTTCCATGATTTCGAGCCCCGTTGCTTCTTTGAACTTGTTGAATACTTCAGGGTTAAGTGCTTCGCCTGCGGTCGTCATGTGGTGAATTGATGAAAGGTCAAATTTAGAAAGGTCGCCACGAATTAACATACGAAGCATAGTGGGGGGAGCGCAGAAAGTGGTAATGTTGTACTGTGCAAACATTGGAAGTATATCGTTTTCATCAAATCTATCAAAGTCGTAAACGAAAACTGCACCTTCGCAAAGCCATTGTCCGTAAAGTTTGCCCCAAAGTGATTTTCCCCAACCCGTATCGGAGATGGTTAGATGCAATCCGTCTCTTTCGCAACAATGCCAATATTTTGCCGTTACGTAATGCCCTAATGCGTAGGTGTGTTTGTGTGCTGCCATTTTGGGATTCCCCGTTGTTCCAGAAGTAAAGAACATAAGTGCCGTATCGTCCCCACAAGAAGTGTCTTCCGTGCGGTAAAATTTATTTGAGAAGAGTGGATATTCTTTGTCGAAATCACGCCAACCGTCTTTTGCACCGCCAACCATTACAAGATGTTCTACTTGCGGGCATTTTTTAGCAGCACTTTCAGCATACTGATAGGTGTCGCCATCTGCCGTACAAACGATAGCCTTAACACTTGCTGAATTATATCTATATTCAAAGTCATGTTCTTTTAGTTGGTTTGTTGCAGGGATAGCCACCGCACCTAGCTTGTGAAGTGCAACCATGCAGAACCAGAACTGATAATGGCGTTTAAGCACAAGCATAACCTTATCGCCACGCTTAATGCCTAGCGAAGTGAAATAGTTTGCTACTTGGTTAGAAGCACGCTTGATGTCCTTAAATGTAAATCTGCGTTCAGTTTTATTCTTGTCGAGATGAAGCATAGCAAGTTTTTCAGGATATCTATCCGCTATACCGTCAACGATATCAAAACCGAAGTTAAACGTGTCTGTGTTTTTAAACTTGATTGATTCAAGTTTGCCGTCGGCGTCTTCTTTTGTTTCAACAAATTTTTCACAAACAAGGCTTTCGCTCTTTTTAGCCGCCATAACGCTTTTTCTAACAACCGTTTCCGTAGAATTATCGCCAGACATAACAACTGCAACGAACGTACAATCTTTTCCGTCAACTGCAATCATGCCGTGTGGAGTAGAAGAATTATAATAGATGCTATCGCCTTCTGCTAAAACTTCAACGTGGTCACCAACTTGAACTTTAAGTTTACCGGAGAGAACAAGGTCGAATTCCTGTCCAGAGTGGGTGGTTAAATGGATAGGTTTGTTTTGTTGGCTTGCGGAATATTCATACGTAACGTAATAAGGTTCTGCAAGTTTATCTTTAAATTTTGGCGCAAGATTAGAAATATCAATGCCGTCTTCTTTGGCTGTTTCTTGCCCTTTGCCCTTTCTAGTAACTGTGTAGGTAGAAAGTCTTGCCGAACTACCTTCAAGTAAATCGGTCATTTCAACGCCGAAAGCCAAAGCGCATTTATGAATAAAAGAGAAAGGGATATCTGTTTTTCCACTTTCATAAGAAAGATATACGTTTTCGCTTACGTCGGTTTTTTCAGACATTTCGGATACGGAAAAGCCCATAATTTCACGCAACTCCTTAATTCTAGTTGCGATTTCCGAAAGTTGATTTAAAGTGTTGTTGGTGTTCATGTTGCTTACCTCCTTAAAAATAATATAATGTTTTAATAAACAAAAGTGATGACACAATAAACGGTGGTTTTTTATTTGTTCGTTATTACCTGTTTGTTGCGACAGAGCCTAAACAAAAAACCCGCCTCAAATTTCTTTGAGACGGGTATAAAAATACTCGCGGTACCACTCAAATTGCAGATTTACTGCCACTTTCAGAGTCCATCAACTCCTATGCGTTAACGTAGCCATCACGGAAAGCGCCTACTCGAATTATCTTTGGGGCTTTCAGCTCGGAAGTGATAAGATTGCTATCTGTTTTATCGGGATCACACCATCCCCGATTCTCTGTAAAAAACGTTTGAAAGAATCCGTCTTCGTCGTTGCTTTTATTTGTTAATTTGAAAAAAGTTTAGCACGCTGAAAAATCTATGTCAAGTATTTTTGCGTAATTTTTTCAAATTTTTTGTGAGATTTATTTATTCAATAAGTCGATTGAGAAGTCTAAACGGCGAAGCGTTTCTTCTCTGCCTAAAAGTTCTGCAATTTCCATAACGCCACCTGGGGTGGATTCTTTAGCGGAGATTGCAACACGAACGCACCAGAAAACTTGTCCGTTTTTCATGCCGAGTTTGCTTACAACGTTCATCATTGCGTCATGCACGCTATCGAACGTGAATTCTTTAAGTTCAGCGATTGCTTTTCTTGCTTCGGGAAGCACGATTTTAGCAATCTCTACGTCCGTTTTCATCTTTTTATGGAAGAAAAGTGCACTATCGTATTCGCCAAATTCTTCTAAGAAATTTATTTTGTCAGGAATTTCGCTAAAAATTTCTACACGGGTTTTAAGAAGTGATGCCATTTTCAAAAGGTCATACTTGCCGTAAACTTTGCTTTGCTTAAAGAAGGGTTCTGCCTTAACGGCGAATTCTTCGTCCGTCATAGCCTTAATATATTCGCCAGAAAGCCATTTCATCTTTGTTTCGTCAAAGATAGAAGGGGATTTGCTAATTCCGTCAAGCGAGAAGTTTTCGGTAAGTTCACTAAGGCTCATTTTTTCTACGTTTGACTTTGGGCTCCAACCTAAAAGGGCAATATAGTTTACGATTGCTTCCTTAACGTAACCTTTGTTAACAAAATCTTCATAACTTGCATCCCCGTTACGTTTTGAAAGTTTATGTTGAGCATCTTTCATGATAGGGGGAAGGTGAATATATACGGGGCGTTCCCAACCGAACGCATCATACATAAGGTTGTATTTAGGGGTAGAAGAAAGATATTCCGTGCCTCTAATAACGTGGGTGATACCCATAAGGTGATCGTCAATAACGTTTGCAAAGTTATAGGTGGGCATACCGTCGCTCTTAATAAGGATACCGTCTTCAATATCCTTATAGTCCACGCTAATATGTCCATAAACTAAGTCGTGATAGCTACCCGTGCCACTTTCTGGGACGTTTTGACGGATTACGTACGGTTCACCGTTTTTTATTTTTTCTTCAATTTCTTCCTTAGAAAGTTTTAAACAATGTTTGTCGTATTTAACGTTTCCTTCTTCGTCTTTGAGTGAAGCGATACGTTCGGGGGTGCAGAAACAGTAATAAGCCCCGCCAAGTTCAACAAGTTTTTTGGCGTATTCGGTGTAAATATCTTTTCTTTCGCTTTGAACGTAAGGTCCAAAGTTACCGCCAACGTCAGGACCTTCGTCGTACATAACGCCTGAATCACGCATAGTGTCGTATATTATCTGAACAGAGCCTTCAACGTATCTTGCCGTGTCCGTATCTTCAATACGAAGCACGAAATCGCCACCTTGCTTTTTAGCAAAAAGGTAGCCGTAAAGAGCGGTTCTAAGACCGCCTATATGAAGATATCCTGTGGGGCTTGGCGCAAAGCGGGTTCTTACTTTTTCCATTGTTTTCTCCTTATTTCTTTCCGAAAAATTTTGATAAATCGTATTCTTTTTTTAGTTTGTCCAACTTGTTATCGTAGTGATAACTATAAGCGTCGTTTTTAGTACAAATAATGTGATCTACAAGCGAAACACCATGAAGTGAACAAATTGCGTTTAGTTTAGCCGTTGCAAAATCATCTGCGCTACTTGGCATAACGTTTCCGCTTGGATGATTATGTGCGACAATAGCAAATTTGGGTTTATGAATTGCAAAAGCAAATGCTATTTCAGGAACGTCTGCCGTTACAGACGAAATATTGTCGTCTGAAAACTGAGCGTGCGATAAAAGTTTGAATTTATCGTTGAACATCAAAATTATAAAACGTTCTTCTTTAAGATTATGGAAGTAGTTAATCAAATCGTCTTTGTTTTTATAAAAGGAAAACGTGTCAATGTTAGAAAGTGCATCTTCGTGCACACACGTGCGCCTTGAAACTTCACCGATTAATGAAATAAAACAGGCTGTTTTATTACCAACGCCTTCAACTGCGGAAAGTCTTTCGGGCGGGGCTTTAAAAACACCGTTTAACGAACCGAACACACGCAATAATCTATGCGCAATAGGATTAGTATCCACACGTGGTATTGCGTAATATAAAAGCATTTCTAAAATTTCGTGTTCGTGCATATAAGACGGGTTAAGCATAAACTTTTCCGTCATGCGATCACGATGACCGCTATGCAAGTTTTCTTTTGTATTCATAATAAGTTTATTGTAGCATAATTTTTGAATAATTCAAAATAAAATATCAAATAATATAGCAAAAGTAATAAACTTGTTATATAATAACAGTATAAAAGTCCAAGTCGAGAGGTATTCTATGGAAAATTTTAACGCATTTATAAAAGATTTGGAAAAACTTATTTCCTTTCCGTCTGTAAAAGGCAAAGCGGAAGACGGCATGCCCTTTGGGAAAGACGTGTTTGATGCTTATAAGTTTATGATGGATTTAGCAAGGTCTTTTGGCTTTGCAACGACAAACTACGATAATTATATCGGTGAAGCCGTTTACGGCGAAGGCGAAGAACTTGGCATTATCGGGCACGTTGACGTTGTTCCTGCGGGAAGTGGTTGGGATAGTCATCCTTTTACACTAACAAAACGTGGGGATACTTACTACGGCAGGGGCGTTCAAGACGATAAAGCACCGTTGCTTTTATGTTTATATGCACTAAAAGAGTTAAAGGATAGCGGAATAGAATGTAAACGAAAAATCCGTTTTATCGTTGGTTGCGACGAAGAAAGCGGTTGGGCGGATATAGATTATTTCAAGACGAAAAGTCAGTTTCCCGTTTACGGATTTTCGCCAGACGGTAATTTCCCTGTAAGTTATGCGGAAAAGGGGATAAATAAAATCGTATTTCATATTCCAAGATTAAAACGTTTTACTGCGGTTAAAGGCGGAACAGTTTGTAATGCAGTTTGCGGTTTTGCAAGTGCAAAGGCGGAAAAAGACGCAATCGATATCGAAAAACTTAAAAAATACGGCTTAACCGTTACCGAAGAAGGTGTGATTGAAAGCATTGGTAAATCTTGCCACGGCTCACGCCCCGAACTTGGCATAAATGCAATAAAGCCGTTATTTCAGTATTTTGCAGACATGGGCGAAGACGTTGCTAACGTCGTTGATTATTTATTCAGTGATAAACTTGGAATTACTAAGATGGAAACGGAACAAGGCAACGTAACCTTTTCGCCAAATATCGTGGAAGAAACGGAGAACGAGATAATTTTTTATTGTGATTGTCGTGTTCCTGCGCCGTTAAAATTAGAAAATTTACTTCCCGAGTTTGATAAAACCGGTATTAAATACGAAGCGCATAAAAAACGTGATGCACTATTAGTTCCAAAAGAAAGTTCCTTCGTACCACCCTTCTTAACGCTTATAATTCA
>SVIE01000020.1 GCA_015069625.1 Clostridiales bacterium | reverse complement strand
TAAGGATAACGAATTTTACGTTGTAACATGTCACCATTGTATTGATGGGCAAGATGCAATAGAAGTGTGCATAGTTGACGAAAGTGGTAAAAATTTTACAGACGACGGATATAACGACGCATATGCTTTTACCGGCTCGCTAAAAGGCTCGCCTTCTTCTGCGGGGGACGTAAGGCTTATAGGCGGGGATAAAGATTCCGACCTTGCCGTATTAAAACTCACAATCGGAAACACGGTAATTGCAAATAGTATTGTTGAAGCCAAGATTATGGACGTTGAAAAATACCAAAGTGAAGTTGGGGAAGACGTTGTTGCAATCGGTAACCCGTCTGGTTTATTACCAGGAACGGTAAGCGCAGGCATTATCAGTTACCTTGGCAGAATTGAAACGGTTGAAGACGTTGGCGAAGTTGAAGTTATGCAAATTGACGTTCAAACAAACCCAGGAAGTTCGGGTGGTGCACTCTTTAATATGTATGGTGAATTAATCGGAATAACTAATGCAGGGAACACTAATTATGATGGACTAAACTTTGCTATTCCACTTGAAACTAGAACGGCAAACCAAGGGGTGATAAGTGTTGTAAGTCAACTTATAGGCACGGCAACGGCATCTAACTATGGTTACGTTTCGGGTAGATGGATGCTTGGAATTAACGTTGTAGAAAATAACAATAAGGTATATATTGATTCACTTGCAACTTCTTCTCCGGCATATAAAGCGGGGATAAGAAAGGGTGATTATGTTTCTAAAATCAAAAAAGGATTTAAGTCGTACACAATAACAAATCTTGCAAGTTTAGATAGAGCGTTAACAGAAGTTAAAAAGACAGCGCAAATCGGAGAAACGATAACAATTCAAGTAAACGGATTATCAGACAAGGTTGTAAATATAGTTCAGCACATTTACAACGACACGGGGCTGTAATAAAATACTAACAAGCGGACGGGAAAGCCGTCCGCTTTTGTTATTAAAAATAACAAAGTAAAAGGGATTACAAATAATCATTGACTTTTTAATATAAATTAAGTAAAATAATAAAGATATGATCATAGTAGGTTTTGACCCAGGTTTAGCCACGCTTGGCTACGGGGTAATACAATCGAATAAAGGCGAAAAGCCGGAAGTTATCGATTACGGTGTAATATCCACGCCAAAAGATAAAAATCTTGCAGAAAGATTATGCATGCTTGAAAAGGGCGTTAAGCAAGTTATAGAACAGTTTAAGCCAGATGAAATAGCAATTGAAGAACTATTCTTTGCTAAAAACGTAACAACGGGTATTAACGTTGCACACGCAAGGGGGGTAATACTTTTAACCGCAGTTAAATACTGTGGAAACATCTTTGAATACACCCCGCTTCAAATCAAGCAAGCGTTAACAGGTTACGGCAGGGCGGACAAGCATCAAATTCAAGAGATGGTTAGAACGTTTTTAAGGCTTAAAGCCGTGCCACGTCCTGATGACGCAGCGGATGCGTTAGCGGTTGCGCTATGTCATCAACAGACAAACAAATTCGGTAAACTTTTCGGTATATAAAGGGGAAAATATGATAGGGTACGTAAAAGGTAAGGTTCTCGGGATTGAAGAGTCCACGGTGCTTTTAGAAAATAACGGGATAGGTTACGAAATAACCTGTTCAAGTGAAGCGATAACAAAACTTTCAGAAAACGGAGAAGGTGAAGTTTATACTTATACCGCTGTAAGGGAAGACGATATTTCGCTTTACGGATTTATAAGTCAAGAAGAAAAGAAGGCGTTTTTATCACTTATAACGGTGTCTGGCGTTGGTCCAAAAATGGGAATTACTATCCTTTCTGGCATGGCGCTTAACGAACTTCTATATGCGATTGCAACAGAAGACGTTAAGTCTCTTTCCAAAGTAAAAGGGCTTGGTAAAAAGACGGCGGAACGCATCATTTTAGAACTTAGAGAAAAGGTGGGCGAAGTGCTTGAACCACCTAAAAAGAGCAAGACGGCAGAACAACCAAAGAAGATAAGTGAAGCAGGTGAAGATTCAATTATTGCGCTTACGAGTTTAGGATTTACAAAGAACGAAAGCGTGAAAGCGGTAACTGAAGCAGAAGAAAACGGATTAGTAACGCCTGAAGAAATAATCGCATACGCAATAAAGCATATTAAGTAAACGGAGAGAGTATGGAAGACGAAAGAATAGTAACCAGCACCCGAAGTGAAGTGGAAGATGAAGAAGAAAACGTCCTTCGCCCACGTTCAATGGAAGGATACGTTGGGCAAACGAAGGTAAAAGAAAACCTTGCGGTGTTTATATCTGCTGCAAAACTCCGTAAAGACGTTTTAGATCACGTACTTTTGTACGGCCCTCCAGGGCTTGGTAAAACCACACTTGCGCACATTATTGCAAGTGAACTTGGCACGCAAATAAAAGTAACGAGCGGGCCTGCAATAGAACGTGCGGGCGACCTTGCGGCAATCTTAACTAACCTTAATGAAAACGACGTTTTATTTATAGACGAAATTCACCGCTTAAACCATAACGTTGAAGAAATTTTATATCCCGCAATGGAAGATTATAAGTTAGACTTTATAATCGGCAAAGGTCCTTCGGCAAAGAACGTTCAGTTAAGACTTCCAAAGTTTACGCTTGTTGGCGCAACCACAAGGGCGGGCATGCTTTCTTCTCCGCTACGTGATAGGTTCGGGGTGATATGCCGTTTAGAAACCTATTCAATCGAAGAACTTTCCGAGATTGTAAGGCGTTCAGCAAAGATGCTTTCGGTAAAAATAGATCCAAAGGCTAGTGAAGAAATAGCAAAGCGTAGCCGTGGCACACCGAGAATTGCGAACAGACTACTTCGTAGAGTGCGTGATTTTTCGGTGGTTATGGGGCATAGCCAAATTGAACTTTCAGATGCGAAACGTGCGTTAGAAATGTTAGAGATTGATGATTTAGGGCTTGATGCAACCGACGTTAAAATGCTAACTTCAATGGCGGAAAAATTTGGTGGCGGGCCATGTGGGTTAGACACGCTTGCCGCAACTATCAATGAAGATGCCGTTACCATTGAAGACGTTTATGAACCATATTTAATGCAATTAGGGTTTATTGCAAGAACGCCACGTGGTAGGGTGCTTTGCGCTAAAGGATACGAACATATAGGACTTCAAATGCCAAAAGGCAAAATAGAACAACTTTCCATTTACGGCTTAGATAAAAACGATGAAAACAAGTGATTTTGATTACTATCTTCCTGAACGCTTAATTGCTCAAACTCCCGTTTACCCAAGGGATTCGTCAAGGCTTTTAGTGTATTCAAGAGAAGAAGATAAAATATTACATAAGCATTTTTCCGATCTCCCTTCCTTTTTAAGAAAGGGTGATTTGCTCGTTAGAAACAACACAAGGGTATTGCCTGCAAGAATGTTTGGTTACACCAAAAACGGTGGCAAAGTAGAAGTGCTTTTGCTTAAAAGATTAAACTTAACAGACTGGGAAGTGCTTGTTAAACCAGGGAAAAAGGCAAAACCGGGTGCAGAACTAGTGCTATCTAATGAACTTTCGCTTAAAGTATTATCTAACGTGGAAGAAGCAGGTAGCAGAATAGTAAGTTTTTCCTTTAACGGTGTGTTTGAAGATATAATTTCTCGTCTTGGCGAAATGCCACTTCCACCGTACATAACCGAAAAACTTAAAGACCAAGAAAGATATCAAACGGTATATGCAAAGGTAGATGGCTCAGCCGCAGCACCAACCGCAGGCTTGCACTTTACAGAGCGTCTTAATAAAGAACTTGAAGACATGGGTGTTGAGATAGCAGACGTACTTTTACACGTTGGGCTCGGCACGTTTAGACCTGTTAAAGTAGATGACGTTGAAGGTCATCACATGCACTCGGAATATTATGAAATTGATGAAGTTGCAGCGGAAAAAATAAACCGTGCTAAACGTGAAGGTAGAAGGGTTATTGCCGTTGGAACAACTAGCGTAAGAACGTTAGAGAGCGCAGCCGACGAAAACGGATTTGTTAAGCCAACCAAAGCAAACACGGAAATTTTCATTTATCCACCTTATAAGTTCAAGTGTGTTGATAGTTTAATAACGAATTTCCACCTTCCAAAGTCCACCTTGGTTATGCTTGTCGCATCTTTAACAGGCAGAGAAAAAATACTTGAAATTTATAATACTGCGGTGGCGGAAGAATATAGGTTTTTCTCATTTGGAGATGCTATGATGATTTTATAAACTTCGTTATGCGTCGTTTCTGTTTCGTGTTTTGACTTCGATAGCCAAAAAGGCTTATCTCATCCAAAACACTTCACGAGCCTTGCCTAACTTGTTTCTAAAACCATCATACTAAAATAATGGCGAGCCTTGCCTAACTTGTTTCTAAAAACATACAGTACATTAAAATAATGAGCGAGCCTTGTCTTGCTTGTTCTAAAACCATCATACTAAACTATAAACAGTAATAAAACAGATAATAAAATTACGGAAAACATATGGAAAAATTTTACTACGAACAAATTAAACAGGATAGTAAAACAGGCGCACGTGCAGGTATTCTTCACACACCGCACGGGGATATTTTAACGCCAACTTTTATGCCTGTTGGAACGCAAGCAACGGTTAAAGGTGTAACACCGCAATCGTTAAAAGATGCAAAAACGCAAATTATTCTTGCAAACACCTATCACCTATTTATGCGACCAGGGGATGAAATAGTTAAATCCGCAGGCGGACTTCATAAGTTTATGGCGTGGGATAGACCGATACTTACAGATAGTGGTGGTTTTCAGGTTTTCTCACTTGCAAAACTTAACAAGATAAAGGATGAAGGTGTATATTTCAACTCGCACGTAGATGGTAGTTTGCATTTTATTACGCCAGAAAAGGCTATTCAAATTGAAAACAATCTTGGTGCGGATATAATAATGGCGTTCGACGAATGTTCGCCTTACGGGGCAACTCACGCACGCTCTAAAGAAGCCATGACAAGAACTCTTAAATGGCTAGATAGGTGCGTTAAAGAGCATCAGAATGACAATCAAGCATTATTCCCTATCGTGCAAGGAAATATGTATAAAGACTTGCGTTTAGAAAGCCTTAAAGCAACTATTCCTTACGCTAAATACGGTATTGCAATAGGTGGATTATCCGTTGGCGAACCCAAGCCGTTGATGTATGAAATAATGGACGAAATGCTTCCGCATTACCCCACTAATATTCCACGTTATCTAATGGGCGTTGGCAGTCCCGATTGCCTTGTTGAAGGGGTTAAAAGGGGTATAGACATGTTTGATTGCGTGCTTGCAACAAGGGTGGGCAGAAATGGAACAGCGCTTACGCATAACGGCAAAGTTGTGGTAAGAAACGGCATGTATAAAGAAGATTTTTCGCCGCTTGACGACAAGTGTGATTGTTATTGTTGCAAAAACTACACAAAGGCGTATTTAAGGCATTTAATCAACGTTAACGAAATGATGGGCTCAATGATGTTAAGTCTTCACAATATAACCTATCTTAACAACTTGATGAAAGAAATGCGTGAAGCGATAATTGCCGATTGTTTTACAGAATTTGTCGAAAAGTTTTATTCTGACACGGGAAAAACCTACGTAAGGCCATAATAAATGGTAAAACAAGGCAAAAATAATAAAAAATACTTGCATTTAAGGAGAAAATGCATTAAAATATATTTAATCAAAAATAGAGGAGTTAAAAAATGCTTTTTAATTTATTAGAAACCACAACAACCCCAGAAACACCAAAAGATAATACTATGACGTATATCATTATGGCGGTTATCGTTGTTGCAATTATCGGCCTTTTCGTATGGCAAACTTTTGCAAACAAGAAAAAACGTAAAGAAGCGCAAGAAATGATGAACAACTTGCAACCAGGTATTAAGATTAAGACTATCGGTGGCATTTGCGGATATTTAGTAGAAGTAAATGACGCAGAAAACACGTTTATTCTTGAAACCGGAACAGAAAACAACAAGTGTTATATCAAGTTTGACAAAGGCGCAATTTATCAAACGGGTAGCGCAGCAGCTTCAACCCCTGCAACTCCTGTAAAAACGGAAGAAAAACCCGTAGTAAAAGAAGAAGTTAAAGTTGAAGAACCTGCTCCCGAAGTAGTAGAAGCACCAGTTGAAGAAACTAAAACGGAAGAATAATATTATTTAGAATAATCTTAAAACCCTTGGCATACTTATAAACGTAAGTAGTCGGGGGTTTTTATTTTGGAACAAAGAAGAATAGAAATTTTATCGGTCGTAAAAGGGATATTTTTAGCGATAATCGTAAACTTTATAGGGGTGTTATTGTTTGCGCTTATAATTCATATTGCAACTTTACCTGTCGTTGTAATAAAGCCCGTTAATCAATTTATAAAACTATTATCGGTGTTTTTAGGTTGTTTTTTCTTTGTGCGAGACGGAAAAGGGCTTATAAAAGGCGGGTTAATCGGTGGTATAACAAACATAATAACATACCTTGCTTTTGCGCTTGCAACTAGCGGAATATCCTTTGGTCTAGGCTTTTTATTAGACATTATCTTTGGTATTATTGTCGGTGGAATTTCTGGAATTCTAACCGTTAACGTAAAGAAATAATCAGTTAAAAAGACAAACAAAAAAACGGCACGAATAGTGCCGTTTTTTGTTTTAATCTTTAATTAAATCACCCAGTCGCCGTCGGTAAATACGGGGATTTTTTCACCATTTTTGGTAATTCCCGTAACCGTTAAATCGTCTGTTCCTATCATAAAGTCAACGTGTTCAACCGAATCGTTTGCTCCTAAGTCTTTAAGTTCGGTTGTGGAAAGCGAACTGCCGTTTTTAATAGTGGTGGGGTATGCTTTGCCTATTGCTAAATGGCAACTTGCATTTTCATCAAAAAGGGTGTTATAGAATAAAATTCCACTTTTTGCTATCGGCGAATTTTTACCGATAAGCGCAACTTCACCAAGTCGAAGTGTTCCGCTATCCGTTTCGATAAGACCTTTAAGTGTCGAATAACCTTTTTCTGCGGAATAATCCACGATTTTGCCCTCTTTGAAGGTTAACGAAAATTTATCAATTATGTTTCCATTATAAACGAGTGGCATAGCAGAATAAAGTTTTCCGTCCGCCTTTAAGCGGTGTGGGGCGGTGAAAACTTCTTCGGTCGGCATATTTGCAATAAAATCCACGCCGTCTTTTGCCTTTTCCAAAGCGGAAAGCCAAACGTGATTTTCTGCAAGTCCTATTTTAAGGTCTGTTCCAAGCGAGTTCTTAAAGTGTAGAAACTCAAAATTAAAGTCGTTTAATCGGCTTGCGTGTCTAATTAAATTATCAACGTGTTCTTGCCATTTTTGTTCGGGATTATCACAGTCAAGGCGCATAGTTTTAACGATTTCTTGCCATAAATCTTTCTCTGGCTTTTTGCTGTTTGGGAACACAGTTTTTGCCCACTGTAAGGTAGGGACGGATACCACGCACCATCTTATGCCGTTTGCCATAACCGTATCGGAGAACTTTTTAAGTGCCTTACTTCTTGCTTTTGCGATACGTGCGATTTTATCTTCGGGCACACCCTTAAACGCATACGGGTCGTCTGCCGCAATCGCCACGTAACAGAAATTTTTTTCTACAAGTTCATTTTTACTTAAAACAAACCATTTGGGAACGTTCGTTAGCGTCTTTTCATCAGCATTAAGATAGGTGGAAGCGTCAACTTTTTCGTCGTTCCAGCGCACACGTGCGTATTTTGCGCCCATTTCGTAAGCAGTATCTATAAAAATTCTTGCAACCTTATATTCGGTTACGGGGCAAGAAAGTTCAAAACATTGTCCGTTTTGCAGATTTACACCGAACTTTAATATTAATTTTGCGAATTGTTTAATGCTTTTTGTATCCATAAAAACCCCCTTTAACTTTCTATATTGTACAGTAATTATAAAGTGTAGTCAAGCCGAAAATAGTGCGCTATGAAGCGAATTTTATCGAAAACTATTGACAATTATATTATATAGAGATAGAATAATATAATAGATAATAATGCGAAAGTATTGTTTTAAGGAAAAGTAAAAAATGTCCATTTTATCCACGGAATTAACACCCGAAAAATTGCAAAAATTAAATATTAAAGAGCTTAGCGATTTGTCGGGCGAAATCCGTGAAAGGATAATTCAAACGATAAACAGTAACGGTGGACACTTAGCGTCAAACCTTGGCATAGTGGAAACGACGGTTGCCCTTTATAAAGTTTTCAATTTCCCAAAAGATAAACTTATTTTCGACGTTGGTCATCAATGCTATGCACACAAACTTTTATCGGGCAGGGCGGATTGTTTTGATACTATTCGTATGGCAAACGGACTTTCAGGTTTTCCCGATAGAGAAGAAAGTGAATACGATTGCTTTACCGAAGGGCATGCGGGAACTTCGCTTTCCCAAGCGTTAGGGTTATGTGAAGGCAGAGATAAAATAGGTGATGATTATTGTGTTATTGCTATCGTTGGTGACGGTTCGTTTGTAAACGGACTTAATATGGAAGCGTTAACGTCTTCTGAACAAAAGCCTAAAAATTTAATCGTTATTCTAAATGATAACGAGATGTCGATATCTCGAAACAAAAACGGGTTTTATAAGTTTATTTCCAAAGGGACTACGAAAAAGAGTTACTTAAAAGGGAAAAGCGCATTTAAGAAAGTTTTTAGGGATTCGTTCATAACTCAATTTTTAAGAAAGATTAGAAACTTCATCAAACGTGTGTTCAATAAAAATAACTACTTTGAGAAGTTTGGGTTCAAATACGTTGGTGTAATCGACGGCAACAATGTGGCTGAAACGGTTAAAATACTAATGCGTGTAAAAGAAACGGCAAAACAACGTGCAGTATTTTTACACTTAAAAACAACCAAAGGTAAAGGGCACGACAAAGCGGAAGAAAATGCAACTGAATATCATGGCGTTGGCAAAGATATGAAGATAAGCACGGGGATGTTTTCTTTAGCACTTGGTGAAAAACTTTGTTCTGTTATGGAAGAAAACAAAAACGTTGTGGCAGTAACTGCTGGGATGAAAGACGGAACAGGACTAAATAGCGTTGCAACCTTATATCCAAAGAACGTAATAGACGTGGGGATTGCAGAAGAATATGCAGTAACCTTTTCAGCAGGGTTATCGGCGAGTGGAATTAAGCCTATCGTGTGTGTTTATTCCACTTTCTTACAACGTGCATACGATCAAATTTTGCACGACGTTTGTATTCAAAATTTGCCTGTGATATTTTGCATTGATAGGGCTGGGCTCGTTGGTGAAGACGGGAAAACTCATCAAGGGGTGTTTGATTTAAGTTATCTATCTCACTTACCAAACTTAACCGTGCTAGCACCGACTTCAAAAAACGAACTTTCGGAAATGTTAGATTATGCGTTATCTGTAAATGGACCGGTTGCAATTAGATATCCAAATGAAAAGGTGTATGAATATAAGGATAGCAAAAAGTTTATAAAACCTGATTGGACTATTTGTCGTGAAGGAGAAAGCGTTGCAATTTTGGCGGTAGGGCCGAGAATGATTTCGCTTGCAACTTCCGTTGCAGAAGAGTTTAAGGGTAAAGTAAAAGTTATAAATGCACGAAGTATCAAACCACTTGATAGCGAAATGCTAGAACAAATTAAAGATATGCCTATAATCACGCTTGAAGAAAACGTTAAAACGGGCGGATTCGGAGCAATGGTGATAGGGTATTATGCTGACCGTAAGATACAAGCGAAAGTAAAATCGTTTGGTGTTCAAGATAAGTTCATTAAACATGGAAGTGTTAAAGAGCAACTTGAAGAAAACGGATTAGACGTTAAAACCGTTTCTATGGCGGTGGAAGAAATGATAAAAGAAGGAAAAAGCGTATGAAAAAGAGCAGTAAGATAACGGCGTTTGTAGCGTTAGATATTTTTTCAGTTGTTATCGCATGGGTGTTTTCTATATTGTTAGTGGAAATGAATATCGGTGATACAATTGTAGAGAACGCATGGTGGTTTGCGTCAACGTTTGTCTTTGCAATCGCATTTTCGCTTGTGTTTGGTTTATATGCAAACATTTGGAAATACGCAGGTATAGCCGAAGGCATAAAAATCGTATGCGCATCAGCGTGTATGGGTGTATGGTTTATTGTTATTTCACTTGTTAGCAATGAATTACGAATCGGTTGGGCGATTATTATGACGGCTTTATATTTTGCCGAACTCGTTGCAACAAGATTTATATATAGATTTTACGTGTACTTTATGAATAGACTTCATAATTCAGGTTCTCACCACGGTGAAAGAGTAATCGTTATCGGTGGCGGTGCTGCGGGCGTAACGTTAATTCGTGAACTTAAAACGTCGGATAAACTTAAAATGTATCCAGTATGCGTTTTAGACGACGATAAAAATAAAATCGGTCAGTTTATTAACGGGGTTAAAATCGTTGGAACAACCACAGACGTTAAGTATTACGCAAAAGAATACAATGCAAGTCAAATTATTATTGCAATTCCTACGGCAACCAAAAAGGAAATTAGCAATATTGTAAACAAGTGTAAAGATACGGGGTGTAAAGTAAAAATAATTCCGGGAACTTATCAATTTGCTACCGGTGAACTTTCTGCATCTGCAATTAAAGACGTAAGTATAACCGACCTTTTAGGTAGAGAACAAGTATCAGTTAACCTTGATGAAATCATGGGCTACATTGAAGATCAAGTTGTGCTTGTAACAGGGGGTGGCGGTTCAATCGGAAGCGAACTTTGTCGCCAAATAGCAGATCACTCGCCAAAGCAACTTATTATTTTCGACATCTATGAAAACAATGCATATGATATCCAACAAGAACTTTTATCAAAGCATAAAGACCTTAACCTACTAGTGCTTATCGGAAGTGTAAGAGATAGTAAAAAAGTAAACGATTTATTCAAAAAATATAAACCTGCAATCGTGTTCCACGCAGCGGCGCATAAACACGTACCGCTTATGGAAACAAGCCCTAACGAAGCGGTTAAAAATAACGTTAGCGGAACGTTTAAGGTTGCGGAAGCCGCAGGTAAAAACGGGGTTAAGCGTTTCATTTTAATTAGTACGGATAAGGCTGTAAACCCAACCAACATTATGGGCGCAACCAAGCGTATTTGCGAAATGATTATTCAAACAATGAATAATCGTTACGACACCGAATACGTTGCCGTAAGATTTGGTAACGTTTTAGGCTCGAACGGTTCTGTAATTCCACTTTTCCGTCGCCAAATTCAAGAAGGTGGTCCTGTTACCATAACGGACAAGCGTATCGTAAGATACTTTATGACAATTCCTGAAGCGGTAAGTTTAGTATTGCAAGCAGGGGCATACGCAAAGGGCGGTGAAATATTCGTTCTCGATATGGGTGAGCCTGTGAAGATTTACGATTTAGCAGTTAATATGATTAAACTTTCAGGATTTACGCCGTATGAAGATATTGATATTAAAGTTATCGGACTTCGCCCAGGTGAAAAACTTTATGAAGAACGACTAATGGAAGAAGAAGGACTTCAAAAAACGGCAAACGATATGATTTCTATCGGAAAACCGCTTGATATAGATGAAGAAAATCTTTTCAACAAAATCAAAGAATTATACGAACAAGCATATAACGAAACGGACAAAATGAAACAGTTGGTACATGAACTTGTTCCGACCTACACAGTAGATAACAGAGAATAAAAATGAAAGATCGCACCGCAATAAAATGGCTAATGAAAGTTTCCGCTAAGGTAAAGTGGAAGTTAATCACGCTCATGTTAATGAACGTGTTTTTCGCCATGCTCACGGTGATGTTTGCTTTTGCGGTCAAGGCGGTTATCGACGGGGCGGTTGCAAAAGAAACGACTAGGCTTACGTGGGGTGGAATTTCACTTGGCATAATCGTTGTTCTTCAATTTGTATTTAGGGTTTTAATCAACGGCTTAACCGAGCACGTTAAGTGCCGTTTAGACGTGGAATTAAGGTCTAAAATTTTTAGCGAAATTTTATCGAAATCATACGGCAAAATAACGGGTTATCATAGTGGGGAACTTATTAATAGATTGACGGCGGATATAAACGTTGTAACTGATGGAATAACAAGCATAGTGCCAACGTTTGTTTCTGCATTTTCAAGGTTGATTTTAGCGGTTGTTGCTTTAATTTATCTTGACTGGATATTTGCCGTTGCCTTTGTCGTAGCCGGTGCTTTGGTGTTCTTGGTGATATCTTTAATGCGTGAAAAACTTAAAAAACTGCATAAGAGTTCGCAAGAAACGGAAGGCAGATATCGTTCGTTTATGCAAGAAAGCATTGAAAACTTGCTTGCCGTGAAAGCTTTTTCCGCTAATGATAAAGTGGTTGGGCGTGCAGATGAAATGCAGGAAGAAAATTTCAAAATCAAAATGCGCAGAAGGAATTATTCTGTTATAGGGCACGCAACCTACAATATGATTTTTAGCGCAGGTTATTTGTTTGCTTTAATTTATGGTGCTGTTCAAATTTTTAGTGGTGTAATGGGTTACGGTGCGCTAATGGCTATCTTGCAACTCATCAACAACGTTCAAGTTCCGTTTGCATCAATTTCCAACGTAATTCCTAAGTATTACGCTATGCTTGCTTCTGCTGAACGTGTAATTGAACTTGAAAAGGTGGAAGACGAAGGCTCGTTTAATTACGTTGATGCTACAAGCACTTATGAAAATTTATATTCAATCAATTTTGAAAACGTTGCTTTTGGGTATGATGGTGAAAACGTTATTTCGGATATGAACGTTTGTATCCGAAAGGGAGAATTTATCGCTATTACAGGTGCTTCTGGAATAGGTAAAAGTACAATGATAAAACTGCTACTTGGCGTTTATCCTATTGATAGCGGGAGTTTAAGTTTACAACTAAAATCAGGCGAAAAGCAAAGCATAGGCAAAGAGAGTAGAAGTTTATTTTCCTTTGTTCCGCAAGGCAATATGCTTCTTAGCGGAAGCATTAGAGATAACTTAACTTTCTTTGTTGGAAAGCGCACGGATGAGCAGATAGAACAAGCGTTAAAAATTAGTCAAGCAGACGGATTTATAAGCGAACTAAAAGACGGAATAGATACGATTGTAGGGGAAAAAGGATTAGGACTTTCCGAAGGTCAAATTCAAAGGCTTGCAATAGCAAGGGCAATACTTTCAGATGCTCCGATAATGTTACTCGACGAAGCAACTAGTGCGCTTGACGAACAAGTGGAAGCATCACTTTTAACCGAACTTAAAAAGTTAAACGATAAAACGGTTATCATAATAACTCATAAAAAGCAAGCGTTAAACGTTTGCGACGGGCAAATAACATTTGAAAACGGTAAAGTTTATCAAAGATAAAAATCTGAAAAGACTTGACATAAAATGTTAAATATAATATAGTAATAATATTAGTTTTACTAATACAAAAGGGAGACTGTTCTTAATGGAACAACAAAACACCAAATTGCCAGACGGTATAGTTCAAAAAATATTTTCCCTTCTTAGAAGATATTGGGGGCTTATTGTCGTTGTAACATTAGTTGCAGCGCTTGTTGGCGTGGTTTATGCAAATCTTGTTAAACCCACTTATACGGCAACTTGCAAAACTGTTTACAAGGCAGAATTTACCGAACAATCCAGTTATAGTAACGTTACGCTTACTAAATCATATATTTCAACATTCGTTGATTTCTGTGATGAAGGTTGTGTTATGGAACGTGCAAACTACTATTACAAAGAATTCAAAAAGAGTGGTAAAACGGACGTTGATAAGTTTGCGACCTTTATTAAGCAAAGCGAAAGGGGATTAAAGGAAGGAGAAACGGCAGTTTATCCTGAATTAGCACCTGTTAAATACCTAGGTGAAAATACGTATAAAAATAAAGATATCGTTTCATCACGTATGTCTGCTTCGACTGCACAAAAAAACGGTGATAATTTTGCCATTAATATTAGATATACCGATCCTATTTTTGCGGAAACAAAGATTAAAGCAAAACTAATAATCGTTGCGGTTGAACTTGAAGCAAACGTTAAAGCGTTAGATAAAAACGGAAACCCGACGATATATTCTAAGTATTTTGGAAATGCCACGATATATTTTAACGACTTATCTGAAGGAACTTCAATTTCTGGATATGTTGATAAAACGAACATAATAATGATTTTTGCGATTGTAGGACTTGTTGCATCATTAGTAATTATTTATTTAGTAAACGTTTTCAACCGTTCTGTTAGAACGAGAGAAGAGTTAGAAAGAATTACAGGCGTTGGCCTTCTTGCGTATATTGCTGATCAGGGGGAATAGAAAATGAGTGAAGAACTTTTAAAAAATAACGTAGCCCCTGAACAAAATCAGGAAGAAACGGACGCACTTAGTAAAATTGCATCATTTCCTATTTGGAAGTTGTTATATCGCAACATATGGCTTATTCTTATAGTTACAATTTTAGTTGGCGGTATTGCAGCCGTATATGGATTTTTAACTTCAAAACCCAAATATACGGCAACGTGTAGTGTGCTTTTAAGTATAAGTCTTGATAGCACGGTTGACGAAACAAACTCTGCAACAGATATTTCGCTTTCAAAATTATATCTTCCAACCGTAACGGAAATTATTGCAAGTCCAAAGGTTGAAAAGGTAGCAAATGAAATTTATAAAGGACAAGGTAGAATAAATTTAGGTTCTGTTGGTATTTCGCACAATGATAACAGTTTGATATTCAGTATGCGCTATACGGACGCTTCGCCAGAACTTGCTAAAAACAAATTAAAAACGTTTGTTGAAGCAGGGGATAGGGTGCTTAAAGAAAAGGGGCCTGATTACGTTCCAGCAAAAGAATTTATATTGACCGAAACCCAAAGAGAATTTAACGTATCGTCTTTCCACGACGGTGTTAAATTTGTAGTTACGGGCTTAATAATCGGACTTGTTGGTTCAGTTGCTTTCGTGTTCTTACGTTACGTGCTTGATAATAAGTTTAAAAGTTCAAAAGAACTTGAAGAAATCACAGGCGTTAGCGTTATTGCATACATTGAAAAGAATTAGGATATTATAAAGAATAAAGGAAGAGCGCAGTTAAAAAACTGCGCTCTTCCTTTTATAAATTGTTTATAATTAAAACTTGTCAATTTCACTTTCAAACCTGTCGAAAAGGTTGTATCTTTCGGGGTGAATTAGTGCGGTGAAAATCATCTCTCGTATATTTTTAACTTCCGTGCCGATATGTGAAATAAGCGTCTTTGCGTATTCACGTTTGGTGTTTGTGTTTGCAGGGCAACAACTTTTTTTAACGGGTAGAAGGTGGGTAAACGACTTAACGTCCATTTCTTCAATAAATATCATAGGACGAATTAAAACGAGATTTGTGCGGTCTAAATAACTTTTTGGGGCAAAGGTGGAAAGCCTACCTTCGTATAAGAGTGAAAGGATAAACGTATCAATCAAATCGTCGGCATGATGACCTAGTGCAACCTTGTTTGCACCGATTTTCTTAGCAACGTCGTATAAAGCACCCTTGCGCATTTTAGAACAAAGTGCACACGGGCTTTTTTCTTTTCTAACGTCAAAAACCACTTGCCCGATTTGTGTGCGCTCAATATAGAACGGAACGGAAAGTTTATCGCAAAAGGCCTGTATATCCGTATAATCGGTTTCAACACCATCAAAACACAAATCAACAGAAATAGCCGAAAGTTCAAATCTTTCGGGAGAAAAACGCCTGTATTCTGCAAGAAGCCAAAGGAGAAGTAAACTGTCCTTTCCACCCGAAACGCCAACGGCAATCTTATCGCCGTCGCTTATCATTTTATAGGCGGTAACTCCCTTGCGCATTTTTGAAAGCATTTTTTGAATATCCATATTAGTCCTTAATCATATAAGATAGACGGTATAAAGATAAACGTCTTCTCATATACGGGTGGTATTTAAGTCCTTGTTTTTTAAGGTCGTCGCTAACGGCAATTTCTTCGGTAGTAGTGGGCGCACCCGCTTTAATCATTGCCGTACGAATTTCTTCTTTTGAAGGAACGGAAGAAATTATTTCACGTATTTTTTGCCAGTTTTCTTCAATTAGGCGGGGCTCAATTCCGTCGGTAATAGTATCAGGGGTATTTAGTTTTTTAACTTCGTCGGAGAGTGCACCGTAGTTTGCATAAACGTCGTCCCAGTCGATAACTTCTGGTTTTGCTTTAACCGATTGCTTTTTAAGAAGTTCAGCGTATTTATCCATAATAAGAAGTGTAGCCACGCCAACCTTTCTGCCGTGGAAATCGGAAAGTTGTCCGTCAAGCAATTTTTTACATTCCCAAAAATGTGATAAAATATGTTCCGTGCCACTTGCAGGACGTGAAGTTTTTGTAAAACTCATGCCGATACCTGTTAAAAGCAACGCTTCAAACACAGCCCCTGCACTTTCTTCATCATTAAGCGTAACCCTATCTGCTAACGCCATAATTTTATCGGTTGCACTTTTAGTAAGCGAAGCAACTTTTTCGCAATAATATTCGCCTGTAATAAGGTGTGAAACTTGCCAATCGATAAGCCCAACGTATTTACCAACCATATCGCCAAAGCCTGCACCCTTTAAAATGTTGGGAGCAGAAGCAAGAATAGCGGTATCCGCAATAATAACTTCGGGAGTTTTTGCACTATACGTAACCTTAAAGTTGCCGTCGGTTAAAGGAGCGTTATAGGAAGCGAACCCGTCCATAGAAGGAGCGGTTGCAAAAATACAAAGGGGTTTATTAAGTTCAGCGGACGCCATACGGCATATATCGTTAAGCGAGCCTGTCCCAACCGAAATAACCCCGTCCACGCTACTAAGCAAGGATTTAATTACGTTAACTTCGCTAACTGTTGCTTCTCTGAGATTTTCGTAAATCTTAAAAGTGAGATTAAAATCTTTAAGCGCATCTAAAATTCCTTCTGAAACGGCAAGCGTCGTTTTATCTGCAACGAAAAGTATATTAGTGGGGAAGTTGTTTTCTTTTAATATTTCACCCGTTTTTGAAGTTATTTTGCTACCGACACGAATATCTTTAACGTTAAGTTCGTGTTTAACTCCACAAGGGCAGTTTTCAAATTCTTTTTTTAGTGCAACTAAATCTATCATAAGTTCTCCTTAATCGGTGGTAATGGAAAGTAAATTATTTTCAGTCACCGAAAGTGATAAGTTTTTATATATTTTATCAGTATAAACCGTGGTGAGCGGTAAATTATCGTAAATTGATTCCAAAACAAACTCCGTATATTTTGAAACGTAAAGATTATTCGCCGTTAACAGGTCGAGAACGCTTTCGTTCGGTTTGTTTTTTGGAATAATAGCAAGAAAATCTAAGTTAACGGCATATTGCATAGTGGAAATATTATCACTAAGTGCCATATTTATAAGTGAAGCACTAATCTTTTGATTATTTTCGTTTCCTAATAAAAAGCCAAACGAGCAATTATCAAAAGTTATAACGAAGGATAGCGCAGAAGAGTTAGTGTTTTTTTGGGGCATAGGGTTAAATAATCTAACGCAAAAACTATCGTCAATAAATTCAGACACGTTAACCACTTTGTAACTTGTATTGCTTGAATTAAATAATCTTTTTAGTGTTACGAACTTATCGTGTTCGCTAGTGGTAATAGGTGTTGGTAAAAATATAGTGCCTATCGGATAATTACGTATTAAAGAACTAATGCAAGCGGAAGAAAAATCAGAATAATTACAAACGGCAAGATTAATCGGATTTTCCGTATTAAGTTGCGAAAGTTCGCTATCAACGTCATTATAAAAGTCATCATCTTTTGCATAGCAGAAAATAAATTGGCAATTATCTTTTTCGGTTAAGATAACGTCAAAGCCACTTGGAGAGTTGTGAAAAGATATATTTAGTTTGTTAGGCGTGTTAGAAACGCAAGCGACAAAAAATATTGTGCAAAAGAAGACTAACACGGATAAGATGACGTTTGATTTTATCATTAGTAAAAATAAAACTATTTTATTTTTAAGTTTTTAATATCGTTTTTAATTGTGGGGATAAATTCCAAAGCCGTTTTATATCCGATTTCAAACATCTTGTCGCCTGAAGAGAAGGAAACGGCGGAAAAACCCGTAAGGTCTGGATGAAGCATCACGTTGCTATGTTTATAACCGATAGCCCAAGGTTCTTTAACCTTGCTTTGATAGGTGGGGAATATTTGGGATAGGATAGACGGCTTTGCATCTCTTGTGGAAAGGTCGATTCCCACCACGTAATCTGCGCCCATTTGTTTAACTAGGTCAGCAGGGACGGAGTTAACGAACGCCCCGTCTATGTATCTTTCGCCGTCAATAATAACAGGCTTAAAAAATGGTGGCATACAAGACGAAGCGCAAAGCGCACTTGAAACGTCCCCTTCGCTAAATACCTTTGCTTCGCCTGAATCCAAATGTGTTGCAACCGTTCTAAACGGTTTTTTTAATTCTTCAATGTTATTAACCCCAAGGTTTTTTTCAATAACGCCGTTAAGCCCTGCGGTGTCCATTTTAAGCATGAAGGTGTTTGTGATGTCGCCAAAATCGATACGCCTTAACATTTCCCCGATATCTGAAGAAGTGTACCCGTTAGCGTAAAAAGCACCTATGATACTGCCTATACTCGTTCCTGCAATAACGTCGAATTCAATGCCGTTTTCTTCAAACGCCTTAATTGCACCAAGTTCAGCAAAACCTTTTGCTCCACCCGAGCCTAATGCAAGCCCTAACCTAATTTTGCGTGGTTTTTTAATAAGGGCAATATTCTTTAACCAACTAAAAAATCCCATTAGTTAGACTCCTTTTCGTTGTTTTCAGTTTTATTTTCCGTCTGTGGTTTTTGTTTAAGAACCTTAACTATGGTAACAATAAGTAATATCAAAGCAAGAGCAAACAAACCGTAAAGGATATAATCTAATGCTTTAATTGTCCAAATGGCAAGGAAAAGTTCAACAAGACCAGAAATAATAAGCCCTGCGATAAGATTGCCTAAAAGGATAGGTAAAATAGTGTCCTTAAATTTAAGGTTTAAGAAAACGGCGATAGCGGTTCCCATCCAAACCCCAGTCATAGGAAGTGGAATTGCAACGAAAATAAAAACGGCAATTTGTTTAATAAAAGTATCGCTAAATTTGGAAGATTTGCCTTTTAATTTTTGTTTTTCAACGGCATTATCCGCCTTTTCTTTAACGTAATTTTCTGCTTTGTCCGCAAGTTTTTTGAACCATTTAATTTTCTTAAAAAGATTAAGAATAGGAATAAGCAAAAAGAAAATAGGGATAAACATCACGGTTGACCCTAAATATGCTAAGCCAAAAGATTCTAAAAATCCAAACGTACTGCGTGCGAAAACAATACCACCTTTTAATTCAATTAGTGGTACGCAACTCATAATGATTGTTGCCCACAAATCGTTTCCGATAAGGTTTGAAATAAATTCTGCCATTTTATCCCCGTGCGACTAGGATTTATTTGATAAATTTTATCAAATAAGCGTCTATTACAAACTAGTATAATATAATTACATATAAAAATCAATTAAAAATTTATAAAGGTGAAAAAATAAAAAAGACGGAATATGAATTCCGTCTTTTAATATTAAACGGCAGTCTTTAAAATGGTGATTGAAGCATTAGATATGGAAGCCGTTTCAGTTGAGTTGTTATAAATTGATATAGTTTCGCCTGCCGTTACGGGGATAAGCACGGTTTTGCTACCGCTTACCACGTAACCCGCAGAAGAAAGGGTAATCGTTTCGTTCGTAATAGGTGCACCGTTAAGATAAAGGGATGCAATAAGTGTATCGGTAGGCACGGAACCGTTAACTGAAAAGGCAATAAGATAATCGCCTGTTTCCGTAACGTTAATTTCGTTTGCCGCAACGCTCATTGTCGTCCCGTCGGTAGCATTTATCAATTCAACGGGGATTATAGAGTTGGTAGCCACCGTAGTTGTGTTTACACCTGCATATAGAACGTCGCTCGTTCCCGAAGGGCCTTGTGGACCAGTAGCACCTGTCGCTCCGGTAGCACCTGTTGGGCCTTGTGGACCAGCAGGTCCGATAGGGCCTTGCGGACCTGTCTCACCCGTTGCGCCTACGGGACCTGTTGCACCCTGCGGACCTTGCGGGCCTGTTGCACCTGTTAATCCGATAGGACCCTGCGGGCCTTGTGGGCCGGTTGCCCCTGTTGCACCTGTTAATCCGATAGGACCTTGCGGGCCTTGTGGACCGGTTGCCCCTGTTGCACCTGTTAATCCGATAGGACCTTGTGGGCCTTGTGGACCAGTTGCCCCTGTTGCACCTTGTGGGCCGATAGGGCCCCTTGCCCCCTGTGGACCGGCAGGACCCATAGGTCCCCTAGGACCACGAATATAGTTAGCGCAGTTGCATCTGTTGTTACAGTTTCCGCAACCGCCAAAAATAGAACACATAAATTCCTCCTTGCGTTGCACTATTATCATATGAAAAATAGGCAAAGCATTGTGTAAGTCGTTTAAAATTTATTTTTTGATAAATAATAAAAATAGTAAATTCCATGTTGTAAGAAGCGGTAATTTATGTTAAAATAATATAATAGGCGAGCAAAAAGGATAATGGCTATGGAAGAAAGAAAATTCAAACTAAAATCTGAATTTAAACCTACGGGCGATCAACCGCAAGCAATAAAAGCACTAACGGAAGGAGTGCTTGACGGGCTTCGCACGCAGGTTCTTTTGGGTGTAACCGGAAGTGGTAAAACGTTCACAATGGCAAACGTTATTGCAAACGTAAACCGCCCTGCGTTAATTATTGCTCATAACAAAACGCTTGCCGCACAACTTTGTAATGAATTCCGGGAATTCTTTCCTGAAAACAGAGTGGAATTCTTCGTGTCTTATTACGATTATTATCAACCTGAAGCATATATTCCAAGTTCGGATACTTATATTGAAAAAGACTTGGCGATAAATGACGAAATTGATAAACTTCGTCACTCTGCAACTTGTTCGCTTGCGGAACGAAAGGATACGATTGTAGTTGCTTCGGTATCTTGTATTTACGGGCTTGGCGCACCTGAAGAATATTATCGTTTGGCGGTGTCGTTAAGACCTGGGGATAATATCGGCAGAGATGAATTGATGCGTAAACTCGTTGGTATTCAATACGCTAGAAAGGACGTGGATTTTTCACGTTCATCATTTAGGGTGCGTGGAGATACGGTTGATATTTTCCCATCGTCTAACACGGAAATAGTTATAAGGGTGGAATTTTTTGGGGACGAGATAGATAGAATTTGCGAAACGGAATTTGTAACGGGCAAAGTAATATCCGAATTAAAACATGCAGTAATATTTCCCGCAAGCCATTATGCCGTAGCCGAAGATAAATTAAGTTTAGCCACGGCAATGATAGAAAAGGACAAGGAAGAAGAAGTTAAAGCCTTTACAAAGGAAGGCAAACTTTTAGAAGCGCAACGCTTAAATCAACGCACCGATTACGATTTAGAAATGATAAAAGAAATCGGTTTTTGTAAGGGGATAGAGAATTATAGTAGATACTTTGATGGAAGAAGTATAGGCGAACCGCCGTTTACGTTGCTTGATTATTTCCCTAAGGATTTTATCGTATTCATTGATGAATCGCATATGACTATTCCTCAAATAGGCGCAATGTACAACGGTGATAGGTCAAGAAAAACCAACCTTGTTGAATATGGTTTTAGGCTTAAATCTGCGTTTGATAACCGTCCTTTAACCTTTGAAGAATTTGACGCAAGGGTGGGGCAAATGATATGCGTGTCTGCCACACCTGCTACGTACGAACTAGGTGAAGCAGGGCAGGTTGTGGAACAACTAATCCGTCCAACAGGGCTTTTAGACCCTGAAATCGAAGTCCGTCCTACCAAAAATCA